>JANQAC010000002.1:50000-352916 GCA_024707255.1 Asticcacaulis sp. | reverse complement strand
CGAACCAGGTTTCGAACCATTCGGCGAAATCGCTGGCCAGCAGGGTCCGGTCATTGGAAGCGACCGTAACGTCATTCCACACCAGCCGGGTGACCGTCATGTCCATCTCGCCCAGCGACACCTCGACCGGATCGAAGGTCACCTCCTCGTCCGGCGCCAGTTCGACCACATGGCCGTCATCGTCATTCGAGGCGAAATCTGCGCAGAAATAGTTGCGGTAATATTCGCTGTCGCCAGTGATCTGGAGCTTGACCTCGGCCGCGCCCTGCTCGAACAGCGCCGACTGTTTATCGACAAAGTCGACAAACTGACCGACATAGCTGTCCCGCGCCAATTCCAGCAGTTCCTCGAATTCCAAGCTCTACTCCGTCAATTATGGCTTCAGCGGCAGGCGCACTTCAAAGGTCGTACCGTCAGTGCCCGTGCTGACCAGACGGACATCGCCGCCATGCAGTTGCGCCAGTTCGCGGCCAATGGCAAGGCCAAGGCCGGAACCGCCCGGCGTCGAACTTGAGGTAAAGGGCTGGAACAGTTTTTCACGCAGCTTTTCCGGAATGCCGGGGCCATTGTCCGAAACGATCAGCAGAACTTCCTCGCTGGTCTTGATCGCCGTCAGCGTCACGCGCCCGCGCACCTTGCGGTTCGGTTGCAGCTCGATAGCCTGACGGGCATTGCGCATCAGATTGACCAGCATCCGGTGCAGTTGCTCCGGGTCGACCTCCAGATTGAAGCCCTTGGCCACGCGTGAGACAAAGCGCACCCCTTCCGGCGCCAAGCCTGCATCCTCGGCGGCAGCTTCGGCCAGTTCTTTGAGGCGGACAATCTGAATCTGCGGCGTCTGCTCGTCCGACTTGCCATAGGTCAGGACGTTCTGCGCCAGAGAAACCGCCCGGTCGAGCGCGCGTTCGAGGCGCGGCAGGGCCTTGGCCACAGTCGGGTCGGCGGAATTGGCCAGACGGTCGGAGGCCATCTGCGCCGCGGTCAGCATGTTGCGCAGGTCGTGGTTGATCTTGGAAACCGCCTGCCCCAGCGCCGCCAGACGCGCCCGCGAGCGCAGGGCCTGGCGCACCTCTTCCTGCATCGAGGCCATTTCGCGTTCGATCTGGCCGATCTCGTCCGGCCGGCCGGACGGCCGGGGCGTCGCCGTGGCATCTTCCGGATTGGACTTGAAGCGGACAATGCTCTTGGTCAGTTGCCGGATGGGCCGCACAACAAAGACTGACAGGCCGATAAAGACCAGGAAACCGGCCAGGAACGAGATGCTTAAGGACACCCGCAACATGCTGCCGAGGCTGGATTTCAGATAGGTCTTGAGCGGTTCGGCCCTGACGACGATCTCGATTTCCTGGCCGCCGCGCACCTTGGGCTGCGCCACCACATGGATCAGGCGGTCGGAGCGGCCCATGAAGGTATTCCACGGCGCCCACAGGTAGAGAATGTCATGCCACAGGTTCTTATGCGACTGGCGCAGGTCGAGCACCTCTTCCGGCACGCCGACGCGCGAATCGTAAAGCCGGTAGCTCTCGCCATTGATCTCGACCGCCAGGTAGAGCACACCAGCGCTGCGACGAAGCTGGTTGGAAACCTCCTTGGAAACAGCATTATTCTGCGCCACATCGATGGATTGCGACACCAGTTCGGCCTGGCGCACGCGATCGAGCAACCAACGCTCATGATCGGAGGCGAGCGACGGAATGACGATCACCGCCTCGACAATAGCGATGAAGAGGGCGGTCAGAATCAGCAATTGTCCCGACAGGCTGAAGACGAACTTACGAGCCAGTTGAAAGCCCAGCACACCGTACTTCACGGAAAAAGCCGCGATCAGGCGCGCGGCATGGCTCAGGCGCTCGGCATAGAACCCGGCACGCCTGACCGGCTTGCGGGGCCTGTCCGGCCTCAGGTAATTGCCGCCTGATTTGCCCTGATCGAACACGTAAACCTTTGATCCTGATACTGCTTCGTTGTATATATAGCAGAATTTCCGCATGGCAGACGCATTTTCGCAGAATCGAGCCAAATATTATTGACAAGGCTGTGTGGCTGGACTATCCACGCGCCTCTTTACGCAATTCCGGCCCTGCACTGGGCCCGCCTGAACCAATCGGAGCCCCCTATGGGAACGAAACGTACCTATCAGCCGAGCCGCCTCGTGCGCAAGCGCCGCCACGGCTACCGCACCCGCATGGCCACCAAGAACGGCCAGAAGATCGTCGCCCGCCGCCGCGCCAAGGGCCGCAAGCGCCTGACCGCTTAATAGCGTCTTCGCACTGCTGTGATTTTGAGAAGAGTCCTTAAGTCGCTTAAGGACTCTTCTTGTATTTCCGGCATGGCTTATCATCTTAAGCACTTATGATTCCCCGCCTCAAAGTCCGCGCAGAATTTCTGGCCGCCTCAAAGGCCGCCTGGCAGGCGCGTCCCGGCGTGGTCGTGCAGGCAAAGCCGCGCGAAGATGACGAGATCAAGGTCGGCTTCACCTGCACGAAGAAAGTCGGCAACGCCGTTGTGCGCAACCGCGCCAAGCGCCGCCTGCGTGAAGCCGCCGAACAGATAATCCCGCAATTTGGCCTGCCCGGACACGACTATGTGCTGATCGCCCGCGCCGACACGGTTTCGCGTGACTGGAAGGCTTTACTTGACGATGTCAAAGCCGCCCTGATAAGGCTGGCCCGCCAGAAACAAAACTCCACAACGCCGTGACCTCTTACGGCTTTGTGGCAAGGGCGCCAACCTTGATGAAAGATATGCCCGCCCGAGCCGATGCGAGGTAGCCATGCGGCGCTTGAGCTACAACTAGGAAAAAGACCGTTCGATGAATAACACTACCGACAACAAGAATATGATCTATTTCCTGGTTATCAGCATGGCCGTGCTGGCAATCTATCAGTTCTTCGTTTTTGGGCCGCAACAGAAGAAGCGTGAAGCCGCCATGCAGGTCGCCGCGGCAGCGTCTTCCAGTGCCGCGGCCGGACTACCGCTCGGCGGCGTCTCGACAACGCTGACCCGCGAGCAGGCCCTGGCCACCTCACCGCGCATTAACATCAGCACCCCTTCGCTGAAGGGCTCGATTGCCCTGAAAGGCGCGCTGATCGACGATCTCTACATGATCAAATACGACCAGACGGTCGAAAAGAAGAATGACCCGGTCGAACTGCTGACCCCCGCCGGCGCGAAGAACGCCTACTATGTGCAGTCGGCCTATTTCGCCCAGAACGTCCCCGGAATGCCGGACAACAACACCGTCTGGACCCAGACAGGCGGCAGCGTGCTCAGCCCCGGCCAGCCGGTCGTGCTCAGCTATGTCAATGGCAGCGGCCTGACCTTTACCCGTACGCTCAGCATCGACGCCAACTACATGATCACCGAGGATGACGCGGTGACCAATACCGGCACAGCACCCGTCAGCTTCCAGCCCTTCTCGGTCGTCATGCGCAGCGGTATGCCCGCCGATGCCGGCAAGAACGCCGTGGTCCATGAAGGCGCCATCGCCACCTATTCCAAGACCATGGACAAACCGAAGCTCGGCGATTACCGCACGGCCTCGCTGAAGTACAAAGACATGGCCAAGCCGAAGGACGGCAAGGCGCTCGAAAGCCAGGATTCGGTTGGCGGCTGGTACGGCATCACCGACAAGTACTGGATGGCGGCCGTCATCCCTAACCAAACCCAGGCGGTGTCCTATACCGCCAAGGCGATCGTCACCGACGGCGTCCCCGTCTTCCGCAGCGGCTATGTCGATGCGCCCGTGACCGTCGCCCCCGGCCAGACCTGGAAGGCGCAATCGCATGTCTTTGCTGGCGCCAAGCAGAACACCCAGCTTCAGACCTATGAAGACAGCCTGCACATCCCGCGCTTCCACTGGGCCGTGGACTGGGGAATGCTCTCCATCATCACCTATCCGATGTATTGGCTGCTCGATAAGCTCTATGCCTTCCTCGGCAATTTCGGTTTCGCCATCCTGGCCCTGACCGTTATCGTCAAGGTCGTCTTCTATCCGCTGGCCCACCGCTCCTACGAGTCGATGACCAAGATGCGCCAGGTGCAGGATCGCCTGAAGCCAAAGCTCGACGCCATCAAGAAGCGCTTCCCTGACGACATGCAGAAGCAGCAGGAAGCGACCATGGCCCTCTATCAGGAGGAAAAGGTCAATCCGATGGCCGGCCTCGGCGGCTGCCTGCCCATGCTGCTGCAAATTCCGGTCTTCTGGTCGCTGTACAAGGTGTTGCAACTGGCCATCGAAATGCGCCACGCCCCCTTCTTCGGCTGGATCAACGATCTGTCGGCGCCCGATTCCACCACTATCGTCAATCTCTTCGGCCTGCTGCCGTTTGATCCCGCCACCGTGCCGCTGATCGGCACGGTCCTCGCCGGCCCGCTGCATATCGGCGTCGTCGCCATTCTTTATGGCTGCTCGATGTGGCTGAGCCAGCAGATGACCCCAATGACCGGCGTCGATCCGATGCAGAAGAAGATGATGGCCTTCATGCCGCTCATGCTGACCTTCTTCATGGCCCACGTCGCCGTCGGCCTGATCATCTACTGGATTTGGTCGAACATCCTGACCATCCTCCAGCAATATTCCATCATGCACCGCCTCAAGGTCTCGAACCCCATCGATACCGGCTTCCAGAAACTGGGCGAGATGATGAACAAGGGCAAGAAAGCGGCGTGACCGAATCGGAACAGCAACACGCTGAACAGTTAGAGGCCGCGCGGGTGCTTTTCGCCCGCCCGGTCTCTTTCGTCATGGGCGCCGTATCCGTGGCGCAACTGCCGCCCGACGAACTGCCGGAAATCGCCTTCGCCGGCCGTTCCAATGTCGGCAAGTCGTCGCTGATCAATGCCCTGGTCGGCCAGAAATACCTCGCCCGCGCCTCCAACGAACCGGGCCGCACCCGTGAGCTGAACTTCTTCCTGCTCAATGACGCCATGCACATGGTCGACCTGCCCGGCTACGGCTGGGCGCGCGCCTCCAAGACCACGGTCAAGAAATTCCAGAACCTGGGCCGTGACTATCTGCGCGGCCGCCCGAACCTCAAGCGTGCCTATCTGCTGATCGATGCACGTCACGGCCTGAAAGAGGTCGATAACGAGCCGATGGATGCACTCGATAAAGCCGCCGTCAGCTACCAGATCGTGCTGACCAAGGCCGACAAGATCAAGCCGGCGGAACTGGCGAAGGTAATCGAGGCCACGCAGAACGCCATCAGAAAGCGCCCGGCGGCCCACCCGGTCGTGCTGGCCACCTCGTCGGAAAGCGGTTTCGGCATCCCGGAACTGCGCCTCGAAATCATGCAGACCTGCGGCGTCACGCTGTAAGCCGGATATAATTGCGCACCTCGCCAAACGTGATAGTCTGCCCCCGAAAGAGGTGCCGTCATGGGTCTGGAAGCTGAAAGCGAAGTCAGGATCGGGCACGACAGCCATCACGCCCACGCCCTGTTGGAGAGCCGCGAACTAACCTTACGCGGTGCATTCAAAAAGACCCTGCCCATCGCCGAACTGAAAGACCCGCGCGTGGTCAATCACGAACTGCTGTTTGAGCATAACGGCTTGGCCTATGCCCTGGCCCTGCCGGAAGGCCAGGCGGCAAAGTGGCTGAAAAAGCTGACAACCGAGCCGCCTTCCCTGGCGCAGAAGCTGGGCGTCGATGCCGGTCACCGGGCGCTGGTCTGGGGGCATGTGGGTGATGGTCCGCTCAATGACGCCCTGATCAATGCCGTCACCACCGATCCGGCCTGTGCTGCCCTGTCCATCGCCGTGGCGTTGACACCGACCGAACTCAATGCCGGCCTGGCGGAACTAACCCAGCGCCTGCCCCACGCGCCCGTCTGGATCGTCTATCCCAAGGGCGCCAAATCCAGTCTGCCGGAATCGGCGGTGCGCAGCCATATGCGGGCGCTGAATTTCATCGATTCCAAAACCTGCGCCGTCTCCGATACGCTCACCGCCACGCGCTTTTCGTTGCGTAAACCGGTGTAATCCGAAAAAATTCATGACAGCGACATACATATCCGCTAATGCGCGCGCATGATCATCCAGACCGAAATCGACTCCGCTGAAGAACGTGGCTGGGCCACCGCCAAGCAACTGGCCGAAGCCCTTCCCTATATTCAGATCTACGACCGTGAGATCGTGACGATCAAGTACGGCGGCCATGCCATGGGCGAGGCCGAAACGGCGAAGATTTTCGCCTCGGATATCGTGCTTCTAAAGCTACTCGGTATCCATCCGGTGGTCGTCCATGGCGGCGGCCCGCAGATTTCCTCCATGCTTGGCCGTGCCGGCGTCAAGTCGACCTTCATAGACGGCCTGCGCGTGACGGACGACGCCACCATGGAAATTGCCGAAATGGTGCTTTCGGGTGCGGTCAACAAGGAGATCGCCAACTGGATCACCCGGGCCGGCCGCGAAGCCGATGTCCGCGGCGTCGGCCTTTCGGGTAAAGACGCCGGCCTGATCACGGTCGAGAAGGCCACCCGCATCAAGAAGGACCCGGATTCGATGATCGAGCAGGTCGTCGATCTCGGCTTTGTCGGCGAGCCCAAGACGGTTGACGACAAACTGATCCGCACCCTGATCGACGATCCGAACCATGACTATGTGCCGGTCATCGCTCCGATCGGCGTGTCGGAAGACGGCCATACCTTCAATATCAACGCCGATACCGTGGCCGGCGCCGTGGCCGGCAAGCTCAATGCCAAGCGCATGTTGCTGCTGACCGATATCGCCGGCGTGCTCGACGAAAACAAGAACCTGATCCGTCAGATGACCATTTCGGAAGCCAAGGGCCTGATCGAATCGGGCGTCGCCGTCGGCGGCATGATCCCGAAGCTGGAAACCGCCATCATGGCGGTGGAATCGGGCGTCGAGGCTGTGGTTATTCTCGATGGCCGCCGTCCGCACGCCATGCTGGTCGAGTTGTTCACCGAACATGGCGCGGGTACGCTGATTACGGCCGACTGAAGTCGGCGTAATCAGCTTTTTCTTTGCGTTCAGTCGCCACGCAGGCTTTCCTCGCAACGGCTCGGGCGCGCAGTCGCGCTTGCCAAATCGCAAGGCGATTTGGAGATCTGTGACATGCACGCCGCCCTCGCCCACGTCGATACCTGGATATTCGATCTCGACCAGACCCTCTATCCGCATGAAGCCAATATCATGTCGCAGGTGGAGGAAAAGATGGCCGCTTTCATGGTCCGTCAGACCGGCCTGGCCCCGGCGGAAGCTGCGATCCTGCGGGATCAGTATCTCCACGAGCACGGCACCACGCTGGCCGGGTTGGTCGCCTATCATAATATCGATCCCTATGTATTCCTGAACGAAGTCCACGATGTCTCGCTCGACACCCTGGCGCCCGATCCCGATTTGAACGGCCTGATCCATGCTTTGCCCGGCCGCAAACTGGTCTTCACCAATGGCGACGAACGCCACGCCATCCGCCTGCTCGACCACATGCAGATGGCCGACCTCTTCCACGGCGTCTTCCACCTCGAACGTGCCGACTGGATTCCCAAGCCGGCCCTGCAAACTTTTGAAAAGATGATGGCCGTCCATGCGGTGCATCCGGGGACATCCGCCTTCTTCGAGGATAGCCCGAAGAACCTCAAGCCTGCGCATCAACTGGGCATGAAAACCGTCCTTGTCGGGCCCAAGGCGCCCGCCAACACCGATCCGCACGTCGATTTCCGCAGCCCGTCGCTGAAAGCCTTTCTGAGTGATTTTTAAGCGAATTAGGGCTTGATCCTCTGTCACTTGCAGCCTATGGCCTAGCCCATATTCCAGCCCCATCAGATGAGCACAGCCATGTCCGACCTCGCCGCCTTCAAGGATGATATCGAAGCCGCCTGGGAGGTCCGCGACACCCTGTCGCCCACCTATCAGGGCGCTTATCGCCAGGCCGTCATGGGCGCCATCGACCTGATCGACAGCGGCCGCTTTCGTGTCGCCGAAAAGAAGGATGGCCAGTGGATCACCCATGACTGGCTAAAAAAGGCCGTTTTGCTGTCCTTCCGCCTCAATGGCAATGAACTGATGCACACCGGCCGCGGTTTGTTCGAGCAGGCGCCGATCGGCCCCTTCTGGGACAAGGTGCCGAACAAGTTCGCCAAGTGGAACGTGAAGGATTTCACAGAGGCCGGCTTCCGCGCCGTGCCGGGCGCCATTGTCCGCGCCGGCGCCTTTATCGGCAAGAACGTCGTGCTGATGCCATCCTTCGTCAATATCGGCGCCTATGTCGATGAAGGCACCATGGTCGATGCCTGGGCCACGGTCGGTTCCTGCGCCCAGATCGGTAAGAACGTCCACCTCTCCGGCGGCGTCGGCATCGGCGGCGTGCTGGAGCCGCTGCAAGCCTCCCCCACCATTATTGAAGACAACTGCTTTATCGGCGCGCGCTCGGAAGTGGTCGAGGGCTGCATCATCCGCGAAGGCTCCGTGCTCGGCATGGGCGTCTATATCGGCAAGTCGACCCGCATCGTCGACCGCGCCACCGGTGAAGTCACCTATGGCGAAGTGCCGCCTTATTCGGTGGTTGTGGCCGGCTCGATGCCTTCGGCCAGCGCCGGGTCAAACGCCGCATCGCCAAGTCTCTATTGCGCCGTCATCGTCAAGCGCGTGGATGCCCAGACCCGTTCCAAGACCGGCATCAACGACCTGTTGCGCGACTAATCTGTGTAAAAAATTCTCCGGGACTTGACCGGTTCCTCCGGATCGGTCAAAAGAACCGCCTCTGCCGATGCGGTCCCTTCGTCTATCGGTTAGGACGTCAGGTTTTCAACCTGAAAAGAGGGGTTCGACTCCCCTAGGGACTGCCAGCAGACTATTCAAGTAAGCTCATAAACGAAGACCATTTTCTTTTTCCAAGAATATGCTAAATTGGAACAAAAAGGGAATGGCATTACCATGTCTGAAATAGGTAAGATATACCAAGAGCATTACTTCAAAGAATTTGAACGGAAAAACAGTATAGAAACAAGCATTTCCATACCAATTGGAATACTAATCGCTTTGACAGGTGCACTTGTAACCATAATTTCCAAAACAACGTCAGACAATATTTTTACATCTATATTCTTTATTTCATTTTCCTGCATTTCCTTTATAGCCTTGATTGTTTCTGGTCTTTTAATTTACAGGGCAAATTTTAGTTACGACAACAAGCACCTAACTTTTTTGATTAACGTTTCTTCGTACAGAACCTCTATTTTTAATGATTCAATCAATTATGGGAAATCCATAGAGGATGCTAATAAAGAAGCAGACTCAAAAACCCTAGAATACATTTATAGTGAGTATGCTATTTGCGCTTCGCATAACGCGGAAAACAATGACAAAAAATCTATGGATTTATATCGAGCTAAAAATTCTTTACTTTTATCTTTGATATTTGTTTCATTTACTTCTGCCCCCTACATTTGCACAAAACTCCTTCCATTCGCGCTAATGATACAAGGAAAGATACTATGAGTGAAGGCTCCCCTCCTCCTCCTCCTCCTCCTCCTCCTCCGCCGCCGCCGCCGACAAGAATTGCAAAAGATGGCAGCAACGGAATTATAAGACGGTAATTCTTATCGATGGAACACAAGCGCCCCTCCATTACTGAAGGGGCGCTTCTTACGCTGTCGAGTTATGGTTCTAGGGGCTTGCCCCTAGTTTACGGTGGGCTTACCAATAGTCAGGTACTCCCCATCGAAGCCGACATGGATGACCTCACCGTCCGTCCCCTCGCCACTGAGGATCTTGCGGGCGATCTCATCGACCAGCAGCTTCTGGATCACCCGCTTCAGTGGGCGGGCGCCATAGGCCGGGTCATACCCCTTGTCCGCCAGATAGGTCAGCGCCGCATCGTCGATGCTGAGCGTCATTTCCCGGTCGGCGAGCAGCTTTTCCAGGCCCTTGAGCTGGATGCGCACAATGTCGTGCATATGCGCCCGGTCGAGGCGATGGAACAGGATCATCTCGTCGATCCGGTTGAGGAATTCCGGCCGGAAATGCTTGCGCACCGCATTCAGCACCAGCGGACGCACGACCTCGATATCGCCATCCGGCTCCATATTGACCAGCACGTCCGAACCGAGGTTCGAGGTCATGACGATCAGGGTATTGCGGAAATCGACCACACGCCCCTGCCCGTCGGTCAGGCGGCCATCATCCAGCACCTGCAACAGGATGTTGAACACGTCCGGATGCGCTTTTTCGACCTCATCGAACAGCACAACCTGATAGGGCCGGCGCCGCACGGCTTCGGTCAGCGCCCCGCCTTCGTCATAACCGACATAGCCCGGAGGCGCGCCGATCATGCGCGAGACGGAGTGCTTTTCCATATATTCCGACATGTCGAGCCGGGTGATCGCCGTCTCGTCATCGAACAGGAATTCCGCCAGCGCCTTGTTCAGTTCGGTCTTGCCGACGCCCGTAGGCCCCAGGAACAGGAACGAGCCGATCGGCCGGTTCGGGTCTTTCAGGCCCGCACGCGCCCGGCGCACGGCATCGGCCACGGCGGTCAGGGCTTCATCCTCGCCAACCACGCGGCCGCGCAACACATCTTCCATGCGCAGCAGCTTGTCGCGCTCGCCTTCCAGCATCTTGTCAACCGGAATGCCGGTCCAGCGCGAGACGACCTGGGCGATCTGCGTGGAATCGACCACTTCCGGCGTCAGTGGTGATTCCTCGCCTTGGGGCGCGTTTTCGGCGCGCTCCAGCGCTTTTTCCAGCGCCGGAATGATGCCGTACATGATCTCCGACGCCTTTTGCAGGTCACCGGCACGCTGGGCATTGGCCAGGTCGATGCGGGCACGATCCAGCGCTTCGCGTGACCGCGCAGCCGAACCGACCTTGTCCTTTTCCGCCTTCCAGCGAGTGGTCAGGGCCAGCGATTTTTCCTCAAGCTCTTCCAGTTCCTCGGAAAGCTTTTCGAGGCGCGTTTTTGATCCGGCGTCGGTTTCCTTTTGCAGGGCCTCGCGCTCGATCTTTAGCTGCACGATCCGGCGGTCCAGTTCGTCCAGTTCTTCCGGCTTGGAATCGACCGCCATGCGCACGCGCGACGCCGCCTCATCGATCAGGTCGATGGCCTTGTCCGGCAGGAAACGGTCGGCGATATAGCGGTTCGAAAGCGTGGCTGCCGAAACGATGGCGCTGTCCGAGATACGCACCCCATGGTGGACTTCGTACTTTTCCTTCAGGCCGCGCAGGATCGAGATGGTGTCCTCCACGGTCGGTTCGGTGACAAAGACCGGCTGGAAGCGACGGGCGAGCGCCGGGTCCTTTTCGACGTGTTTACGGTACTCATCGAGCGTGGTGGCGCCGACGCAGTGCAGTTCGCCGCGCGCCAGGGCGGGCTTGAGCAGGTTGGAGGCATCCATGGCGCCATCGGATTTGCCGGCACCGACCAGGGTGTGCATTTCATCGATGAACAGCACAATCTGCCCTTCGGCCTGCGTCACCTCATTGAGCACGGCCTTCAGGCGTTCCTCGAACTCGCCGCGGTATTTGGCGCCGGCGATCAGGGCGCCCATGTCGAGCGACAAAAGCTTCTTATCCTTCAGGGATTCCGGCACATCGCCATTGACGATGCGCTGGGCCAGCCCTTCGACAATGGCGGTCTTGCCGACGCCAGGTTCGCCGATCAGCACGGGGTTATTCTTGGTGCGGCGGGCCAGAACCTGGATGGTGCGCCTGATCTCTTCGTCGCGGCCAATGACCGGATCGATCTTGCCATCGAGCGCGGCCTGGGTCAGGTCGCGGGCATATTTCTTGAGGGCGTCGAAGCCAGCCTCAGCCGACGCACTGTCAGCCGGCTTGCCTTTGCGGAAAGTGGCTTGTGCATCCTTCAGCTTGCCGAGCGAAATGCCAGCGGCTTTCAACGCCTCCGCGCCTTCCTTGTTGTCGGCGGCGGCGATCAGCAGGCGATCGGCGGTCACGAAGCTGTCGCCAGCCTTGTTGGCCTCAGCCTCGGCATCATTGAACAGCTTGGCGGTCTCATTGGCCATATAGAGTTGGCCTGCGCCGGTAACGGCGGGCAATTTGCCCAGCGCGAGATCAACCGAGGCGGTAAAGGCATCGGCGCGGCCGCCGGCGAGCTGGATCAACTGGCTGGCCAGCGATTCCCGATCCTCGGTCAGCGCCTTCAGCACATGGACCGGCGTGAAATACTGATGGTTGCGTGCCTGGGCGATGCCTTGCGCACTCTGGATAAGCTTTTGTGTTTTCTCGGAATATTTTTCGATATTCATGTTTTTAAGTTCCCCGTTGCGGCGGATGAATTTCCGGCTGTCCCTCAAAAGGCAACAGCCTGATGGCTTGGATATGGTGTGGCATTCGCACCACACAAGGGGCCGACTCATCAGAATTATGGCCGATAAAAGAGGCTGGTGTCACTGCGGCAAATTGCCTATAAAGCCAGGCATGAACCCCAGAATTTTCTACCCCGCCGCCGCCCTGATCGCGCTCCTCATGATCGCGCTGAGTTTCGTCTGGCCGCAGGGCCTGGGGCAAAGATCGCCGGCGCCCTTCGGTCATGCCATCGAGATCCCCGACTATTACCGCATGGTGAAGGAGCGCGACGCCCGGCGCCAGAAACAGGCGGCTGACCGCGCCCAGCGCGAAAAACTGAATGCCGTCCACCAGGCGGCCCAGGCCTCGGCGCCCGCTTTCGCGTCCGACGCCCCTTGAGACCGAGGGCTCTGGTCTTCGGATATGGCTTTATCGGCGCCGCCTTCGCTGATTTGGCCCGCGCAGATTATGAAATCGCCGCCACGGCCCGCTCGCAGGAAAAACGCAGCGAACTGATTGCGCAGGGTATTACGGCCATCGATCCCGCCGATCCGAAGGGCTTGGCGCAAGCCGTCAGACAGGCGACCGCCATACTGATCACCCCGTCGCCGGATGACGACGGCTGCCCGGCCTTTGCCGCGCTCCCCGGTTTCAGTCTGTCCGGCAAGTGGATTGGCTATCTCTCTACCACCGGTGTCTATGGCGATCGGGATGGCGGCTGGGTATTCGAGGATTCGGCGCTTTTGCCGACCTCAACCGAGGGCCGCCGCCGTGTGATGGCTGAAAGTCAGTGGCTTGGCGTCGGGGCGCAGGTCTTCCGCCTGCCGGGGCTTTATGGTCCTGGCCGCAATGTCATCGAACGCTTGAGGGACGGAACGGCGCGGCGCATCCACAAGCCCGACCATGTCTTTTCCCGCCTGCACCATGACGATTGCGCCACCGCCCTGATGGCCAGCCTGACGCGCCCAAGGCCCGGCGGCATCTATAATCTGTGCGATGACGAACCCGCTCCGGCCGATACAGTGCTGGAATATGCGGCGGCCCTGACCGGCCTGCCCCTGCCGCCGGTCATTGCCTGGGATGATCCGTCATTGAGTGGAAAAATGCTGCGTTTCTATAACGACAACAAGCGCGTCTCCAATGCCCGTGCCAAAGCCGAACTGGGCTGGCGACCGCAATACCCGACCTATCGGGAGGGCCTGAACGCGATCCTGGCCTCTATACAAACCGGCAAAAAGGAATAGCGTCACGACTGGCTCACGGAGCACCTCAATGCCGGCAAAAACATACCTCATCACCGGCGCCTCTTCCGGTATTGGCGCGCAGTTCGCCCGGTCCTATGCCAGACGCGGCACCAACCTGATCCTGGTGGCCCGCCGTCTTGACCGGCTGGAAGCCCTGGCCGCCGAACTTCGTGTGGCGCATGGCGTCGAAATCGCCTGTCTGGCCGCCGATCTCAGCGACCGCGCGCAGGTAAATGGCCTCGTGTCGCGTATCAGGAAGATGAACTTCCACCCCGACGGCCTGATCAACAATGCCGGCTATTCCCTGGCCCATACCTTCGCCGCCACCACGGCGAAGCAGCAGCTTAATTTCATTGAGGTCTGCGTGGCGGCCCCGACTCTGCTGGCCCGGGAACTGCTCGATCATATGCTGGCGCAGGGCTATGGCCGAATCATCAATGTCTCGTCCATGGTCGCCTTTTCACCGGGCGCTTCCGGCCATACCCTCTATCCGGCGGCCAAAGCCTATATGCTGAAATTTTCGCGTTCCCTGGCCGCCGAGGTGGCCGGCAGGGGCATCAAGGTCACCGCTCTCTGCCCCGGTTCGACCGAATCCGAATTCCAGCATTCCAACGGCATGGACGCGGTGCTGAAAAGCCATCCGGCGCGGTTTGTCCAGACCGCCGAAGCCGTGGTCGAGGCTGCCATCCGCGCCAATGAAGCGGGGCGCGAGGTCATTGTCACCGGCTGGACCAATAAACTGGCCGTTTTCCTGATGACCTACATGCCCGATGGCCTGATCACGCCTATGATCCGCTGGGGCGCTAAAAAATATCAACTGGACGATAAAACAAATGCTTAAACCTCCCCTCTCCCCATGAAAATGGGGAGAGGACGACAGACAAGGCGAAGCCGCAGATTGTCGGGTGAAGGGCTGTATCCATCTGCAGGCTCGCCCCTCACCCGATCACCATCGCTACGCTCGGTTCTCGTCCTCTCCCCATTTTCATGGGGAGAGGGGAAACCTTAAATGCAAGCCCTCAAGAGCAATCCATGCCCGATGCCCCAGCGACCGAATCCCAGCATTACGACATCATCATTATCGGGTCCGGCGCAGGCGGCGGCACCCTGGCCTATGCGCTGGCCAATACCGGCAAGCAAATCCTGATCCTGGAACGCGGCCAGGAATTGCCGGTCGAGCCGCAGAACTGGGACTCGAAGGCGGTTTTCGTCGATCACCGCTATCGCACCAAGGAACAGTGGCTGGACAAGGCCAACAAGCCCTTTACCCCCAACACCAACTACTGGGTCGGCGGCAACACCACCTTTTACGGCGCCGCCCTGATGCGCATGAAAAAGCGCGATTTCGAAGCGGTCGAGCATAGTGACGGCCTGTCGCCCGCATGGCCGCTTTCCTATGCCGATTTCGCGCCGTGGTATGAAAAGGCCGAAGCCCTGTGGCGCGTGCATGGCGAACGCGGCATCGATCCCAATGACCAGCCCGACGATCCGCCGTTTCCCTACCCGCCGCTGATCGATGATCCCGGCGTGGCGAAGCTGAAGCAACATTTCGAGGATCTCGGCTGGCATCCCTCGCCCCTGCCGCTCGGCATCAACCGCGACGACGCCCACCCCCTGACCTCGCACTGCGTCCGCTGCACTACCTGCGGCGGATACCCCTGCCTGCTCAAGGCCAAGAGCGACGCCCGCAGCATCGTCATCGATCCGATCCGAAACCTGCCGAATGTGACCCTCCTGACCGGCCACAGGGTGAAGCACATCGAGGCGCACGACAAGGCCGTCACCGGCGTGGTCACCGAAACGGATGACGGCGCGTTGCAAACCTTCACCGGCGATCTCTATGCTCTGGCCGCCGGTGCGGCCAACAGCGCCGCCATTCTGCTGCAATCGGTCACGGCCGCGCATCCGAACGGCCTGGCCAACAGTTCCGGCCTGGTCGGGCGCAACTATATGTTCCACACCACCTCGGCGGTCATCTCTATCATGGCCGACCGCTTCGACTCAACCTTCCCCAAGACCTTCGCCGTCAATGACTTCTATTTCGGCGACAAGGACTACCCTTACCCGATGGGACAGATTCAATTGCTGGAATACATGTCCGGCCAGACCCTGGAAGGCCAGATATCCGACATCCTGCCGCCGGCCCTGATCCCGGATTTTCTCAGCGACGACATCGCCCGCCATATGGTCGCCTTCCTGACCATGACCGAGGATCTGCCGCGCGAGGAAAACCGCGTGACCGTCACCGAAACCGGCCAGATCAGGCTAACCTATACACCGAACAACCTGCCGGCACACCTGAAGCTGACACAGAAACTGGAACAGGCGCTGAAGAGCTTTTCCCTGCGCCAGCATACCCTGTTCGAGCCGCACTTCCAGATCGATTCGCTTTTGCCGCTATACGGCACGGCGCACCAGTGCGGCACGCTTCGTTTCGGCCGCGATCCCTCGACCAGCGTGCTCGATGTCAACTGCAAGGCCCACGATCTCGACAATCTCTATGTCGTCGATACCTCGTTCTTCGTGTCCAGTTCGTCGGTCAATCCGACATTGACGACCGTGGCCAATGCACTCAGGGTTGGCGAGCATCTAAAGGCACGGCTGGAATAAACAAAATTCTCCTCCCCTGCAAAGCGGGGGAGGAGAATTACGCGCGCAATTCCGCCACTATATCGACCAATACATCCATATCCTGCGGGCGTGACAGGCGATGGTCACCGTCCTTGATCAGGTGGATATGTGCATCCGGCGTGGTGATTGTCTCCAGCAGACGCAGGCCATGTTGCCACGGCACGACATCATCCTTCATGCCATGCAGGATACGCACCGGGCCGTCGAAAGCGATCGGGCCATTCAGCACCTCATGCGCCTTCGCCTCGTCGAAAAATGCGTGGGACAGTGGCACCGGCCGGTCATAGCCCGGCATCATCCAGACGCCGGAAACCTCAAGCTGGCGGCGGTCTTCCGGCGACAGGGACGCCAGCATCAGGACCGTGGCGAAATCAGCCGCCGGCGCCAGGAATCCCGCCGCTTTTATACGCTCCGGCCGCGCCTGCATCAGCAAAGAGAGCATATGACCGCCCATGGAGGAGCCTATGGCCACCACCGGCCCTTCGGTCAGTTGATCAAGCACCGCCAGGGCGTTTTCCCGCCAGCGCCCGACTCGTGCCGCGGCGAAGTCCCCACCCGTCTCGCCATGGGCGAAATAGTCGAAGCAGAGAAAATCCCAGCCCCGCGCCCTGGCCTCGGCCGTCAGCCGCGTCACCTTGCTGCCGGTCATGTCGGACAGAAAGCCGCCCAGCCACAAAAGGGTTGCCCCCTCCCCGCGCACCCGACGATAAGCGATGCGGTCGCCCCGTGGCGTATCCAGCCATTCGGCAGACTCTTGAACGAAAGGTATATCCATGCGCATCATTCCCGTGACGGCCGCTTTGGTGATTTAAAAAGAGACTGCCACTTTTTCGCTGAAATTTACGTTATGATAAAATGGCTTAGCCGCGCCGCTTTCCTCCCGCAAGAGTCTTGATGCCCAAACCCACCTTCACCGCCACTGTTTTGCAGGTCGTACCCGAGCTTGATACCGGCGGCGTCGAGCAGACCGTGGTCGATATCAGCGAGGCCATTATCGCCGCCGGCGGGCGCTCGATCGTGGCGACAAAGGGCGGTCGGCTGGAGGAACGCCTGCTGAAAAAGGGCGCCACCGTCGTTCATATGCCGGTTCACAGCAAGAATCCGTTCGTCCAGTGGCAGAACAAAAGCGCGCTCCGCCGGCTGATCCGGGCTGAAAAGGTCGATATCGTCCATGTCCGTTCGCGGGCCCCGGCCATGGCTGCTATCGGTGCCGCGAAGGCAGAGGGTATCCGCAGCGTCGCCACCTATGCCGGCATCTATAATGCTAAATCGGGCGTGAAGCGCTGGTACAACAGCCAGATGACCCGCGCCGACATGATCATCGCCAATTCGGATTTCACCCGGGCGCACATCCTGAAAACCTATGCTGGAATGTCGCCCGACAAGGTGATCAGCATTCCACGCGGCATAGACATGAAACGCTTCGATCCCGAAGCCTTCGATGTCCGCAAGATCATGAAGATGGAAGAAGCCTGGGACGTTCTGGCTGGCGATGGCCGCATCCGCTTCCTGCTGGCCGGCCGCCTGACCAAATGGAAGGGCCAGGCGCTGATCGTCGAGGCCGCCAACATGCTGCGTCATGAGGATATCGACAACTTCCTGATCATCATGGTGGGCGACGACCAGGGCCGCAGCGACTATACCAAGGCGCTCAAGGACAGCATCCATAAATACGGCCTGGAGGAACGCATCAAGCTGGTGGGCCACTGCGACGACATGCCCTCGGCCTATTCGGCCTGTCATTTTGCCCTGGCACCTTCGCTGGAGCCGGAGGCTTTCGGCCGTACGGCGGTGGAACCCCAGGCCATGCAACGGCCGCCGCTGGCCGCCAATCATGGGGCAACCGTTGAAACCGTATTACCGGGTGAAACCGGCTGGCTGGTGAAACCGGGAGATACCCATGCCTGGGCCGATGCCATGAAAGTCGCCATCGCCTTGCCGGAGGAAGACCGTTTCGAGATGGGGCATCAGGGCCGCGAACATGTCAGGGAACAGTACAGCCTGCCGCTGATGTGCCAGCGCACTCTTGATATTTACCGCTCGCTGCTTACATAGGTGCCGCGCCTAAACGGCCACAGAAGACCGAATTCCCGAAAATATAAGCGGCTATTTAACCTTTCCGGTGCATAGGGGATTGAAACAACCCCCCTGTTTCGCCATAATCCGCGCAATTCGTTTGAACAGACTCAAGGAGAACGACCTATTCGTCGTCCAATTCAAGCCCCGCCTCCTAAAGACGGCCCCCGCATCAACAATGAGATCAAGGTTCCCCGCGTACTGTTGATCGACGCTGCCGGCGAAAAGCAAGGCATTATGCCGACATCCGCCGCCCTGGAAGCCGCCGAAGAAGCCGGTCTCGATCTCGTCGAAGTCTCTCCTACCGCTGACCCGCCCGTCTGCAAGATTCTCGATTACGGCAAGTACCGTTTCCAGGAACAGAAGAAAAAGGCCGAGGCGCGCAAGAAGCAGAAGGTCGTTGAAATCAAGGAAATCAAGCTTCGCCCCAATATCGATATCCACGATTACGAGGTGAAGGCCAAGGCGATGACGCGCTTCTTCGAAGAAGGCGACAAGGTCAAGGTGACGCTCCGTTTCCGCGGCCGTGAAATGGCTCACCCCGAACTCGGCATGAAACTGCTGCAAAAAGTGAAAGCCGATTTCGAGCCCACCACCAAGGTCGAATACGAACCGAAGATGGAAGGCAAGCAGATGATCATGATTTTGGCGCCGAAATAGGCCGCCGGATCAATCACAAGAAGCCCTGCGCAAGCGGGGCTTTTTTGTTGATACGACCGAGAAAGTCTTGGCCAACGTCCCTTAGGGGAATCCACAGATTGCACAGATTTAGCACAGATTAAGAGAGCGCTACCGCGCTCAATCAGACTAGCATACGGCATATTGTTCGCCATTATAGCCCTGAAAAATCTGTGTTAATCTGTGTAATCTGTGGCTTCCCTTCCTTTCTTATTCTTCATGGCCTCATGTCCCAGTTCATTAAATTCGACCGCTCGACCGTCACGCCGGAACACGACCGTCCAAGGCCGGAGCGTGTGATCAATGGCGATCCGCAGTTCACCACCTGGCTGCTCGAAACCACGCCGGATGAGAAGACCTATGCCGGTTACTGGGCCGCCACACCGGGGACCTGGCGGGTTTCTTATGACGAATGGGAATACTGCACTATCCTCGAAGGCCATGCGATCGTAACGGAAGACGGCCAGCCACCAGTGACGCTGAAAGCCGGGGACCATATCGTCTTCCGCAACGGCTACCAGGGCCAGTGGCAGGTGATCGAGCCGGTTTTGAAGACCTTCGTGATCATTCTGCCGTAGCGGCCTGGCGCTTCCACCGCCACCAGCAAAACTAAACAGGCGCCCTTTTAGGGACGCCCGTTTTTGTTTATGCCGCTTTCGCTGCCCTGGTGTCGAACCGGCCGTAGAAGGTTTCGCCCTTGGCGGCCATGTCGCGCAGCAATTGCGGCGGAGCGAAGCGGTCTCCGTAGAGCCTGGTCATGCGGTCCAGCTCCTCGACGAACTTCGGCAGACCGATCGAGTCCATCAGCGAGATGATCCCGCCCGACCACGGCGCGAAGCCCCAGCCGAGGATCGAGCCGACATCGGCCTCACGCGGATTGGTAATAACGCCTTCCTCGAAGCAGCGCGCCGCCGTCACGGCCTGCACATAGAGCAGGCGCTTCTTCAGTTCCTCGACCTCGGCCGGACTGGCTTCGCCCTGGGTGACCGGGAACATATCGAGCGTGCCCGACCACAGGGTCTTGGGCGCGCCCTTGGCTTCCGGATAATCATAGAAGCCCTTGCCGTTCTTGCGGCCAAGACGGCCATCGGCGACCATCTGTGCCACTTCCTTTTCGCCGGGGATCGGCTGGTAGGCATCGCCCATGGCCTTGGCGGTTTCGGAAGTGATCTTGGTCAGCAGGTCGAGCGCCACATCGTCCATCATTTCCAGCGGCCCGCGCGGCATACCGGTCATGCGACCGGCATTGTCGATCAGCGCCGGCGCGACGCCTTCCGACCACATGATCATGCCTTCGGCGGTGAACGGAATGAAGCAGCGGTTGGCGAAGAAGAAGCGCGAGTCGTTGACCACCACCGGCGTCTTTTTGATCTTGAGCGCGTAGTCGATCGCCTTGGCCACGGTGGCGTCAGACGTCTTTTCGCCGCGGATGATCTCGACCAGCATCATCTTGTCGACCGGCGAGAAGAAGTGGATGCCGATATAGTTTTCGGCATGCGATGAAGCGCCGGCCAGCAGAGAGATCGGGATGGTCGAGGTATTGGTGCCGAAAATTGGTGCCTCTTTGCCGTTAGCATAGAGCGGCGCCTCGGCCTGCTTCGTCACCTGCTCCTTGAGGTCGGTATTTTCAAACACGGCTTCAACCACCAGGTCGGAGCCGGTGATGGCGGCATAGTCCGGCGTGGCGGTGATCAGGTCAAGGATGCCCTGTGCTTTCTCCTGAGTCATCTTACCGCGCGACACCGACTTCTTCAGCAGGTCCTCGCAGTGCGCCTTGCCCTTGTCGGCAGCGGCCTGGTCTCGATCGAGCAGGATCGTTTTGATGCCGGCCAGGGCGCTGACATAGGCGATGCCCGCCCCCATCATGCCGGCGCCGATCACAGCCACCTGAGTCACATCCGTCTTCGGCACGCCGGCCGGCCGGCCCGAGCCCTTGCCGATGGCCTGCATCGACATGAAGAAGGTGCGGATCATCGCCTTGGCCTGCGGCGTCGCCGGGGTCTTGCAGAAGAAGCGGCTTTCGATCTTTATCGCCGTATCGAAGGGCACCTGCAGGCCCTCATAGACCGAGTGCATCAGGTTGAGCACGGCGGGATAGTTGCCATAGGACTGCTTGCGGATCAGAGCGTTGCCCATGATGAAAACTTGCGCGCCCGCCGGATGGTAGGGACCGCCGCCGGGGATCTTGAAGTCCTTCTTGTCCCAGCGCGCGACCGGGTCACCTTTCGTCTTGATCCAGGTCTTGGCGGCTTCCACCACCTTGTCGTCATCGACCACTTCGTCAACGATACCGGCGGCCAGGGCTTCGGCGGGCTTGAACGACTTGCCTTCCGACATGGCCATGAGCGCCGCCTGAACACCGATCAGGCGCGGCAAACGCTGCGAACCGCCGCCACCGGGGAACAGGCCGATCTTGACTTCCGGCAGGCCGACCTGAACCTTCGGCCCGTTCGACAGCACGCGGTAATGACAGGCCAGCGAGACTTCCAGACCGCCGCCCAGTGCCAGCCCGTTGATGGCAACGGCCACCGGTTTGCCGCAGGTTTCCAGCAGGCGGTAGACCCGGTTCATCTCGAATGCCGCATCGAAATTGGCTTTCAGCACGGACTGTTCATCCGTAGCGCCGCCCTTGGCCTCCCAGGCGCCCGAAAGCATTTCTTCCAGGTCGGCGCCGGCGCAGAAGCCGGTCGTCTTCCCCGAGGTCAGGACCACGCCCTTGACGGCAGAATCGGTCTTCGCCTGCTCGGCGATGGCGGCCAGATCGGTCAGGGCCTGCTTGGTAAAGGTGTTCATCGACTTGCCGGGCACATCGAAGGCGCAGAGCAGGATGCCGTCGGCGTCGAGTTCGGTCTTGAAGGTTTCCATAATCCCTGTTCCTTTTCTTAAACGCGCTCGATCACAGTAGCGGTGGCCATGCCACCGCCAACACACAGGACCGCCAAGTGCCGGTGGACTTGCCGGAACGTTCCAGTTCATCGGCCAGCGTCCCCAGGATCATGGCGCCGGTGGCGCCCAGCGGGTGGCCCATGGCGATGGCGCCGCCGCAGACATTCATCTTGTCGTGCGGGATATCGAGCACCTGCATGTAGCGCAGGACGACCGCGGCAAACGCTTCGTTGAGTTCGTAAAGATCGATGTCTGTCGTCTTCATGCCGAGTCGCTTGAGCAGCTTTTCAGTGACGTAGGATGGCCCCGTCAGCATGATCGACGGTTCGGAACCGATCGACGCCGTGCCGAGGATGCGGGCCTTCGGCTTCATACCGGTGATCCTGCCGGCCTCTTGCGAGCCAACCAGTACCGCCGCCGCACCATCGACGATCGACGACGAATTGCCCGGCGTATGGACGTGGTTGACGCGTTCGACTTCCGGATAGCGCTGTTGGATGACGGAATCGAAGGCCATTTCACCAAAGGCAGCGAAGGACGGGTTCAGGCCACCGAGGGTCTGCATGTCGGTGCCGGGACGGATGGTCTCATCATGCGACAGGGCGATGACACCCATCTGGTCCTTGATCGGCACAATGGCGTTTTTGAAGCGCCCCTCGGCCCAGGACTGCGCCGCCCGCTTGTGGCTTTCAACCGAATAGGCATCGACATCGGTGCGCGAAAAGCCCCACTTGGAGGCGATCATGTCAGCCGAAACGCCCTGCGGCACGAAATGGGTCGGAAAGGCCGCGGCCACGTCGATCGCCCAGGCGCCGCCATCGGAACCCATCGGCACGCGGCTCATGCACTCGACCCCGCCGCCAATGGCCATGGTCGCCTCACCGGAGACGACCTTGGCGGCGGCGACGTTTACGGCTTCGAGACCGGAAGCGCAGAAGCGGTTGAGTTGCACGCCGCCCGTAGTTTCGGCGTATTTGGCCGCCAGAACGGCGGCGCGGGCGATATCCCCGCCCTGTTCGCCCACCGGCGTCACGCAGCCCCACATCACGTCATCGACCAGGGATGTATCGAGACTGTTACGGTCTTTCACGGCCTTCAGAACCTGCTTCGACAGGTCTAGCGCCGTGATCTGATGGAGCGAACCGTCCTTCTTGCCCTTACCGCGCGGCGATCGCACGTGATCATAGATATAGGCAGAATTTTCAGGACTGGGCATAGATGGGCTCCTCTGTTCAGGCATTTGGCTTTGAGCCATTTCTTGGTGAGGCATAGATGCGCTTACTTTACGCGAACGTCAAGATAAGTGATAAAAATAATCACGGTTGTCCCGCGGAAAACGTACACCCGCGCATCTAATTATCATACAATATATTGACCGATGCGATCCAAACGATTAGGTCATTCAAAAGATAATTACAGGACTCACCTCATGGATACCGCCGCTCCGCTTTCGACTGTTGCAGCCCAAACCCGCTTGCGCAAGATAGAAACCTTCGCCGTGCCGCCGCGCTGGCTGTTCGTTCGCATCGAAACCGAGGACGGTGCCGTTGGCTGGGGCGAAGCCTCGCTGGAAGGCCATACCGAGGCCACGCAAGCCGCCTTTGCTGAAATCCGCGAACGCTTCCTCGGTCATGACGCAGACCGTATCGAGGATATGTGGCAGGTCTTCTACCGCCTCGGTTTCTACCGCGGTGGGCCGGTGCTGATGTCGGCCCTTTCCGGCTTCGACCAGGCGCTGTGGGATCTGAAGGCCCGCCGCCTCGGCGTGCCGGTATGGCAATTGCTCGGCGGCCGGGTACGTGACCGCGTCCGGGTCTATGCCTGGATCGGCGGCGACCGCCCGTCGGATGTGGTCGATGCCGGCAAGGCCCGTCTGGCCCAGGGTTTCAAGGCCGTCAAGATGAATGCCTCGGAAGACATGGCCTGGCTCGGTTCGCCCAAGGTGATCGATGGGGTTTGTGACCGTCTGACCTCGGTGCAGGCCCTCGGCCTCGATGTCGGGCTTGATTTCCACGGCCGCGTCCATAAGCCGATGGCCAGGCAGATCGCCCATGCGCTGGAGCCGCTGCGTCCGCTGTTCATAGAGGAGCCGCTGCTTTCCGAACATCCGGAAGCCATCGCCCAGTTCGCCAATATGACCTCCACGCCGGTGGCCCTGGGCGAGCGCCTCTACAGCCGCTGGGATTTCAAGCCGTTCTTCGAGCGCGCCTGCGTCGATATCATCCAGCCCGACCTCAGCCACGCCGGCGGCATTTCCGAAGTCCGCCGCATCGCCGCCATGGCCGAAGCCTATGATGTCGCCATCGCCCCGCACTGTCCGCTGGGTCCGCTAGCCATGGCCGCCTGCTTCCAGATCGGTATTTCGACGCCGAACCACGTCATCCAGGAAATGTCGCTGGGCATCCATTACAATACGAACGGCCACGACCTGCTGTTCTATATGAAGAACCCGGAAGTGTTCGATGTGACCGACGGCTATGTCGAAGCCCTGACCGGCCCCGGCCTCGGTGTCGAGATCGACGAGGACAAGGTGCGCGAAATGGCGAAGGACTGCCCGCCCTGGCGCAATCCGGCGTGGCGCGGGCCGGATGGCTATGTGCGCGAGTGGTAGTTTAAGGTTTAGCCACAGATGACACAGATGGGCACAGATAATGCGCGTTAGCGCACCTGCTCGAATTGCCACAATCCTCTTGCGGTAAAGAAAGCGAGAATAGCGCAAGCGCATTTCTTATCTGTGCCCATCTGTGTCATCTGTGGCTAACCTTTTTCTTCTCTTGCCCTCCAACGCGCCACGCCGTAAAAACGCCTTAACTCAGACAAAACAGGATCAGGAATCATGACCGCCATTCTCCGTCGTTCCGCCCCCGGCGCTATCCTTGGCGAAGGCCCGCTGTGGTCGAAACGCGATCAATGTGTCTACTGGGTCGATATCCTGTCGCACAACCTTCACGCTTACTACCTGAACGGCGAAAGCAAGACCTGGCACTTCCCGGAGCCGATCGGCTGGGTGATCGAAAGAGAAAAAGGCGGCTTCATCGCCGGCCTGATGTCGGGCTTCGCCGAGGTCACGCTCGATCCGCTGACGATCAGGCACATCGCCACCCCCTATCCGCATGAGCCAGAAAACCGCCTGAACGACGCCAAGGCCGATAACCTGGGCCGCATCTGGGCCGGCTCCATGCACAAGCCCATTACCAAGGTCTCCGGCGCCTTCTATCGCCTGAATACCGACCTCTCCCGGCAGGAAGTCGATGGTCCCTACAAGATCGCCAACGGCCCCACCTTCTCGGCCGACCACGCCCGCGTCTATCACACCGATACCGGCCGGAATGAAGTCTATGTCTTTGACGTCATCGATGGCGAACTGGCCAACAAAACTCTTTGGCTGACCTTCCCCGAAGACTGGGGCGGCCCCGACGGCATGACCACCGACGCGCAGGGCGGCATCTGGATCGCCCACTGGGGGCCGGGCAAGGTTACGCGCTTCAACCCGGACGCCACGGTCGATTTCTCGATCGACCTGCCCGCCAAGCAGATCACCAGCCTGTGCTTCGCCGGCGACAATCTCGACCGCGTCTTCGTCACCTCGGCGGCGGAAAACCTGCCGGAAGATCGTGAAGGCGGCACCCTGTTTGAAATCCCGGCGCCGCTGCTGCGCGGACATACCGGGCTGGAGCCTCAGAAATTCGGCGGATAAGCGTGACAGCGGGAAATGGATTGCAACACCTTCTGAACAGGGGCGCGCACCTGTGGCAAAACTCTGGTGGATAAGGCGTCCCCGCGGTGCTAAACCCGCCGCGTAAATATCGGATTCCATGAAGATTGATCACATGACCTATGCTGCACCCGCCCTGCTTGCCGCTGATTGGGGCACCACCAATTTCCGCCTGTTCCTGTTCGGCACCGACGGCCGGATCATCGCCAAGCATACCGCCAATATCGGCCTGAAAAATCTTGGCGTCCTGACCTTCGAACAGGCGCTGCTTTCGGTCATGAAGGGTGATTTCGACCGCCCGGACCTGCCCATCCTGCTTTCCGGCATGGTCGGTTCGCGCACCGGCTGGGTGGAGGCGCCTTATCAGTCCTGCCCGTCGAGCCTGACAGATATAGCCAGCCATCTGGTCGATGCGCCGTCCGAGCGCCTGAAGGTGAAGATCGTACCTGGCCTGCGCGCGCCGGCGGACCACGAGGGCCTGCTCAATGTCATGCGCGGTGAGGAAACCCAGTTGTTCGGACTTGGGAACGGCGTGTTCGTCCTGCCCGGCACCCATTCCAAGTGGGCCCTGGTGGAAAATAATGTCATCGAGGGCTTCAGTTCCTATATGACCGGTGAAATGTTCCAGGTGCTGAAGCGTCACTCTATCCTGGGCGACCTGATGGATAACGACAAGGACGATGAAGCCGCCTTTACCTTGGGCGTCGATCGCGCCATGGCCGACAAGTCCTTCCTGTCCCTGGTTTTTTCCGTCCGCACCGAGGGCTTGTTCGGCCATATCGCTCCGGAAAGCCTGTCTTCCTATCTGTCCGGCCTGTTGATCGGTTCGGAAATCCGCGCCGAAAGCATCCGCCACGGCATCCGCCCGGTCGGTATTGTCGGCGATGGTACGCTCAGCAATCTCTACAAACGCGCCCTCACCCACACCGGCTTTACCGATGTCACCATCCATGATGGCGATGCGGCCGCGGCGGCGGGTCTGTGGGCTATCGCCCAGCAAGGAAAGCTCGTATTATGACCGTGATGGAACAGTGGCAGGATGCCCTGAAAACCCTGCCCCTGGTGGCGATCCTGCGCGGCCTGCGCCCCTCCGAGGCGCTCTCAATCGGTGAAGTGCTGGTCGAAGCCGGTTTCCGTATCGTCGAGGTGCCGCTCAATTCGCCCGATCCGTTCGACTCGATCAAATTGCTGGCCCAGGCTCTGGGTAAGCGCGCCATTGTCGGCGCCGGCACGGTGCTGAATGTCACCGATGTCGAGACGCTTCATGCCGTCGGCGGCCAGATCTGCATCTCGCCCAACGCCAACCCGGACGTCATCCGCCGCGCCAAGGCGCTGGGCCTGATCTCCTTCCCGGCCTTCTTTACCCCGACCGAGGCGTTTGCCGCCATCGATGCCGGCGCTGACGCGATCAAGCTGTTCCCGGCTGAACTGGCCGGCACCACCGGCCTGAAAGCGATGAAGGCCGTGCTGCCGAAAACCGTACCGGTCTTCCCGGTCGGCGGCGTCAATCCGGACAATATGAAGGATTTCCTTGAGGCCGGCGCGGCCGGTTTCGGCATCGGCTCTGCCGTCTTCAAGCCAGGCGATACGCCGGAGATCGTGTACAAAAAGGCCCGCGCCTTTGTCGAAGGCTGGGAGGCCATCCAGAAAGTATAAAAAAACCGCCGGAGGCATCAGCTTCCGGCGGTTTTTCTTTTTGAACCTTACTGCACCAGCCTGAGCTTGCCGATCCGCATGAAGATATCGGCCATGGTGGCATTCAACTGAGACGCCGAACTAAGATCGTAATAGTAGATCGTCTTGGTGGCGCATTTTTTCAGCATATCACTGTTGCCGTCCATCACGCGGACCACAAAGATGGTGATCCCCTTGTCCTTCGCCGCCTGGCAGGCCAGGGCCGTGCGCGCATCTATATCTGAGGACCAGCTACTCCACCGGTTTTGCGTATTGTCGCCGTCGGTGACGACGATCATGTACTTGTCCATATCCGGGTCACCGAAAGCCACGCCTTGCGTATAGGGGGCGTCGGGAGACAGCAGTTCCATACCCATCTGCACACCGATGGTGATGTTGGTATTGCCACCGGCTGTCAGCGCATTGACGTAGGTCTTGGTGCTGCTGATGCTGGTGGTCATGTCCTGGATGACAGCCGGTGGCGAACTGGTGCAGTTTGCCGCCTGGTATGCGCTGTCCAAAGCATCGGTTGCAAAGGTATCGGCTGACACGTCATAGGGCTGCCCCCGATCGATGACGCACCCTGCCCAGCTACTGGCATAGGTCGCAAAGATGGGCGTGTTTTTGAAAGACGTATAGCCATTCGGAGGCGTATAATACTGATACGTCTTCAATATCTGATTGGTGGCCGGGGTGCCTGGGCTGGAAGCATAGGTCGCCTTATGGGTGGTCGGGTCAACGGTGAGAGTGACCGTATAGGTATACAGCGTATAGTTATTATAAGATATTTTTTCATAGGCCACGGCAAAGGCCGAATACACACCCGCGCTTTTATCCACCTTATAGAACATCTTGGATGCGGCCGATGACAGGCAGGTCGCCTTATTGCTGCTCTTTGCACTGGCGCAGATCGCATCATAAACCTTGTAAGCGGCATGGCACGCGTAAAAAGAACCGTCCGCATTGCTGGCTTCTGTTGTCGAACACTTGGTGTAGTCAACATAGGCATCGGTCGCGCTCGTCGGCATACGCACTTGCGTATTAAACGGCACGACACCGACCTTAACGTCCGAGCTGTTCTGACCATTGGCATCGAGCAGGGAATTCAGCACCGAGGTGACGCTCGATTTCAGATTGGTCAGCTTGCTGCTCTGATTCATCGATCCGGTGACGTCGAGCACCAGGGCCAGTTCGAACGGGTTGACTTCCGACTGCGCCGTCGAACTGACATTCAGGGTCTGGGTGCCCAGGCCAACCAGGCCCAGGAAATAGGGTTTGATGGTCGCTGTCGCCGTATAGTTCAGCTTGGAGATATTATCGACGACCGTCTTTTTAAGAGCGTGCGCCCCCAGCGTTACGTCGCTGGCGTTAAAATTGTCGTCAAACGCCTGCTGCGCTGCCAGTTCGGAAACCGTGTCGCCCTGGCTGGCCGTGAGCGCGCCGCGCAGGACCGCGATATCGGCCGCATCCTGCATCTTGTTGCGCGCGTCGTTGATGCGTGAAAAATCCACCGCGCCGCCGGTGACCGCCACCAGGAACAAGGCGCTCAAACCAAAGATAATGGCGACGTTTCCGCCCTTATGGCTCTGGAACCTGTTCCACAGCCCGGATTTTGCAGACATGACTGGCCCCGTAAAAAGAATACGCCCGTCAGCAGTCTTGCCATCATATGTTTAAACAATTGAGATCATAAGTAGTAAACGACCCGGTAAAAATCGTTAACCAGACCATAAGGCCCGCCCGGAAACCCTCCGGGCGGGCCTTACCATTACTTCTTTTCCGGCAGGGCATAGGCGATCAGATAATCGCCTTCCGGTGTCTTCATGAAGTGGTGGCCGCCGGCCATGATCACCACATATTGCCGGCCATTCTGCTCGTAGACCATCGGATTGGCCTGGCCGCCCGCGGGCAGAGTGTCCTGCCACAGGGTCTTGCCGGTGCGGATATCGATGGCGCGGAACTGGTTGTCCGTGGTCGCCGCAATGAAGATCAGACCGCCCGCCGTCACGGCCGGTCCGCCATTATTTGGCGTGCCGATCCGTATGGGCAGCAACGAAGGCAGACCAAACGGTCCGTTGCGGCGGGCATCGCCAAAGGCATGATCCCACAAAGTTTTGCCAGTCTTCAGGTCGAAGGCGCGAGATCCCTCCGTAAGGCGGCTGCTTGCACAACATCCCCGTAACCGGCATGACCCAGCCAGCATTGACGTCGATGGCGAACGGCGCCCCTTCCTGCGGGCCGGCCCCTTCGGCGCCGCCTTTGCCGGTATTCTTCGGATCGCCCACCGCGTAAATACCGCGGTCATCCGCCTGTTTGCGGGTCAGCAACTGATCATAATTGGCGGTCAGGTTATAGTTGGCGATGACCACGCCGCGGCGCGGATCGACCGCCGCGCTGCCCCAGTCCGAGCCTCCATTATAGCCGGGATACTGGATATAGGGCTTGTCCAGTTGCGGCGCCGTATACATGCCGGCATAGTGCGCCTTGCGGAACTGGATGCGGCAGATCATCTGGTCGATCGGCGACATGCCCCACATCTGGCGCTCGGTGATATCGCCGTCACGCACATTCTGATAGGTCGACCAGGGCTGAACCGGGCTGCGTTCCTGCGGCTCGACGCCGCCGACCTCGGCCTTCATCTGGCCAACGCCGGTCAGAGGCTTGCCGGTGCGGCGATCGAGGATGTAGAAATCGCCCTGTTTGGTCGGCAGCAGGATCGCCGGCACCATCTGGCCATTAACCGGGAAATTGACCAGAGAGACCTGACTGCCCTGGTCATAGTCCCGGACGTCATTGATCGCCGTATGAAACACCCAGGCCGGCTTGCCGGTATCGACATTGAGCGCCACCAGGCCCGACGAATACATCTTTTCCGGCGGCCGGCGCTGGCCGCTGAGATAATCCGCCGCCGAATTACCCATCGGCAGATAGACCTGGCCAAGCTGCTCATCCGCCGTGGCAGTGGTCCACATGTTCGGCGTGCCGCGCGTATAGGTCTCTCCCGGCGGTGGCGCGCCGGTGCGATCCGGGCGCATCATATCCCAGGCAAAACGTATCTGGCCCGTCACGGCGTCATAGCCGTGAATAACACCCGATGGCGCCCACTTGTACTGGCCGTCCTGGACCTGGTGGCCGGTGACGACGATGCCATGCACGATCGCCGGCGCCGCTGTGATGGCCACCATCGACGGGATCACCTGGCCCATGCCGTCGGTGATCTTCACCTGACCGCCGGTGCCGAAGCCTTGGCACGGCTGGCCAGTGCGTGCATCGACCGCGATGATACGGCCGTCGAGCGTGCCCTCGAAAATGCGTTCGGCGCAGGGCGTACCCACAGCCGCCGTCGGCACCTTGTAATAAGCCACGCCCCGGCAGGCGGCGGTATAGGGGATGTATTCGGTCGGCACCTTCGGATCGAAGGTCCAGCGCACCTTGCCGGTGGCGGCATCGAGCGCGTACATCTTGTTCATGCCGGTACAGGCATAGAGGCTGTCGCCGATCTTGATCGGCGTGGTCTCCGCGCCCCATTTGTCGGGCTGGCTGCCGGTGCGGTAAGTCCAGGCGACCTTGAGGTCTTTGACGGTATCCGGATTGATCTGGTTGAGATCGGCATAGCGTTGGGCGCTTGAGCCCCCGCCATAAGTCGGCCAGTCGGCGCCGGCGGCCGCAGCGGTATCGAAGGCCAGGGAAACGCCTGCCTCAGGCACCGGCGACTGCACGCCGGAGCGGTTGGTGATCCCGACCGCCAGGCCCAGCAAAACGACAAAAGCGGCAATCCCGGCAAATCCCTGTAACCGGCGCTTCTTGCCTTCGCCCGGCAGAAGCGATGGCAGGAGACCGACCACAAACAGAAGCATGACCAGCGGCGCGACGATGCGCGGCACCAGGGCCCAGCCGTTCAGCCCGGATTCTGTAAAGGCCCACAAAACCGTCAGGATAAAGGTGGCGATATATATCCAGGCGCCGAGCACCCGGCCGGTGAAGATCAGCCCGCCGGAAGCAGCCAGGGCCAGCCCCGCCAGCAGATAATACCAGCTACCGCCCAGCATCGCCAACTGGATGCCGCCGATGACCAGGATCACGCCGATCAGCGCCAGCACCACACCCAGCACCTTGGCGGGCCAGCCCGCTTCCACCTTCATCCACACATCTGTCATCGCATCCTCCGCTGCCGGTTCCGGCAGTCCAGCAGGGCGGCCGAAACTCGTTTCAAAATCAACTATATCAGCTTAGGCTTTGAAAAATAAAAATTCAAAGTGTTACCGCTTTGCGTTTCAAAGCGACTGGGCCGCAAACTGGCCGAGCCGGTTTTCGAGATCGGCGGGTGCAAAGGGCTTGGAGAGATATTCATTCATGCCGGCGGCCAGGCATTTTTCGCGGATACCATCGAGCGCGTGAGCCGTCATGCCGATGATCGGGGTTTCGGCATTGGGCCTGCCAGACAGGCGGATAAGGCGTGTGGCCTCGAAGCCGTCCATTTCCGGCATCTGGATATCCATCAGGATGATAGCATAGCGCAGGGTATCGGCCATATTGACGGCACTGGCGCCGTTTTCAGCCAGATCAACCTCATAGCCAAACATTTCGAGAAAGGTCTTCGCCACCAGCACGTTGGGCGGATAGTCCTCGACCAGCAGGACACGCCCTTTCCCGGATAGGCCGGACACGGCGGCCTCGGTCACCGCCGCGGGTTCAGCGGGGGCGACTTCAGGCAGTTCCAGTGTGAAGGTGAAGCATGAGCCCGCGCCAGGCGTGCTGTAAACCGTCAGGCTGCCCGCCATCAGTTCCGCCAGGGTCTTGCTGATGGCGAGGCCAAGCCCGGTGCCGCCGAACTTGCGGCTGATGGTGCTGTCGGCTTGAGTGAACTTGTCGAAAATCTTTTCCAGCTTTTCCGGTGCTATGCCGATGCCGGAATCGGAAACCGTGATTGACAGCCGGTCACTGCCGTCATCCGGCAGCACGGTTTCGATGGTGATCGCGCCCTTGTCGGTAAACTTGATGGCGTTGGAGCACAGATTGCTCAGAACCTGATGGATGCGTGTCGGGTCGCCGGCGAACCATTTGCCGCGCACATTATCGATATTCACGGTCAGGCTAAGGTGCTTTTCCGACGCCTTGACGGAACTCACACTGACCATATCCTCCAGCAGGCGATCGAGCCGGAAAGGTACGGTCTCGATTTCTATGCCGCTGGCCTCGATCTTGGAGATATCGAGCAGGTCATTGATCAGCATCAGCAGGCTTTCGCCTGAGGTTGAGAGGGTTTCGATATATTTGCGCTGGTTGGCGGTGAGGGGCGAGCTGCGGGCCAGTATGGTGGAAAGCCCCAGTATGGCGTTCATCGGCGTGCGAATTTCGTGGCTCATATTGGCGAGGAATTCCGACTTGGCCACATTGGCGGCGTTGGCCTTTTCCGTTGCCACCTTCATGCTCTCCGCCTGCCGGGTCCGCTCGTGCAGGAAATCGCGGATACCGTACTGCCTTTGCCGGTCACGCAGGGCCGAGCGGATGGTCGACATGAAATTGCTGAGTTGCACCGGCCGCTTGATCAGGGTCATGTGCCCTATGGCCTCCAGCTTCTTCAGGATGGCCGGCGAATCCTGCCCCGGCGGGGTCAGCAGGATAATGGGGATATCTGACCAGTCCTCCTGCAGCGACAAGGCCGCCTGGAGACATTTTTCCCGGTCGGCAAGGACATGCTCCTGCGCCAAAATCAGGACAGCCGCACCGGCCTCCATCTCATCGCACACTTGAAAAATGTCACGGCAGATCAGGGCGCCCACGCCTTCCCTGCCGAGCAGGTCCGCTGTAATGGCGCCATCCCGTGCCGTCGGGGGCAAAATCAGAACGCGGCTTTCGGCCCCATTGGTCATGAAAGCCTATTCTCCCGCCAGGCCATCTTGCACCGTCAGCGGTTCGGCCGGCTTCATCGAGAACGGAGTGCCCGTCAACAGGCCATGAAACCGGCGCAGGGGTTCACCAATACGGATACCCGCCTCACTCAGGGTAAACTCACGGATGGAGCGCTCGTGCCGGCCGTTGCGCTTCTTGACGACGGAGATCAGTTGTCTCACCTCCCCCTGGTCTCGAAATAACGGAACAGGATGACCGTATCGGCCAGGTAGCTGGTATCGATCACGGTCCGCATCGCATTGCCGAGCAGGCCATGCTGGGCCACCACCAGGAAGGTGATGATGCCGTAGTGACCCAGATAGGTCAGCAACTCATGAAGCTGCGCGGTCAGGTAGCGCTCTTCCGGCATGGCGTTGAGATAGCCATTGAGGCTGTCGATCACCACGATCTTGACCGGTTTGCCGTTTTGCCCCTCGGCCGCCTTGCGCACCCTGTCCGCGAATTCGCCGGGTGACATTTCCGCCGGGTCGATGGCGCGCACCTCGATCAGCCCCTTGTCGACATAGGTGCGCAGCGGAATGCCGATGCCCTCGGCGCGCTGAAACAGGGTCTCCAGGCGTTCGTCGAAGGAAAACAGGATGCTGGCCAGGCCGCGGCGCGCCGCTTCGGCGGCATATTGTACCCCGAGGCTGGACTTGCCGATCCCCGCCGGCCCCAGCAAGAGCACACTGGTGCCCGATGTCAGTCCCCCACCCAGAAGGGCATCCATTTCGGGTATGCCGCTGCGCATGACGGTCACATCATTGCGCTTCAGATGCTCGCTGGCGATAATGCGCGGGTAGACGACCAGGCCGCCGCGCTGAATGCTGAAGTCGTGATACCCGCCGCGATACCGCTGGCCGCGCAGCTTGGTGATGCTCAGGCGCCGCCGTTCTGCACCGTAATCAGACGATAGCTGCTCAAGGCTGATGACGCCGTGGGCGATGCTTTCCAGTTGCAGGTCGTCTTCGCCGCGCGCCGTCTTGTCATCGAGGAACAGCACCGTGCAGTCGCGGCCGACGAAAAACTGCTTGAGCGCCAGAACCTGGCGGCGAAACCGCAGCGCGCTCTGGGCCAGCAATTTGACCTCCGACAGGGAGTCAATCACCACCCGCTTCGGCTTGATGCGTTCAACCTCATCCTGGATACGCCGAGTGGTGACGCTCAGTTCCACCTCGGACGGCTGGAACATGGTGTACTGGTTGTCCGGATCGAGATCCTGTTCCTCGGCGATCAGTTCGAAAATCTCGACCTCATCGAGCACCATGCCGTGCGATTTCGCCACCGCCATCAGTTCCATGCGGGTTTCCGACAGGGTGACATAAAGCACCTTTTCGCCCTGCCGGACGCCTTCCAGCAGGAACTGCAAGGACAGGGTCGTCTTGCCCGATCCGGGCGTCCCATGCAGCAGATAAACCCGGTTGGCCGTCAGGCCACCGCCGAGAATATCGTCAAATGCCGCTATGCCGGTTTTGATCACCGGGTTTGCCGTCTCCGCCTCTTTCACGTGGCCTCTCGCTGAAATTGCCTTGAAATCAGTCAATTACAGCGCGAATAATTTTTCAATTAGGTTGGAGGCCACCGGATTCCAAGCCCGCGTAAAGCGTATGTTTTTGCGCCAGGCGGACAGGGTCAGGCCAGCTCCGCCTGCGCCCCGGCAAAGTCCGACCGGGCCGCGCGTATCTGCGCATGGTGATCGGCCGCCCACTTCATCAGGCCCATCAAGGGCGGCATCATCGATTCGCCCAGCCCGGTCAGGCGATATTCGACCGAAGGCGGCTGGGTCGGGAAGACATGCCGGCTGACCAGGCCGTCGCGCTGCAAATCGCGCAGAGTCTGGGTCAACATGCGCTGGGAGATATCCGGCACGGCGCGTTTCAGTTCGCCGAAGCGGTGCGGCCGGGTGCCGAGCGCCACCATCAACAGGCTCGACCACTTGTCACCGATATGATCCATCACATCGCGCACCGGACACTTGCTGCTGTCTACCTGCCCCTCGACCTGGACCATGACATCCTGCATGGCCTGCCGCAGGGCGGGCGTGATCACTGGTTCCTTCAAGGTAACTATCTCCCGAAAACCTGCCGTCTTTACAGGCGGCAATAAGATACTATTTTACATATAGTCTCATTTAGTAACCATATATCACAAAGGAACTATTATGTCCAATCTCCTCGTTACCGGCGCCAATGGCAAGCTCGGCCGTCATGTCACTCAGCTTCTGCTGGAAGCCGGCAAGGACCACATCATCGCCGCTTCGCGCGACACCTCAAAGATTGCCGACCTGGCCGCCAAAGGCGCCGAAACCCGCACCGCCGATTTCGACGATACCGCTTCGCTTGCCGCCGCCTGCAAAGGCGTCGACCGCGTCCTGATCATTTCGACCGATTCCCTCGGCACCGGCCAGCGCCTCAGGCAACACCTGAATGCCGTGAAAGCCGCCGCCGAGGCCGGCGCCGAAATCGTCTATACCTCCATGCCCAAACCGGAAGGCTCCGCCGTCACCTTCGCTCCCGATCATGCCGGCACCGAACAGGCGATCATTGCCAGCGACCGCCCCTACACGATCCTGCGCAACGCCTGGTATCAGGAAAACCTGCTGATGACCCTGCCGGGCGCCTTTGCCTCAGGCACGCTTTACACCTCCGCCGGTGAAGGCAAGATATCACACGTCTCCCACGCCGATGTCGCCCGCTCGGCGGCGGCGGCACTCAGCAAGCCTTCGACCAACGAAATTCTGACCCTGACCGGCCCCGAGCTTCTGACCACGAAACAGATCGCCGCCCTGGCTTCGGAAGTCATCGGCAAGCCACTGGCTGTCGTTGACCTGACCGACGCACAACTGGCTGGCGGCATGAAGGCAGCGGGCGTTCCAGAAGCCATCATTCCCATGCTGGTCTCCTTCGACACCACCACCCGCGAAGGCGGCTTCGATATCCTGACCGATGCTGTCGAAGCTCTGACCGGCCGCAAGCCGGAGCCCCTGCGCGCCTTCCTCGAGGCCAGCAAGGCGGCATTCTGATCCTTGCGGACAAGCGCATGGACGGCTATCACACGCTCATGCGCATCCTGCCCGTCGAACCCCACCACATCCCCGCCCTGTCGCAACTGGCGAAGGACACCTTTACCGAGACCTTCGCCCATCTCTATCCGCCCGAAGACCTGAGCGCTTTTCTGGCCAAATCCTATGCGCCCGAAAAGCTGACGCTGGAGACCGCCGATCCGACGCAGTTCTGGCGCATTGTCTATGACGGCGATGATGCCGTCGCTTACCTGCAATGCGGACCGGTCGGCCTGCCGCACGCCGACGCCGATCCGGCCGGTGCCGGCGAATTGAAGCGGCTCTATGTCCATTCCAGCCAGCAGGGTAAGGGCCTGGGCCGGATGCTGATGGCCATTGCCCTGAACTGGCTGGGCGAGACCTATGGCGATGCACCGCAGTGGATTGGCGTCTGGAGCGAAAACCACAAGGCGCAGGCGCTGTACCGCTCTTACGGTTTCGAACGGGTGGGTGAATATCAGTTCCCGGTCGGCCAGACGCTCGATGACGAATTCATCCTGAGACGTTTCTAATCCTTGCAGATATCCATAAAAGCCTGTTCGGCGCGGGTGCCGCTGCGTTCCTTCAGGCGAAGCAGGTAAAAGGATCGCGGCGCCAACCCGATGTCCATGCCCTGCAGCAGGCCGGCGCGGATCGCCCGTTGCGCCACCAGTTCTGATTGCAGGGAAACGCCCAGTCCCGCCTCGACCACGCCGCGCACCGCCTCGTTCGACGGCAGTTCCATGACGATATTGCCAGCGTCATTACCGGCATCGAGCCTTAACCCCATCGTGGCGAGATGGTCTTCCAGAATATGCCGTGTCCCCGATCCCGGTTCGCGGACGATAAAGCGGAACCCGGCCCAATCCGCCGGCGTCAGGGGGTGCGGCAGGTTGAGCCCCATGGGCGCAATCAGCACCAGCCTGTCCCCGTCAAGCGGTGTGACCGCCAGCCGCGGGTCATCCACTCGCCCTTCCACCACCGCGATATCAGCTTCGCCGCTCAGCACCTTCACCGCTGCTCGGTCGGTATTGCCGATCGAAAGCCCCAGGGTCAGGCCGGGATAGGCGGCATGAAAGCGCGCCAGGCGCTCCGGCAGCCAGAAATTGGCGACCGTCTGGCTGGCGGCCAGGTTAAGCGTTCCGCGGAGGCCACCCGTTGCGTCATGCAGGGTCTGCTCGGCCGCCCGTGCCCGCGCCAGGACCGCCCGCGCCTCCGGCAGGAACAGCCGTCCGGCTTCGGTCAGCGCAATGCCACGGCCGATGCGGTCGAACAGCTTCGTGCCGTACCGCCCCTCCAGCGCCGCAATCGCTGAACTGACCGCCGATTGCGTCAGGTTGAGCGCCTCAGACGCGCGGGTCAGGTGCTCGCGTTCGGCAACGGCGATAAAGATGCGTAACTGTTCTAAAGTCATGCTTTTATTTAGGCGAAAGCTAAAGTGAGTCCCAGCGTAAAAAGCGAGATGAATAGCGCGCCGAATGCACCCAGGGCCAACGGTGCCCAGCCCTTGGCTTTCAGGCCATTGATATGGGTCTTCAGGCCCATCGCCCCCAGCGCCATGGCCAGCAGGAAGCCCGATACCTGCCCGGCCAGGGTCGTCAGTTCGTGCGGCAGAACGACCAGGCTGTTGACCACCACCAGGGCCAGGAAGCCGATGACGAACAGCGGCACGCCGGTGCCCGTATTTCCGGCTTCGGCCTTGCGCCCCAAACGCAGGCTCATGACCAGCGGCGCCAGCATCAGCACCCGCGTCAGCTTGGCAATGGCGCCCGACTGCGTGGCCGCCGGCCCGACCTGCGCCGTGGCGCCGACCACCTGCGCCACCTCATGGATCGACGCGCCCGCCCACAGGCCGTAACGGCGGGCATCCAGCATCATCAGATGGTCAGCCAGCGGATAAAGCAGCATGGCGGCCGTGCCGAACAGGGTCACCATGGCCACGGCATAGGCGACATCCTCGTCCTCGGCCCCGGTCACCGCATTGACGCCCGCCACCGCCGAAGCGCCGCAGATACTGGTGCCGGCGGCGATCAGTTCGGCCAGTTTCGGCGCTACACCGAGCGCCCGGCCCACCGCGCGGATCGTCACGAAACTGACCGCCAGGCCGGCGGCGACAATAAGGAATCCCGTCAAGCCGATCGCCACGATCTGGCCGAAACTGACCTGAAGGCCAAGCAATGCCACTGCCCAGCGCAGCAGGCTGCGCGAGGAAAAGGCGATACCCGCCTCCGCACGGCCCGGCAATTTCACGGCATGGACCAGAAACAGGCCGATCACCGCCGCCAGAATGGCCGGAGACACGGCGCTCATGTGCGGCAACTGGTGGAGTCCGAACGCAACGGCCCCAAGCAGGGCGGAAATAATAACGCCTGGAAAGACTTCCGGCAGGCGGGCGGGTAATTTGGCGGCAAGGTCGGTCATTGGGCGGACTTTCAGTTCTCTGACAGCCTGTTTTTAGACCCACGCCTTCATTCGATCCAATGAATTAAATTTATAAAATCATTCAATTAAATTGATTGATCGCGCAACCACAAAGCCAGCGGCCAGGCATAGCCCTCATGCTTCAGGTGCGTCATCACAACCATCGGATCGAGCCAGACCAGTTCATGATCCGCTTCGATTTTCAAGGCAGCGTCCTCGCCAACCAGCCGCATCTCAAAGAAGTGGCTGTGATTGTTATAGGGCGTGCCATTCTCATGAATGATGTAGTGCCTCAGATCGGTGATCGTCCGGACAACCTCGACCACCAGCCCGACCTCCTCACCGAACTCGCGCACCACCGCCTGTTCCGGCGTTTCACCGGGGTCGGTGGCGCCGCCGGGAAAATCATAGCTGTAGGGGCCATAGCCGATGCGCGCGCAGGCGATCTTGCCATTGATCGTCAGGATACCGTAACCGCCGGTCCGCGGCAGGTAATCCAGACCTTCGCGCCGCGCGCCGTATTGATTAGTCGTCGCCATAAAGCACTTCCCACGGATCGGCGATCCGGCCGCCGACAAAATCATCATAGCTGCCGGCCTTGTAACCGACCTGCATGGTCTTCGACTCACGCCAGGCATCGAGCAGCGCGTCCCGCAGGTCGCCGGCGCCGCGCCCCAGTAGCTCCACCATGAAGGCCTTGCCGCGCGGGTCGCCGGGCGTGAAACCGCCGTCCTTTTCCATCTGGTACATCGGCACCACCTTGGCGAAGCTCGGTTTGAAACGGCCGGTGACGCACGTCATGATCGGCGCCGTGCAGGGGACATAGTCGCCCATGGCGTCCCTGATGTCGTCTTCCCTGACGGTGTCGTGGACATAGACGCCTTCGAGGGGCGAATGGACCTTTTCCGTGGTGAACCCATTCGGATTGGGGAAATCGCCCCAACCATTATAATGGATGCTCAGGTGCATCGGGTTGGTCGAATCGCCGACATAATGCGCCAGGATGCCGATATCGCGCAGGGTCAGGTCTTCGCGGCGGGCAAGATCGGCCTTGTACCAGGCTTTCTTCGTCCGGTCGGTTTCGCGCGCCTCGACATAGGTCAGGACACGCCAGAAGGCCATGTCCTTGACGACCTGCTGCCAGGCGTCGACCGTGGCGTAAGGCAGATAGCCGGCCTTGTAGGGCTCGACACCCTTGGCGCGCAGGGCCGCTTCATAGTCAGAGCGGTTGGACGGCAGGTTATCCAGCGAGACGCCGGCCAGGGTATTGCCGTCATCATCCAGGTCGATGAAATGGGCGACATCGCGGTCATTGTCGTGAACCTTACCGGCGCCGCGCCAGCGGTCGGGCTCGCGGGCATATTCGCCGACATCAGCAATCGCCTGCGGGCTGCGCAGGAAGGCGGGCATATAATCCGGCAGCGATTTTAGCGCCATCTCGCCGATCATGCGATGCCCCGAAGAGCCCCAGCCCCAGGCGGCACCGGCCAGGGCCGAACCGATCAGCAAAGACGCCAGCAGGGTTTTTAAACGCATGGATTATCCCTTTTTGATACCCCGGCTCGCTGCGGCTTAATCCGCTTCGGGCGCCAGGGTGACCTCAAGTCCGTTTAGATCATCGCGCATCAAAATCTGGCAGGAGAGACGAGAACTGCGCTTCACATTGAAGGCTTCGTCGAGCTTCTCGTCCTCCTCGTCGGATTTCGGCACCAGTTTGTCCTGCCACGTATCGGCGACATAAACATGACAGGTGGCGCATTCCAGGCAACCGCCGCACTCGGCCTTGATCGGCAGGCCGTTGTCACGGATGATTTCCATAATGCGCCAGCCTTCGAGCGCCGGCAGGGTATGGACCACGCCTTCGCGGTCGGTACAGATGATATGCAGCTCTTCGTCGCTCATGCCGGCTCTCTGGTTTCACTGAAAGATAAGGTTTCGCGAGTGCGTTTAAAGAGCCGCTTCCCGATTGCCAAGCCATAAAAACCGGCTTTTCGCGTCAGTTCAGCTTAACCGCGCAGGGACCTGAGTTGCAGTTCGTGGAGATAGGCCGCCACGTCATGCTGGGCGGCATTCATGGCCGACCGGACCTTGTCCAGGCGGAAATCGGCCCCTTCCGCATCGCCGCGCTCGGCCGCTTCGGCCGCTGCCGCCAGAAGGCCCGCGCCCACACCTGCCGCCGCGCCCTTGATGGTATGGGCGGCATCGCGCCAGCCGGCGTGTTGAGTCGTCAGGAGCGGCGCCCACAATTCGCATTGCTGCTGGAAGATGCGCAGGACTTCCTCCATCACCACGGCGTCATTCAGCGTATAGGCTTCGAGGTGGCCGAAATCGACCGCGCCGGTCAGGTCACGCAGGGCCATCAGTCTCTCCCGAAAAGAATCAGAGACAGAACTGTGGCCTGTCCGGCTGTTTCCGGCAAGCCGGGATGACGTCAGTGCATCAGGGTCGGGATATATTTCGCCGAAAGCACCGGCAGCAGATAGATGAATTCCAGCAGAAGAACAGCGTACATGGTGCCGAGAACCGGGCGGCCGCCGCGGAAATTATGAACGATGCCGGCCACCAGCGGACCACTGACGGGGCCGAGGAGAAAATAGGGGGCGAGACGCTTGATCCTGGCCAGCATGGGACAGCTCCTGATTACCGCCCGATGTAATCAGGTTTACGGCCGGCCCACCAGCCATTGTTAACAACAGGTTAATTATTTTTGTGGAATACGCCCAAAACGAGAAATGATTAACCCTAACAACACTCACCCGGTGTAAACGGGGTGGCGTGTTTTGCGGATTTCGCTATGGTGCGCGGCAACAATAACAAGCCACACTGGATACCATGCTGACACCTCTCCCCCGGTTCCTTGCCGCACAATCCGCCCCCGACTCCCTGCGCCAACTGATCCTGGCGGTCGCCGATGCCTGCCGCGACATCGGCCACGCCGTCAATACCAGCGCCATCGATGGCCTGACCGGCGCGCTCGAACAGGAAAACGTCCAGGGCGAAGTGCAGAAAAAGCTCGATGTCATCGCCAATGATATGATGCTGGAGGCGCAGCGCTGGGGCGGACATGTGTCGGCCCTGGTCTCGGAAGAGATGGAAGAGATTTACCCGCTGACTAGTGGCGAATACCTGCTGGTCTTCGATCCCATCGATGGCTCCAGCAATGTCGATGTCAACGGCGTGGTCGGCACCATCTTTTCCGTCCTGAAAGCGCCGTCCGGCCCGGTGACCGAAGCCGATGTCCTGCAGCCCGGCCGCCGGCAGCTGGCGGCCGGCTACGCCATCTACGGCCCGCAGACCACCCTGGTCCTGACGCTTGGCGCCGGTGTTTCCGCCTTCTCGCTTGATCAGAAAACCGGCGACTGGCTGATGACCGTACCGCAGATGACCATTCCCGCCAGCACGCGCGAATTTGCCATCAACATGTCGAACCACCGCCACTGGATGCCGCCAGTCCGCCGCTATATCGACGAATGCCTGGCCGGCAAGACCGGCGCGCGGGGGGCTGATTTCAATATGCGCTGGCTGGCCTCGATGGTCGGCGATGTCCATCGCGTCCTGACGCGCGGCGGCATTTTCATGTACCCGGTCGACAGCCGCAAAGGCATCGGCAAGCTGCGCCTGATGTACGAGGCCAACCCCATCGCCTTCCTGATCGAACAGGCCGGGGGCGCGGCGACCGACGCCCTCCACCCGATCCTTGATATCCAGCCGGAGGCCCTGCACCAGCGGGTCGGCGTCGTGCTCGGCTCCCGCGAGGAAGTCAAGCGCGTCGCCGACTATCACAAACCCTAGACTGACTCCGTCTTCCGCGCGATCACCCGGCATTCATAGGCCGTCGCCCACTGGTCGGCGGCGGCCTCGAAACGGACGGTAATCCTGTTTTTGCCAGCCAGGTCCGGCAGCGGATAGGTCTTCACCGTCCGCGCCACAGTGGCCTCGCCCGGCAGGGTTTCATGCGCCAGTAACTGACCATCGACCAGGATATTGAAATCCTTGTTGTGATCGCTGCCGTTATAGCTGACCTGCAAATCGAGCGGCCCCGGCCTGACCGCAAGTTCAAACTGGAAATAACCCTTATTGATAAGCCGGCCACGCTCGGCGATATGGCTGATCGCGGCCGTGTTGGGCGTGCCTTCAAAGGCGTGATCGGTTTCCGGTTGCTGTTCGCCGAGGCGGATGGAATCGACGGTACGCCTCAGGATATCTGCCTTTTCAGCCGCGGCGGCGCGGTAACCGGCCTCCGCCTTCGGCCACTCAGCAGGCGTAAAGCGGCGGAAGTAGACGGCGGTGCGGTTATGATGCTGGCCGTAAAAGGGCCTGAGCACCAGCTTTTCCGGCTGGCCGTGCGTACCCAGGCTGAAGGTCTCCCCTGCCCGCACCAACACGCCCTCATTGCTGTCCGCCACCACGGCCGGATCGAAACCTTCCCATGGTTTGTCGCTCGGCCCCAGATCGGCGGCCAAGACCAGCGGCCCGTTCAGGAAAGCCACCAGCCGGTCATCATCGGGCATGGTCTCGGCATGGACCGCCATCGGCAGGATCAGGCCGACCACATCGCCCGCCTTGAGGAATGTCAGCACGAGATAACCGTCCTGCGGCTGGGTCGCCACGGCCCTGCCATTCACCGTCAGTTTCGGGGCGGCGCACCATGATGGCACGCGCAGCGCCAGTTCAAACGGCGCCTTGGCCTGGCTGACACGCAAGGATACCGTTTCTTTCAACGGAAATTCCGTGTCCATGTCGAGCTTGACGCCCTTATCCGTCCAGTCGAGCGTCGAGGCATAGTAGAGATTGACCAGCACCCGGTTGCCCTTGCGCCACCAGATGCTTTCGCCGTGCTTGGAATGGCTTTCCATCCCAGATCCGACGCAGCACCAGAAATCGTTTTCCGGCGAGGAATGGACGCGTCCATACCCCGAGGCCAGCGGCGTGAAATAGGTGAACATCCCGGTCTGCGGATCCTGCTGCGACATAATATGATTGAGATGCGCGCGCTCATAGAAGTCGAAATAGCGCGCATCGCCCGACCAGCCATAAAGATGGCGCGTCAGTTTCAGCATGTTGTAGCTGTTGCAGGCTTCGCAGGTCTGCTGGCCCAGGCGTCTCGAAAGCTTGCGCGGTTCACCGAAATGCTCGTATTCCGAATTGCCACCAATGACATAGGAATGGTCCTTCGTCACCGTTTCCCAGAAGAACAGTGCGGCCCTGGCGCAGTCCTGCCTGTGCTGGTCGGTGGGCGCCACCTCGTAAATGCGGGAGAGGCCGATGACCTTCGGGATCTGCGTATTGGCGTGCTTACCGGCCAGTTCGTCACGGCCCTCAGCCAGCGGATCGAGCACGGCCAGGTGGCGGATGCGTTCCGCCAGGGTCAACCAGCGTGTGTTGCCGGTGCGGGCATAAAGCTCGGCATAGCACTCATTGATACCGCCGTGTTCGGCGCGCAGGATTTCCTGCACCTGCGCATCGCTGAGGCCCTCGATAATCCGGCCAAAATAATCCGCCAGGCCCAACGCCACCTCAAGCGACGCCGGATCGTCGCAATAATGGTGGGCGTCGAGTGTGCCGGCCAGCACCTTGTGGTAGGTATAGATCGGCACCCAGCCGCCATTGAGATCGAAGCCTTGTGTGCGGATATCGCCGCGGCGGATTTCCTCGAAAATCACCTTGCCATCCACGGTTTTACCGTCTCGGTCGACATTGGTGCCGCCGGCATAGCCATCACCATTGCGGCCCTGCACCAGGGCCAGTTCGCGGGTGATGTAGCGCGCGCGCTCACGAAATTCCGGCTTGCCGGTCTGGGCGTACATCAGGCTGAGCGCCGACTGGTAATGGCCCAGGCTGTGGCCGGCGATGCCGCGCGCCTCCCAGCCGCCATAAAGCGCGCCCTTCGGCTCAAGTCCGGCATAGAGACGGAAATTATGCAGGAAGCGATCGGGATCGAGCGACAGCAGATAGCGCTGGTTGGCTTCGATCGAGGTCAGGAAGAGAGAGGGTTTCAGGCGCACGGCCGACAGCGGAAACGGCGTGACGGCCGTCACCTGCGCCTCTCCTTGCGCCAATGCCTTGCCGGCAAGGCCCGTGGTCGCCAGTCCGGCGGCAGACGCCAATGCGGCGCGGCGTGAAACTCTCAACATGATCCAACTCCCTGCGACCGCGCTTTCCGCGCGTGTCCGTGGCCCTATCGATCACGATATGGCCCGGAGAGTCAATACTCATACAATTGAGATGCCGATAAACCTACGCCATGGCCGAACGCGCAATGAAGGCGACACCGCTGCAGATCAGGACGATGCCGACTATCTGGAGTATATGGACAGGCTCTTTCAGGATCACCACGCCCAGCAGGGTGGCCACGATATAGCCCAGCGACGCCATGGGATAGGCGATCCCGACCGGCAGCCGCGACAGCACGACCAGCCAGGACAGGACACTCAGGCCGAACAGCACCAGGCCCAGCAGCAGGGGTGGCGAGAAGGCCAAGGCCAGCAGGCGCGACGGCATAGGCTGCGCCACCAGGCTTGTATTAAAGGTCATCATGGCGACGCGCAGCAGGAGTTGCGCAACGGCATTAAAGGTGACGCTGATCAGGACAACGCCGTAGATCATCAACTGGTTCATAGGGCGGACAGTCCCACCACGCCGATCAGGCCCAGGGTGATCAGGCTCACCCGGTCCTTCAATGCAAAGACCACCGGATCATCGTGCATGTCCCGGCGATGACTCATCATGACGGCCCGCGAAATCCAATACAGCAACAACGGACAGGCGAGATAGAGGCGACGCGGATGATGATACAGGACGGTGATATCCGGGTGTCCGATATAGAGCGCAAAGACGATAATGGCAGAATAGCCGGCCGCCGCGGCCAGGGCGATCAGTGCCGGCAAGTCGGTGATGCGGTAACCCCGGTTTGTCGGGTCGGAGAGCCCGGCATCCAGGCGCATCGCCATTTCAGAGTGGCGCTTGATCAGTGCCAGCGACAGGAACATGAAAACCGCAAATGCCAGCAGCCACTCGGAAATGGGAATGGACAGCGCATAGGCGCCAGCCAGAAGCCGTGTGGCGTAAAGTCCCGCCAGGGTGACGACATCGATCATCAGCTTGCGCTTCAGCAGGAAGGAATAGGCGTTCGTCATGGCATAGTAGAGCGCCAGAACCGCCAGGAACATCGGCGAAATGAACAGGCCAATCACGAAAGCGGCCAGCAGCAGACCTATCCCGATGAATGCACCGGTGGTCACGGAGATCGTTCCCGCCGCGAAGGGCCGCGTCCGCTTGGTGGGGTGCTGGCGGTCAGCGGTGATGTCAAGAAGATCGTTCAGAATATAGACACTGGAGGCGCACAGCGAGAACGATATGAAGGCAAGAAAGGCCAGAAAAACGGCAGGCAGGGTGATGGCGTGCGACATCAGCAAGGGCACGAACACCAGGGTATTCTTGGCCCACTGGTGCGGCCGCAGCATCTTCACATAGGGCTTCCAGGGCTTTGCCGGTTTGTCGGTTGAATCGAGAAAGACGGCGTCCGGCTTGGCCTTCAGCAGTGCCCGGCGCACGGAACCGCCGGCATTGACGGCGATGGCGGCATTGGCGCGACCCCAGATGTGCAGATCATCATGGGCATTGCCGATATAGTCGAATGTCTCACAGGCGTAGTCCGCCTTCAGGCGGGTAATCTTGGCCGTTTTTGAATTGTTCGTCTTTTCGTCAGACCCCATGAAACCATCGAACACCCCCAGGTGGTCATGCACCTGGCCGACATATTTCTCGTTGGAAGCCGAGGACAAATAGATTTTGCGCGTCCCGGCCGAAGCTTCGATGTGGTTCAGGACATCCGCATTGTAAGGCAGCGTCGCCGCGTCGATTTCGATGTGCTGCGCGATCTTGTGCTTGAGCACCGACTTGCCGGCCAGTGCCCAGAAGATCAGCTTGTATGACTGAAACGGGTGCCGGGCGACAAAGGCCAGCGCCGATTCAAGCAGCAGGTCGGTCTTGATCAGCGTGCCGTCGAGGTCAACGACGAGCGGTGGAATATCGCCATGCGCGTGCGGCTCTGTTTCATTTTGTGACTGCAAGTTCATACCTTTGGGCTCTGGCATAGGGCAAAGTGATTTATGGGGTACAGAAATACGGCCTGTATATTACAAATTTGCATTACGCACGCTTGTCCGTGACTACAAAACCAGCAAAAGCCATGCCAGGAAATGGATTTCTTTTTGCGTTGCGAAAATAAATCAGGGCGCTGCCTTCAGGTGACACGCAGAAACGCATCCCTTTCGCCTGTACAAGTCAATTTCAATCATTTATGGAAAATACTTCCATTTCTGCAAACTGCCTGAAGAGGCGCTGGCAATGACATCCGTTCCAGTCCGGCGGCCGCGCGGCCGGCCGCGTGAGGACAAGGCCGACACAAAGCCCAATCAATCTCTGGAAAAGGCGCTCGGCCTGCTGAAATCGCTGTCCGATCATGACGGCCTGACGCTGACGGAGCTGTCTGAAAAATCCGCCCTGCCGCCTTCCACCACGCACCGCCTGCTCAGCACCCTGGCCGGCCATGACCTCGTGACGGTCGATGAGCCCAGCCAGAAATGGTCGATCGGCATAGAGGCCCTGCGCATCGGCATGGCCTTCCAGCGCCGCAACAAGATCCTGCTGGCCGGCCGCCCGGCCATGGCCGACCTGATGGAAGCCACGGGCGAAACGGTCAATATGGCCATGCTCGACGGCTTCGAGGTCGTCTTCGTGTCGCAGGTCGAATGTCATGAACCGATCCGCGCCTTTTTCGGTATCGGCCAGCGCCGCGCCAGTCATGCGTCGGGGATCGGCAAGGCCCTGCTGGCGGAAATGCCAGCCGAGCGGATTGAGCCCTTCCTGCGCGGCAAACCCCTGACCCGCTTCACACCGATGACGATTACCGATCCTGAAGCCCTGCGCGCCGAACTGGAAACGATCCGCTGGCGCGGCTGGTCGATCGATGACGAGGAAGCCAATGCCGGAATGCGCTGTGTTGCAGCGCCGATTTTCAACGCCTTCGGCGAGGCCCGCGCCGGGATATCGCTTTCCGGCCCCTCGACGCGGCTGACGCCGGATCGCCTTCCGGCCTTGGGGCAAAAGGTGCGCGCCGCCGCCGACCGGATTACCGCTCTGATCGGCGGCCACCTGCTGACCTAAGCTGACAACAAGGCCGCCTGCTTGGCCTCAATCCGTCGCTTGTGCAGGATGAATTCGGTATAGCCGTTGGGCTGCGCCGCGCCCTGGAAGACCAGATCGCACGCCGCCTTGAAGGCGATGCCGTCGAAATCCGGCGCCATCGGCACATAGGCCGGATCGCCGGCGTTTTGCCGGTCGACCACCTGGGCCATGTGCTTCAGCCGTGCCATCACCATCGCCTCGTCAACCAGGCCGTGACGCAGCCAGTTGGCGACATGCTGGCTGGAAATGCGCAGGGTGGCCCGGTCCTCCATCAGCCCGACATCGTGGATATCCGGCACCTTGGAGCAGCCAATGCCCTGGTCGATCCAGCGCACGACATAACCCAGCAGACCTTGCAGGTTATTATCCAGTTCCTCGGCGATCTCTTCGGGCGCGTAATTCCGATCGGCCAGCGGCGGGGTCAGGATATCATCGATCGAGGCACGCGCACACCGGACGATTTCCGCCTGAACGGCGGCGACATCGACCATATGGTAATGCAGGGCGTGCAGGGTGGCAGCGGTCGGCGATGGCACCCAGGCAGTGGTGGCGCCGGCCTTCGGATGAGCGATCTTCTGCGCCAGCATGTCCTTCATCATGTCCGGCGCCGCCCACATTCCCTTCCCAATCTGAGCATGTCCGGGTAAGCCGCAAGCAAGGCCAATATCGACATTGGAATCCTCATAGGCCCTGATCCACACCGCGTTTTTGATGTCGCCCTTGCGCATGATCGACCCGGCCTGCATCGATGTATGAATTTCGTCCCCTGTGCGATCCAAGAAACCGGTATTGATGAAGAAAATCCGTTCCCGGGCGGCTTCGATACAGGCCATCAGGTTGACGGTGGTGCGACGTTCCTCGTCCATGATGCCGATTTTCAGCGTGTTCGCCGGCAGGCCCAGGGCCGCTTCGGCAAAGGCGAAGGTCTCGACGACAAAGGCGACCTCCTCCGGCCCGTGCATCTTGGGCTTGACGATGTAGGCCGAACCGGTGCGGCTGTTATTACCTCGGTCGTGGCGCGCGATCAGGGCGGTGACCATCAGATCGATCAGACCCTCAGGCACGGCCCTGCCCTCCGCATCCCGCACCATGTCGCTGTACATATGCAGGCCGACATTGCGTGACAGCATCAGGCTGCGGCCATGCAGAGTCAGCACATCGCCATCCGACGCAGTATAGACACGGTCAGGATTGAGCGCCCGCCTCAGGGTCTGTCCGCCCTTTTCAAAGGTTTCGCTCAAGCCGCCCGTCATCAGGCCCAGCCAGTTGCGGTACAGCCCGACCTTGTCCACCGCATCGACGGCGGCGACGCTGTCCTCCATGTCCATGATGGCCGAAAGCGCCGCCTCCATGACGATATCGGCAACACCGCCCGGGTCATTGCGGCCTACCGGACTGTTCCGATCGATCCGGATATCCATGTGCAGGCCATTGTGGCGCAACAGGATTGATGTGGGTGCTGACTCCGTGCCCGTATAGCCCCTGAATTGCGAAGGTGTTTGCAAACCAGCCGCGCCCGTCGGCGTCTGTGCGACCAACGTACCGCCAGCGACCCTATAGGACGTCACATCGCTGTGGCTGGCGCCCGACAGCGGCACAAACTGATCGAGCCAGGCGCGCGCCTGCTTTTGCACCAGAGCGCCACGTTCGGGTCGTAACCCCACGTGGCAACGGGCGGCGCGATGGCATCGGTGCCATAGAGCGCATCATAGAGGCTGCCCCAGCGCGCATTGGCGGCATTCAGGGCATAGCGCGCATTTGAAACCGGCACGACCAGTTGCGGGCCGGCCAGACGGGCGATCTCGTCATCGACATTTTGCGTGGAAACCCGAAAAGCCGCCGGCTCCGGCCGCAGATAACCGATGTCTCGCAGGAAAGCCTTATAAGCGCTGGCGCCAAACGCATGGTCGCGGTGCCAGTCATCGATCTGCGCCTGAAGCTCGTCCCTGAGCGCCAGCAGCGCGGCATTGCGATCGCTGAATGTTGTCAGCAGACCGGCCAATCCTTGCCAGAAGGCATCGGCGGTGATGCCCGACCCCGGCAGGGCCTCATCGGTGATAAAGTGATGCAGCCCGGCATCAATGGCATAGCGACCAAAAATGATATGGGCCATGTGGCGCCCTCCTGAATGACTTCATGAGTATGCGCCATGTGGCTCAAAGGTCAATTTTTCTGAAAATTATTTCCGTTTTTAAAAATAAATACAAACCATTTGTATTTGTTGAGAAATTTATTTTCCAGAAATACCTCTATTGTAAATGGACAAAGGCCCCGCCATCGACCAGCACATGGGCGCCGGTCATGTAGCCCGCCAGGTCGGAGGCCAAGAAGACGACGACCTTGCCGATATCTTCAGGCTTGCCGAGGCGGCCGAGCGGGATGCGGCCTTCCATATATTCGCGCTTGGCGGGGTCGGCGAGGTCGTCCTTGTTGATGTCCGTGGCAATTGTGCCCGGCAGGATCGAATTGGCGCGGATACCATGTTTGCCAAGTGCGATGGCCACCGACTGCATCAGCGAATGCTGGCCGGCCTTGGTGGGGGTGTAGTGTGACTGCATCTCGCCGCCCACCAGCGCCGAGATAGAGGAAATAGCGATCAGCGACCCGCCGGTCCCCTGCTTTACCATCTGGTTGGCGGCCGCCTGGCACATATAATAGGTGCCCATCAGGTTGACATCGACCGTGCGTTTGACCACCTTGACCGGCATGTCCAGGAAGCTGTGGAACGGACAGATGCCGGCATTGGCGACCATGTGGTCGACGCCGCCCAACCCCTTTACGGCCGCTTCGATAAAGGCGGTTGCGCTCTCCGGATTGGCTACATCGCCGATCGATACGACCGCCTTGCGGCCCAGGGCCTCGATTTCCTTTACCAGACTGTCAACGGAGTCCGAAGGGGCTGACGCATTGATGGCGATATCGGCCCCATGTTTCGCGCACTCTATGGCCGCGCCCCGGCCGATGCCGCGCGAGGCTCCCGTGATCAGAATCCGTTGTCCTTGTAAAAGCATTACGTTCCCTTTCAAGAGGCTGACCATATTTTTATGGCTTTAGGTATTAGAAGAATAGAAAAACCACACAATATAGATAATGCCAAGATTAAATAAGTTATTATTGCAAACCAGTAATTTATCGGGCTTGTTTTTTTTATCACCTTGACCATAATTGTCTGCATATTTTCCCGTCTTTAAAACCAAATATATTTATAAAAAATCCACAACGCACCTAATATGCTTATCGGTATGAGAAGTATTGTTTTCATGACGGAAAATCTGATTTTTTACTAATCTCCGTCCAGCCGAATTCGTGCGAAATGGCGTGGACGGTGGCGAGCACCTGTTCGGTGAGCGCGCTCATGCGGGCGTCATCCATATATTGCGCGGCCGAGGAGACGCTGATCGAGCCGATGATCCGGTTGCCGGCGTCGCGGATCGGCGCGGCCACACAGCGGATACGGTCTTCGTTTTCTTCGAGATCGTAGGCATAGCCCTTCGCGGCGTAATCGCGCATCCGATCCATCCAGGTCTCGAAATCGACGCGGTAACCCGGCCACTCGCGGCCTTCGCGCATATAGACCGTCGCCAGCTCATCATCGGTGGCATCGAGCAGCAGTGCCTTGCCGATACCGGTGGAGCGCAGGGGTTGGCGTTCGCCAATGCGCGAACTGATTTCGATGCGGCGGCTGCCCTGGACCTTGTCGAGATAGAGGGCACGCTCACCATCCAGTATGCCGAGATGGACGGTATCGCCGGTATCAAGCGACAGGGCCAGCAGATGGTCATGGGCGATACGCGGCAGGTTCATCTGGCGCGAGGCGAGGTGACCGAGTTCCAGCAGCTTCGGCCCCAGCGAATAACCAACGCGCGGCGTAAAATTGAGGAACCTTTGCTCCACCAGGGTGGTGGCCAGGCGGTGCGTGGTCGAGCGCGTCAGGCCCAGGGCTTCGGAGAGTTGTGGCAGGCTGCGCGCATTGGCGGCCACCGCCATCATGACATCGAGGCCGCGCACCAGGGTCTGGGCGCCGGCCAGTGATTTGCCGCCGCTTTCGCCCTCTCCGTCCCTGCTGCTCAAATTATCCATTGACGCCGTTTGTTTCATTATTTAATGCTCATATCTAAAGTGTGGGACGAACGCAAGCCGTTCAGCCCAAAATCGATGCAGGGATTGTGGGATGTGATCGATCGTCCCAAATGGTGAGATTAATGCGAAATTTTCCCAAGATCAAGCAAGTGCGCGCCAGCGTCATCAAGGGCGGTGACGGCGGCGGCGGCGCCGATTATCACGACCAGGGCGAAGGCCACTGGATAGACAACCATATCGCCACCTCGATGGGCCGCTATCCGGAATATCGCCAGAGCCGCAAGTCATTCGGCATCAATGTGCTGGGCACGCTGGTGGTCGAGATCGAGGCCGATGACGGTATGGTCGGTTTCGCGGTCACCACCGGCGGCGAACCGGCGGCCTATATGGTGGAAAAGCACTTCGCGCGTTTTCTGGAAGGCCGTTCGCCATTCGATTACGAACGCATCTGGGACCAGATGTATTTCGCCTCGCAATATTATGGCCGCAAGGGCCTGGTGGTGAACGCCATTTCCGGCGTCGACCTGGCCCTGTGGGATCTGATGGGGCGCCTGCGCGGCGAGCCGGTTTATCATATGCTGGGCGGCGCGGTGCGTGACGAGTTGCAGTTCTATGCCACCGGCGCCCGCCCGGATCTGGCGAAGGAAATGGGCTTTATCGGCGGCAAGATGCCGCTGCTGCACGGGCCGATCGAAGGCGATGCTGGCCTGAAGAAGAATGTCGAGATGCTGGCCGATATGCGAAAGCTATGCGGCGATGACTTCTGGCTGATGTGGGACTGCTGGATGGCGCTCGACGTCAACTATGCCACGAAGCTCGCCCATGCCTGTGCGCCGCATGGCCTGAAGTGGATCGAGGAAGCGATCAGCCCGGACGATTACTGGGGCTATCAGCAACTCAAAAAGAATGTTCCTGCCGGTATGCTGGTCACCACCGGTGAGCACGAAGCCACGCGCTGGGGCTTCCGCATGTTGATGGAAATGGACTGCTGCGACCTGATCCAGCCCGATGTTGGCTGGTGTGGCGGCGTGACTGAACTGCTGAAGATTTCAGCCATGGCCGACTCACGCGGCATCATGGTCGTGCCGCACGGTTCCTCGGTTTATTCCTATCACTTCGTCATCACGCGTCACAATTCGCCGTTTGCCGAATTCCTGATGATGGCGCCCAAGGCCGATCATGTCGCCCCAATGTTCCACCCGCAATTGCTGGGCGAGCCGGTGCCGGTCAATGGCCGCCTCAATGTTTCCGCACTGGATAAGCCGGGCTTCGGTGTCGAACTGAATCCGGAGATCAAGCTGCATCGTCCCTATACGCACTAATATTAGAAGATCACGGAAAGGCACGGAAAAGGACCGAAAGAACACGGAAATATGGGTTGCGACTAAGGTCTGCGCCCGCAGGGCAACAGCATAGATGTTGAGCGCGCAGGAAAACTGACTCTTCGCGTCGGTGCTTATTACACAACGAATTCCGTGATCTTTCCGTCCTTTTCCGTGCCTTTCCGTGATCCCCTTTCCTACCCTGTTCAAGTTGAGGACTACCCCATGAAACTCTGCCGCTATGGCCCGAAAGGCCAGGAAAAACCCGGCGTCGTCGATGCCGATGGCCGCATCCGCGATCTGTCATCCGTTGTCGGTGATATCACCGCCAATGAGGTCCGCCTGTCGCAACTCAACGTACTGAAAGCCGCCGATGTCGCCGGCCTGCCGGTCGTGGACGGCCAGCCGCGTTACGGCGTACCTGTGGCCAATATCGGCAAGATCATCGCCGTCGGCCTCAACTATGCGGACCACGCCGCGGAATCCAACCTGCCCGTGCCGCCGGAGCCGATCTATTTCACCAAGGCTACCTCCTCGCTCAGCGGCCCGAATGACGATGTGATGAAGCCGCGCGATGCCACCAAGATGGACTGGGAAGTCGAACTGGGCGTCATCATTGGCAAGACCTGCCGCTATGTCGATGAGAAGGATGCCCTCAGCCATGTCGCCGGCTATGTGCTGGTCAATGACGTCTCCGAGCGTGCCTTCCAGAAAGAGCGCGGTTCGCAATGGGTCAAGGGCAAGGGCTGCGATACCTTCTGCCCGACCGGCCCGTGGCTGGTCACGGCTGACGAGGTCGGCAATCCGCAGGAACTGGACATGTTCCTCGACGTCAACAGCCAGCGGATGCAGACCGGCAATACCCGCACCATGATTTTCCCGGTCGCCGAGGCGCTCGCCTATATCAGCCGCTTCGTGACCCTCCAGCCGGGCGATATGGTCATTACCGGCACGCCGCCCGGCGTCGGTGAAGGCAAGAAGCCCGATCCGATCTACCTCAATGCCGGCGACACGATGCACCTCGGTGTCTCCAAACTGGGCGAACAACGCCAGACCGTTATTCCCTTCAGCCTCGAAGGTCTGGAGATTATCGAGTGATCTATACTAACCGCTTTAAGGGCCGCACGGCCATCGTCACCGGGGCCGCTTCGGGCCTCGGTAAGGCCGCCGCCGCGCGTATCGTCGCTGAAGGCGGCCAGGTCGTCCTGTGGGATCTCAATGCCGAGGCGCTGGATGCGGCAAAGGCCGAAACCGGCGCGGCCGGTGTTGTGGCGCTCGATGTCTCCGACCTCACCGCCGTTTCAGCCGCCGCAAAAGCCTCAAGGGAGCTTCTGGGCAAGATCGATATTCTGATCAATTCGGCTGGCATCACCGGCGCCACCGTGCCGGTCTGGGAGTTCCCTGTCGAAAGCTGGCTGAAGGTCATGGATATCAACCTCAACGGCCTGTTCTACTGCTGCCGCGAGGTTATCCCCTTCATGCTGGAAGGCGGCTATGGCCGCATCGTCAATGTGGCGAGCGTCGCCGGCAAGGAGGGCAACCCGAATGCCTCGGCCTACTCCGCCTCCAAGGCCGGCGTGATTGGCCTGACCAAATCCTTAGGCAAGGAACTGGCCACGAAAGGCGTCATCGTCAACGCTCTGACGCCAGCTACGTTTGAATCGCCGATCCTCGAACAATTACCGCGAAGCCAGGTCGACTATATGCGCTCGAAAATCCCGATGGGGCGCTTAGGAATCGTCGACGAATCAGCCGCTACGGTCTGCTTCATGGCCTCGGAAGAATGCTCGTTCACCACCGCTTCTGTCTTCGATACGTCGGGCGGACGGACGACCTATTAAAGGAGAGAGGACATGGCCATAAAGCGATTTGTGGACGCCCATGTCCACCTCTGGCAACTCGACCGGCTGCGGTATCCATGGCTTACACCGCCCTTTGCCGATGATGGCCCCAATGGCAGCGTCGAGCCTATTGCCGCCGACTATACACTGGCCGATTATTTCCGCGATGCCAGCGGCTATCCGGTAGAAAAGCTGGTCCATATCGATGCTGGCGCCCATCCGGATGACGCGCTGGCCGAAACGAAATGGCTGCAATCCCTGGCGAATGAGACCACCCATCCCGACGCCATCGTCGCCTTCGCCCCACTTAACGATCCCGATGTCGAGTCCCTTCTGGCGGCCCACGCCGAACACCGCAATGTGCGCGGCATCCGCCATATCATAAACTGGCACCCAAATCCGTCAAAAACCTATACGCCGGCCAACTTGCTGATCGATGATCAGTTTGTTGAGGGGTATGCTAAGTTGGCCAAATACGGCCTGTCGTTCGATCTGCAGATCTATCCGAACCAAATGACCCAGGCCTATCTGATTGCGCGCGTCAATCCGGAAACCCAGGTCATCCTCAACCATATGGGGATGCCGGTGGATACCGACCCGGCTGGCATTGCCCAGTGGAAAGACGGTATGAAACTTCTGGCCAGCCTCCCACACGTTGCTGTGAAAGTTTCAGGCTTCGGCTTCATCGATCGCAACTGGACGGTTGAGACCATGCGTGTGCTTGTTCTGGAAACGATCGAACGCTTTGGCACTGATCGCGTAGCCTTCGCCAGTGACTTCCCGACCGATAAATTATTCAACAGCTACGGCAAGGCGCTGGACGCCTATGATGACATAACCAAAGACTTCAGCACCGATGAACGGGACGCCCTGTTCGCCGGCACAGCCGAGCGTATTTACAGACTATAAAAAACAAAACAGGAAACGCGCATGAACCCCAATCCGCTATTAGGTGTCTTCTTTCACTGGCTGGGCGGCCTGTCCTCCGCCAGCTTCTATGTCCCCTATAAACGTATCAAGCTATGGTCCTGGGAAATCTTCTGGCTGACCGGCGGCATCTTTTCGTGGGTGCTGGCGCCCTGGATCGGCGCCTTTATCGGCAGCAAGGACCTGATCAACGTCCTGGCGAATACGCCCGTGCATACCCTGCTGGTCTGCTATCTGTGCGGCGCCGGCTGGGGCTTTGGCGGCCTGACCTTCGGGCTGACCATGCGTTATCTCGGCCTGTCGCTCGGCATGGCCGTAGCGCTGGGCCTGACCACGGTGATTGGCACGCTTGGCCCGCCTATATTCCAAGGCACGTTCGGCGAAGTGATTGCCAAGCACGGCAGTGAATATACCTTTATCGGCATCGCCGTGGTTGTCGTCGGCATCATCATCGTCGCCCTGGCCGGGGGCGCCAAGGAAAAGCAACTTGCCAACGTGTCCGGTGATGCCAGTGTTCCGGATCGCGGTGAATTCGACCTGAAGAAGGGCATACTGATCGCCGTCTTCTCCGGTGTCATGTCGTCCTTCTTCTCCTTCGGTCTGGCGGCGGGTGATCCCATCCGCGAAGCCACCGCGGCAGCCGGCACGGGCCCGTTGTGGGTCGGCCTGCCAGTGCTTTGCGTGGTCCTGGCCGGCGGCTTCACCACCAATTTCGTGTGGTGCCTCTACCTGATCCTGAAAAACAAATCCGCCGGTGAGTGGGCCGGTAAGCTGGCTCCGGCGCACGCCGGCCGGGGCCGGGCGCCTCTGCTGGCCAATTACGCGCTGGCGGGCTTAGGCGGCACCCTCTGGTACTTCCAGTTTTTCTTCTACACCATGGGCGAAAGCCAGATGGGCAAGTTCGGCTTCTCATCGTGGACCCTGCACATGGCCTCGATCATCCTGTTCTCCACCCTGTGGGGCTTTGCCCTGAAGGAATGGAAGGGCACGGCCAGCCGGACGCAGTTCCTGGTGTGGCTCGGCATCGGCACCCTGATCATCTCGACCGTGATCATCGGTATCGGCAATATGCTGGCAGCTTAAGCCATATATCCCAGAGCCAGGGCGGCGTAGGTCTCGACCTGAGCCGCCTGCCATTTCTGATCACGCCCAAGTTCCTCCGCCAGGATTTCCGCTACGCGCGGCGCCATGGCTAGGCTCTCCGCCGCATCGAGGAAAAGCGCCCGCAGCCGACGGGCCAGCACGTCTTCCACGCTGCGCGCCTGTTCGAAGCGCGCGGCCCAGCGCACTTCGGCCTCCGTATAGGGCAGATGCGGATTCAAGCGAATATCGGCGCCGGGAAGGGCGTGGATTTCCGCCGCATCGTGACCATAGACATGCCAGTGATTGCGGCCGCTATTCTCGGCCCAGCCATGCAGGCGCAAGGCAGAGGTGACGCTTGGCCGGGGCGGCAGGTCGCCAGTTTCGGCCGCCAGATCCACCGCATCCTCCCCCATCTGCCGATAGGTGGTCCATTTGCCGCCGGTCAGGGTGATCAGTCCGCTATCCGAGACGACCAGATCATGTTCGCGCGACAGGGATTTCGTGTCGCCAGCAGCCGCTTTCACCAGCGGGCGCAGACCGGCAAATACGCTGAGGATGTCGCTTCGCCGGGGCGCCGGATCGAGATAGTTGCCCGCTGTTTTGAGGATGAAGTCAATTTCAGTCTCCAGCGCGCGTGGCTCCTCGCTAATCTCCGCCACCGGCGTATCCGTGGTGCCGATCAGCGTCCGGTCGTGCCAGGGCACGGCGAACAGCACGCGGCCATCGGCAGTGCGCGGCACCATCAGCGCCGTATTGCCCGGCAGAAAGCGGCGATCGACCACGATATGCACGCCCTGGCTCGGCGTCAGCAGAGGTGTTGCGTCAGGCGCATCCAGCCGCCGGACCGCATCAACAAACACACCGGTGGCATTGATCACGGTGCGCGCCCTTGCCGTATATGAGGCGCCTGTTTCGCTGTCGGCAAAGCGTACACCTGTCACCCGGCCGCCTGATTTTGCCAGCCCCGTGACCGGCGTGGCATTGAGCGCCACGCCGCCCTGGTCTTCAAGCGTCCGCATCAAGGTGATGGCCAGCCGGGCGTCATCGAACTGGCCGTCGAAATAGAGAATGCCGCCCTTGAGACCGGAGGATTTCAGGGTCGGAATGTGCGCCCGCGCTGCCTTGCGGTCCAAAGAGCGGCTTGGGCGCAGATTCAGCTTCCCCGCCAGCAGGTCATAAAGCTTGAGGCCGATGGCGTAAAAGGGCAGCCGCCAAAGCTGATAGGTCGCCACCAGAAAGCCGAGGTCATGCACGAGATGCGGCGCATTGCGCCGGAGCAGGCCGCGTTCATGCAGCGATTCCCTCACCAGATGGATATGGCCCTGCGCCAGGTAACGCACCCCGCCATGTACCAGCTTGGTCGAACGGCTGCTTGTACCCTTTGCGTAGTCATGCGCTTCCAGCAGCAGGGTTTTGTAACCGCGCGAGGCCGCTTCCACCGCCGTGCCCAGGCCGGAGGCCCCGCCGCCGATGACGATGACGTCCCACAGGGTATCGGCCATCGCCTTCACCAGCAGGGCGGGACGCGGATCACTCAAGCCCTGTCCTCCCAATCCAGGCTCCGGCCGACCGCCTTGCGCCACCGCACCATCCTTGCCTGGCGCTCATCAGTGCCCATAACCGGCTCAAACACCCGATCGACCAGCCATTGCGCGCGCAGCGCATCGGTCGAACGCCAGTAACCCACCGCCAGACCGGCCAGGTAAGCAGCGCCCAGGGCGGTGGTTTCGGTGATCTTCGGTCGCACGACCGGCACGCCCAGTATATCGGCCTGGAACTGCATCAGCAGATTGTTATGGCTGGCCCCACCATCGACACGCAGTTCGGTCAGGCCCACGCCGGAATCCGATATCATGGCCTCCAGCACTTCCGCAGACTGGAAGGCGATGGCCTCCAGGGCCGCGCGGGCGATATGCGCCTTGGTGGAACCGCGAGTCAGGCCGATGATCGTGCCGCGCGCGTAAGGATCCCAGTGCGGCGCACCAAGGCCGACAAACGCCGGCACTAAAGCGACTCCACCGCTGTCCGGCACCGAAGCGGCCAGGCTCTCGATCTCGCCGCTGGAACGGATAATGCCCAGACCGTCACGCAACCACTGCACCAGGGCGCCGGCCACGAAGACCGAGCCTTCCAGGGCGTAGGTGCGTTTGTCATCCAATTTCCAGGCAAGCGTGGTCAGCAGTTTATAGCGGCTTTGCATGGCCTCGGCACCGGTATTCATCAGCATGAAGCAGCCGGTGCCATAGGTATTTTTGGCCATGCCGCGCTCCAGGCAGACCTGCCCGAAGGTCGCCGCCTGCTGATCGCCCGCCATGCCGGCAATGGGGATGCGCGCGCCGAAAAGCCCCGGCGCCGTCTCGCCATAGACCTCGCTATTGCCCCGCACCTGCGGCAGCAAGGCACGTGGGATATCGAGCACGGCCAGCAGATCGTCGTCCCAGTCACCGGTATGGATATTGAACAAAAGGGTGCGGCTGGCATTGCTGGCGTCGGTGATATGCAGGGCGCCGCCAGTCAGGTTCCACACCAGCCAACTATCAATGGTGCCGAAGGCCAGTTCGCCGCGTTCTGCCCTTCCCTGCGCCTCCGGTACATGATCGAGCAGCCATTTGATCTTGGTGCCGCTGAAATAGGCATCGAGGCGCAGGCCGGTCCTCGGCCTCAAACAGGGGCTCATGCCCCTCCCTGATCAGGTCATCGCAGATGGCCGCCGTGCGCCGGTCCTGCCAGACGATAGCATTGTGGATGGGCTGGCCGGTGGCACGGTCCCAGATAACGGTCGTTTCGCGCTGGTTGGTAATGCCGATGGCGGCGATATCGGAAGCACGCAGGCCGGCAGCCGTCAGCGCCTCCTGCGCCACCCCCATCTGGGTGCTCCATATCTCGCGCGCATCGTGCTCGACCCAGCCGCCTTGCGGGAATATCTGACGAAATTCCTTTTGGGCGATTTTCAGGATATGGCCGCCGCCATCGACGATGATGGCCCGGCTGGAGGTCGTGCCCTGATCGAGGGCCAGGACATACCGGCTCAATCCGCGACCTCTTCCTGCCAGACCTGACGCGCCGCGCCTTCGGGATCGTTTTCAACGCGGCAGGCGGTATTGATCAGCATGACCGGCCGGTCTGTTGTGGTATAGCGCGGCCAGTCCGGTTGGCCCGGCGCCTGTGGCTTGCCAGTGCGGGCGAAGCTGGCCCAAAAGGCGCTCATGTTTCTGGAAGCTTCCGCCAGACCGGGCGCATTGCCCTCCGCGCCCGGCTGGTCGGTATTGAGGAAAAGGGAGGCAATCTCGGTGGCGTGGCCGGCCTTAAGCGTAACGGTCGTGCCCGCGATCGGAAAATTCGACGCGTAGTCATAGCGGTACTGATAGACCGGCGCGGCCTGCGCGGACTTGCGATCCGCTGTCGTGGCGGAATCCGCGCCGAACCAGCGCGCCGAGGCGATGGCGATATAGAGATCGGTCGGCGTCGCCTGCGGATAGGTGGCGCGATAGACGGTCAGCAGCTTGTCGGCATCATCGCCGAATTCCGTGGCCAGGCGCGCCTTCAGCCCGGCCTCATCGAGCGTGAAAGTATCGGGTCGGCCCATATTGAAGAAGGTCGCCTCGTCGCGGTTATGCCCGACGATCAGCGGCACATCAGCCATCAGGGGCGAGGCCACCGGATCGAACGGATCGGCCGGCAGGACCGTGCCGTCGACCACGGGACCGTAGCCGCCCGGCACCCAATAGCCCGCCTTGTGCAGCCGGCCATCACGCGGCGCAGGCGCCGAACCATCGGACGGCAGGGTCATTGGTCCCCGCCCTTCTTCCGCCGCCAGTTGAACGGCCAAAATCTGTTCCGCCGGGATATCGGCCAGTTTATGCAGGTCGGCAGGCGCGATATTCAGCCCCTTGAGCACCCTGAGCGCGGTTTCGGTCGCCATCGCCTTCGGCATTCGGGTCAGGGCCGCGCCGCTCTGGATGCTGGCCTTGTGGAACAGTCCCTTCGCCGCCGGCATGGCCAGCAGGGTGCCGACCTTGAAACCACCGCCGGATTCACCGAAGATCAGCACATTGTCCGGATCGCCACCGAAGGCCGCGATATTGGCCTTCACCCAGCGCAGGCCGGCCACGATATCGAGCATCCCCTGATTGCCGGAGGTGGCCCAGTCCGACCCGCCGATCTCGCCGAGATAGAGATAGGCCAGAAGCCCCAGCCGGTGATTGGTGGCGACCACCACCACATCATAGGTGGCTGCCAGGCGCGCGCCATCCTGTGCCGTCGAACCCGCCGAGCCTGTGGCGAACCCGCCGCCGTGGCAATAGAACATGACAGGGCGTTTTTTGCCGTCATTCAGCGCCGGGGTCCAGACATTGAGCACCAGGCAATCCTCGGCATAGGCCGGCTCCTGCTCGCCATAGGTCGATTTCGCTTTCTGCAATGACGGTGCGCCCAGATGCGTCGCGTCACGCACGCCCGACCACGGCACGACCGGCGGCGCTTCACGGAATCGCGCCGCACCTGTCACCGATCCCGCATAGGGAACCCCCTTGAAGGCCAGGGCGCCCCGGCTGTGCCCGCCGCGCAGACGGCCATCAGCAATCTCGACCACGACCTCCGGCCCGATGGTTACCGTGGAGCGGGAAACCGTCTCCGCCTTTACCGCCGGCACCAGACCGAATGCCCCTGCCGCCGCCATGCCGCTGCCCAATATCCGACGCCGGTTCCACATGTGTACCTCCTCTATGTCATTTTCCGGACTCATACCATGATGCCGGTAAGATGTCTGTTTCCTGATGCGCCCGGATCAGGCCATCGGCGTTTTAATTCAGATAATTGAGGTAATTTTTTCTCTTATTTCAAATTTAACGGTTAGATGAGAAACGAGGACATTTGCGTCCATGACCTTCCGTGGCACTGGTCTTGCATTATCGGGCGGCATTTGGGTTGGATTTTCAGGTGAAACGCGTAGATTAATGACCAAGGCCCATCATCGTCCCTTATCGGAACGCACCGCTCACGCCGGCATATGGACCGTTGGCGGTAAGCTGTTCGCCAAATCGCTTGACTTCATTTCCCTGCTTGTCCTGGCCCGTTTCCTCGGCCCCGGTGAATTCGGCGTGGTGGCCATGGCGATGACCGCGGTGCAAATTGTGGAGGCCCTGTGTGAAATGCCGCTTGGCGCCGTCCTCATGAGCATCGAGAAACCGAGTGAAAGCATGTATGATACGGCATTCACCATGGCCGTCATCCGTTCCGTCGTGACCATCAGCGTACTGGCCGCCCTGTCTGTGCCGCTCTCGATCTTTTACCATGAGCCCCGTTTGATCGCGCTGCAATGCGCCCTGGCCTTCGCACCAGCCATGCGTGGCCTGGTCAGCCAGCGCCTGGTTGAATTCACGCGGATGCTTGATTTCCGACGCGACGTCGCCCTGGAAGTCTTCGGCAAGATCGGCGCCCTCATCATAGCCACAACACTCGCCGTCACCACGGGCAGTTACTGGGCCATCGCCATCGGCACGATTTCAACAACCGCCGTCATGATGGCCGTTTCCTACCTGTTCGCGCCGCAACGTCTGCGGTTCACGCTGGTCCACTGGCGCATGTTCGCCGACATGGTCGGCTGGAACGCCGCCGGCCAAGTGGTTTCCGCCATCAACTGGCAAACCGACAAGGTCGTATTGCCGCGCTTTGTTGACACCATGACCTTCGGACGATTTACCTCCGCCGACAATCTGATCGCCGTTCCGGTGCAGGCGATTATTGTACCCATCTCCCGCCCCCTGTTTGCCGCCTTTATGTCGGTACGGGACACAGGTGGCATAGAGCGCATATATCTCAAGGCGTCGATCGGCATATTTTCATTGGTCGGTCCGATTCTAATGATGATCGCGTTCCTGTCGCATCCGATCATCCACCTGATTCTCGGCCCCCGGTGGGAAGAGACCGCCATCATACTGACCTGGCTGGCTTTCGCCGCCATCGCCCTGCTGCCCACCGTGGTCCTGCCATCTCTGGCCATGGCCATAAACAAAACCCGGATGGCTTTTATACGTAATCTGGCTGAATTTTCGGTCAAGGTTCCCCTGATTCTGATTGGGGCCTGGATGTTCCATCTTCAGGGCGTCCTGGTGGGTCACGCCATCTCGTCGGTGCTGGTGTTCTTTTCGTGTCTGGTCATCGTCAAAATTCTGATCGGCCTGCCGGTCAGGACGCAACTGATCAGCCTCTTGCGGCCGGCTGTCGCCATGGCGCCCGCCGGTCTTTTCCTCTATGTCATGGCAAAAGAGGTATTCGTCCCCGGCGACCCGCTTTTGTACACGGCTCTCAGCCTCGCCTGGGTCTGTGCGTCCGCGGAAATCATTTTCGTCACCACGAACCTGCTGCTCTGGAAGTTGGCCGGGTGCCCGGAAGGCTGCGAAAGCCTCGCCATCAGAATTGTCAAGAAAACGCTGCGGATACGATAGAGCAAGGATCGGTAAGTGAAGTTCAGCATCATAATTGCGAATTACAATTACGAACGCTATGTCGGCAAAGCCATAGACAGCGCGCTTGCCGTGCGCTGGCCCGATGTCGAAGTCATCGTGGTCGATGACGGCTCCAAGGACCAGTCCAGGCAGGTTATCGCTGCCTATGGCAATCGCGTTCTCCCCGTCTTTCAGGAAAATGCCGGCCAGCTCACCGCCTGCAATGTCGGCTTCGCCAAAGCCACCGGTGACTGGATTATCTTCCTCGATGCCGACGACCTGATCGATCCTTCGATTGCCGAGGAGGTGGCAAGCGTCTGCACGCCACGCACCAGCAAGGTGCAGTTCCAGATGGAGCGCATTGACGGTGACGGACAGCCGACCGGTTCGCGCTTCCCCATTTACGAACCCGTGCCGACACCGGAAAAAATAAGCGACTGGGCCGTCCGTCTGTCGACCTATCCGACGCCGCCCGGTTCGGGAAATGTGTATGCCCGCGCTTATCTTGACCGGATTTTCCCGCTCGATGATGCCTGCGGTAATTTTTCCGATTCAGCCCTGGTGACGGCAGCGCCCTTTTTCGGCGATGTCGTGACGGTTGACAAGCCCCTGGTGAAATACCGCGTCCACGGCGGCAATGACAGCAACCTGTTCGCCAAAGAGGGCCTGTTTGCGCGCGAAGTGGCCCGCGGGCACGCGAAATTCCTCTACGCGCAACGCATTGCCAAGACAACCGGCATCGAGATACCCGACGCCAACTTCCGCCAAAGCCTGCATGTCCTGCAGCATCGGATCCCTTCGGTGACGCTCAGCCCGCAATTGCATCCCCTGCCCTGGGACAGCAAATACCAGCTTCTGAAGGACACGATCCGGTCGACCATCAGCTTTGATGCCATGGCGCCCAAACGCCGGCTGGTTCTGCTCGTCTGGAGCCTGCTGACCCTTATGGCGCCCAAACCGATTGCCAGAAAGCTGATTCAGAAGCGTTTCAGCCATTAGAGGGCTTTAGGCTCAGATGTCCGTCTCGGCCAGTGACAGCAGAGTCGCATTGCCGCCGGCCGAAGTCGTATCGGTAGAGATCGTCCGCTCACTGACAAAGCGCATCAGGAAGTGCGGGCCGCCCGCCTTGGGGCCGGTGCCGGAAAGGCCCTCGCCGCCAAACGGCTGGGAGCCGACCACCGCGCCGATCATCGAGCGGTTGACATAGAGATTGCCAACCCGCGCCAGGTCGCTGACCGCATCGGCCGTGGCCTTGATGCGGGAATGCAGGCCCATGGTCAGGCCGTAGCCCTGGGCATTGATGCGAGCGACCACATTCTCCAGTTCGCCGGCCTTCCAGGTGACGATATGCAGCACCGGCCCGAACCATTCGCTGGTCAGGTCTTCGATTTTTTCCAGACGGATGAGGGTCGGCGGCAGGAATGTGCCGGAAAGGGCGGGATTTTCCAGGGCGTGAATCCAGTTGGCCTTCATCGACTGGCGGTAGGCTTCCAGCCTGTCGCGGGCGCTAGCGTCGATCACCGGCCCCACATCAGTGCGGATATTGGCCGGATCGCCGAGCACCAGCGTATCCATCGCGCCGGTCAGGAGACGGATCAGGCCGTCGGCGATATCCTCCTGAACCACCAGAAGACGCAGGGCCGAACAGCGCTGGCCGGCGCTGCGGAAAGCCGAGGTGACCACATCAGCCACCACCTGCTCCGGCAGGGCCGAGGAATCGACGATCATGGCGTTCAGACCGCCAGTTTCGGCGATCAGCGGCACGATCGGGCGGTTGTCATCCTTAAGCAGGTTGCGGGCGATGGTCCGCGCCGTCGGCATCGAGCCGGTGAAGGCCACGCCATTGATACCGGTGTGGGAGATGATCGCGTCGCCGACCTCGATACCGCCCGGCAGGAAGTGCAGGACATCGGCCGGGATGCCGGCCTTGTGCGCCAGTTGAATGGCCAGATGCGCGATCAGCGGCGTCTGCGGCGCGGGCTTGGCGACCACGGCATTGCCGGTGACGAGCGCGGCGGTGATCTGACCCAGGGAAGATGGCCAGCGGGAAGTTCCACGGTGAAATACAGGCGAAGACGCCGCGCCCCACGAGGCGCAGTTCGTTGCGCTCGCCCGTCGGCCCCGGCAGGATTTCCGGCGCCAGCGAGGTGCGCGCCTGGTTGGCATAGTAGCGGCAGAAATCGACCGCCTCGCGCACTTCGGCCACCGCATCGCCCACGGTTTTGCCTGCTTCCTGAACGGCCAGGCGCAGGAGTTCCGGGCGGTGTGCTTCCAGCAGGTCAGCCAGGCGCTCCAGGCAGGCGGCGCGGTCTTCGACCGGGCGCGCGTCCCGGTCGGCGCGGCGGCCGTGGCGGCGGCGATGGCGCGGCGCACATCATAAGCCACGGCCTCGATGACGCTGCCGACGGGCGCGCCGGTGGCCGGATTGATCACTGGCTTCGCTTCGCCGGTGACCGGCTGGCCGGAGACGAGCGCCGTGGCGGCGACCACCTGCGACTTGCCAACCGCTTCCAGGACGGTTTGCAGCGTGGCTTCGTCATTCAGATCGATGCCGGAAGAGTTTACACGACCGGGGAAGAGTTCGGTCGGCTTGCGGATGCCGGGATGCGGACGGCCATTTACGGTGGCGATACGATTTGCGGGGTCGGCCAAGAGCATGTCCTCGGTAATGGTCGCGTCGGCGAGTTGATGAACGAAAGAACTGTTGGCGCCGTTTTCCAGCAGGCGGCGCACGAGATAGGCGAGCAGTTCGCGGTGGCCGCCGACCGGCGCATAGGTGCGGCAGGCAAAGCCTTCCTCGCGCACCAGGCGCTCATGCAACCCCTCGCCCATGCCATGCAGGCGCTGAAACTCGAAATCACGGCGCTTACCCGCCCATTCGATCAGGGTGGCGACGGTCAGGGCGTTATGGCCGGCAAAGGCCGGATAGATATGGCCGGCATCGAGCATATCACGGGCGCAGGCGAGATAGGAGACGTCGGTCGCCGCCTTGCGGGTGAAGAGCGGATAATCGGTCAGGCCATCGACTTGGGCCTTCTTGATCTCGGAATCCCAGTAGGCGCCCTTGACCAGACGGACAAACAGCTTCCGGCCCGTGGCGGCGCCCAGCGCCTCGGCCCAGCCGACCAGTGGGCGGCAGCGCTTGCCATAGGCCTGGATGGCCATGCCGAAACCGTCCCAGTCGGACAACTGCGGATCACGCGCCACGCCCTCGATGATATCGAGCGACATCATAAGGCGCTCAGTTTCCTCGGCATCGACCGTCAGGCCGATCCCCAGACCCGCCGCCTTGCGCGACAGACCAATCATCATTTCGGTCAGTTCGGGCACGCAGGCTTTTGCATTGGCGACTTCATAACGCGGGTGCAGGGCCGACAGCTTGACCGAGATATTGTGGCCCAACACCTTCTTCGAGGCGCCCACGGCCGCGATAGCGTTCTCATAGGACTCGAAATACTTGTGGGCGTCGTCCCAGGTACGGGCGGATCTGCCCAGCATGTCGAAACTAGCAGTAAAGCCTTTATTCTCCGGTTTCGCGGCCCGATCCAGCGCCTCTTCGATGTCGCGCCCCATGACGAAGACCGAGCCCATCAGGCGCATGGCGGCGGCGACACCAGCACGGATGAACGGCTCACCGGCGCGCGCCAGCAGGCCCTTCAGCACGCCGCCCTCGTCCGCCACCAGGGCACGGGTCAGGACCAGGCCAAAGGTGGCCGAATTGACCAGTTTTGAGCCGGATTGGCCCGAATGCGCCTTCCAGTCGGCATCGCCCAGCTTGTCCTTGATCAGCAGGTCGGCCGTAGTGGTGTCAGGTACGCGCAGATAGGCTTCGGCCAGAGACAGCAAAGCCACGCCCTCCTGCGTATTGAGGCGATATTCCTGCAGGAAGCGGTTGATCCAGCCGGTCGATTGCGCGGCGCGCAGGTCATTCAGGATCAGGCGAGCCTGATCGACAACACGGCCGCGGGTGGCGGCATCGAGCGTGGCCGCTGGCAACAGACTCTTGAGCACGTCGGATTCCGGTGCCCGTAGCAGGGCCACCATTTGCGAGCGGGTCAGGTCAAGCGCGTCAAGCATGTGGGCGGCACCCTTTATGGCTGATTATATCTATGGTATATGGCCAAATTTGCCGAATGTGCTTGGAATTTTGACAAGCATATCCGAATATTATTTCCTTAAAGCGGCATATGGCCGAAGGAATTTACAATGCTCGATGAAATGGACCGGCGCCTCCTGCGCGCCCTTCAGGCCGATGGCCGCATCACTAACCAGGCCATGGCCGACCTGTGCCATATATCGCCGGCGGCCTGTTTCGAGCGCGTCAAACGGCTGCGCAAGGACGGCTATATCCTCGGCACCATGGCGGTGCTCGATCCGGAAAAGCTCGATTGCGCCCTGATGATCTTCGTCGAGATCCTGCTTGATCGCACCACCGGCGGCCTGTTCGAGGAATTTGCCCGCGCGGTAAAACGCCGGCCGGAAATCATGGAATGCCATATGGTGGGCGGCGGCTTCGACTATTTGATCAAGGTGCGCGTCAAGGACATGGCCGCCTACCGGCATTTTCTCGGCACCACTTTGGTGGATATGCCGGGCGTGCGCGAAACCCGCACCTATGCCGTGCTGGAAGAGGTCAAGAACACCCAGGCCCTGCCTGTGTGACGACTGACTGTTGATTTCCACTTAGAACTGACCCACTTGGCCTCGTAATTTTCACTGAGAATTGACCCATGTGAAACTCCCCTCGTTGTCAGACAGCGAGGGCCTTGGAGTGATAGACATGGCACTATTGAGCGTCATCAGACGCTGGGCTTTCCGTGATCGGATATCGATCCGGGAGATATCGCGGCGGACAGGATTGTCCCGCAACACTATCCGCAGATACCTACGATCTGACGCTGTTGAGCCGAAGTATCGGGTGCCGGACCGGCCCAGTAAGCTGGACCCGTACGCTGAGAAACTGGCGCATTGGCTGAAGATTGAAACTGGCAAGTCTCGCAAGCAAAAGCGCACCATCAAACAGCTCCACGGCGATCTGATTGCCTTGGGTTACGAGGGATCCTATGGTCGTGTGGCGGCTTTTGCGCGGGATTGGAAAGCCAGTCGTTTGCGTGACCAGCAAACAACTGGCCGCGGGACCTTCGTACCCTCGGCCTTCGAGGCCGGCGAAGCCTTCCAGTTCGACTGGAGCGAGGACTGGGCCGTTCTGGGTGGCGAGCGCACCAAGCTTCAGGTAGCCCACTTCAAGCTGGCATACAGCCGGGCCTTCTTCCTCAGGGCCTATCCGCTTCAGACGCATGAGATGCTGTTCGATGCTCATGTCGAAGCCTTCCGCGTGCTGGGCGGGGTGCCGCGGCGGGGTATTTATGACAATATGAGAACGGCGGTCGATAAGATCGGAGTCGGCAAGGCGCGGCAGGTGAACCTGCGCTTCCAGGCGATGGCCAGTCATTATCTGTTCGATGCCGAGTTCTGCAATCCGGCGTCAGGCTGGGAGAAGGGACAGGTCGAGAAGAACGTCCAGGATGCCCGTCACCGGCTATGGATACCGATACCCAGCTTCCCGAACCTGGCGGCTCTGAATGTCTGGCTGGAAGAGCGGTGTATCGCTTACTGGCGGGAAATCCCGCATGGTGAACTGCCGGGGACGATTGCGGATGTCTGGGCGGAAGAGCAGGACTACTTAATGGCGCCCACGCGGCCGTTCGACGGCTTCGTCGAACATACCAAACGGGTGACCCCGACGTGCCTGATCCATTTGGAGCGCAATCGCTACAGCGTGCCGGCCTCGTTCGCCAACCGCCCGGTCAGCGTGCGCGTCTATCCAGATCGCATCGTCGTGGCGGCGGAAGGTCAGATCCTGTGCGAGCATCAACGGATTATAGATCGCAGCCATCATACGCCTGGTCGCACCGTCTACGATTGGCGTCACTATCTGGCGGTGATCCAGCGCAAGCCAGGCGCCCTGCGTAACGGCGCGCCATTCACTGATCTGCCGGAATCCTTCCGGCGGCTTCAGGGGCACCTCCTCAAACGCCCTGGTGGCGATCGGGAAATGGTCGAAATCCTGGCCCTTGTTCTTCAACATGACGAACAGGTCGTCTTGCAAGCCGTTGAGCTGGCACTGGCTGGTGGCGTGCCAACCAAGACACACATCCTGAACCTGCTGCATCGCCTGATCGACGGGACAACGCCGCCCGATACAATCGATGCGCCACAGGCGCTGCGGCTGAGGCAGGAACCCCTGGCTAATGTTGAGCGCTATGATGCCTTGCGCACGGAGGGCCGTCATGCGTCATGATCCCGCCAGTGCGGCCATTATCATCATGCTACGAGCTCTGAAAATGTACGGCATGGCCCAGGCCGCAGGCGAACTGACCGAGCAGGGCTCGCCTGCGTTTGAAAGCGCGATGCCAATCCTGTCCCAGCTTCTGAAGGCCGAAACGGCTGAGCGGGAGGTCAGGTCTATTGCCTATCAGATCAAATCGGCCCGCTTCCCGGCCTACAAAGACCTGTCGGGCTATGACTTTGCTTCCGGTGAGGTCAATGAAGCGCTTGTGCGGCAGTTACATCGATGTGAGTTTATCGACGGTGCGCACAACGTTGTCCTGATCGGGGGACCTGGCACTGGCAAAACCCATGTCGCCACAGCGCTGGGCGTGCAGGCTGTCGAGCATCATCGAAAGAAGGTGCGTTTCTTCTCGACCATCGAACTGGTCAACCTGCTTGAACAGGAAAAGGCCCAGGGCAAGGTCGGCCAAATGGCGGACCGGTTACTCAAGCTCGATATGGTCATCCTCGATGAGCTGGGCTACCTGCCGTTCAGCGCGTCCGGCGGCGCCTTGTTGTTCCACATGCTAAGCCGGCTCTACGAACAGACCAGCGTCGTCATAACCACCAATCTCAGCTTCAGCGAATGGGCGGGTGTGTTCGGCGATGCCAAGATGACCACCGCGCTGCTCGACCGGCTCACGCATCACTGCCATAATCCTTGAAACCGGAAACGACAGCTTCCGCTTCAAGGCAAGCACCGCAACAGTGAAATCGAGAAGGGAGAAAACTGTGACTTGACCCCAACATGACCCATAGGATTATACCTTTTAGGCGGGTCAGTTCTAGGTGAAAATACTGGGTCAGTTCTCGGTGAAAATTAACAGACTGACCGGACACGGATATGTCAGTTTGCGCATCCAGCCGGCCCCGTTATGAATTGATCATCGCAAAGGTCACATAATGCCCAAAACGCCGTCCTCATCATCAAATCCGGCCGCCCGTTCCTGGCATGGCTTTCTCAATCGTTTCAGCCTGCTGGATGATAAGGCCGACGACGCGATGATCGACGAAAGCCTGCGCGCCGGCGTGGAACTACGCGGGGCCACCCCGTGGATCCTGATGTTCGCCATTTTCGTCGCGTCGATCGGTCTGAACGTCAATTCGACCGCCGTGATCATCGGTGCCATGCTGATCTCGCCGCTGATGGGGCCGATCATGGGCATTGGCTACGGCATCGGCATCTATGATTTTGCGCTGATCCGAAAATCCGTTGGCAACCTGCTCATCGCCACCCTGATCAGCCTCCTGACCTCCACCATCTATTTCGCCCTGAGCCCGCTGACCGAGGCGCATTCCGAACTTCTGGCCCGCACCTCCCCCACCATCTGGGACGTGCTGATCGCGCTTTTCGGCGGCTTTGCCGGCATTATCGGCGTGACCCGGAAAGAAAAAACCAATGTCATTCCCGGCGTCGCCATCGCCACGGCGCTGATGCCGCCCCTGTGTACCGCCGGCTATGGCCTGGCCAATGGCAACTGGGCCTATTTCCTGGGCGCCTTCTATCTGTTTTCAATCAACTGCGTCTATATCGCCGCGGCCGCCGTTCTGGTAATCGGCCTGCTCAATCCGCCCCACAAGCAGTTCGTCGATCCGGTTATGGAAACGCGCGTCAAGCGTGTCCTGTTCCTCGTGGTTCTCCTGACCGGCCTGCCCAGCCTGTACCTGGCCTACCGGCTGGTCGGCAATGAGGTCTTCCATAACAAGGCCAGCCAGTTCGTGCGCCAGGAGTTCAATTTCCCGAAATCGCACGTCGTCGAGATCGGCATCACGCCCAAAAACAAACACGTCGAGGTCACCCTGATCGGTGACCGTCTGTCGGCCAGGACGATCGACACCATCCGCACGCACCTGCCGGCCACCGGCCTGAAAGGCGCAATCTTGACCGTTCATCAGGCCGGAGACGACAATATCGACATAAACACCCTGCGTGACGGCATAGTGAAGGAGCTTTCCGGTAACGAACTGGCGTTAGCGTCACGCGACCAGCAGATTGCCGATTTGCGCCGCCAGGTGGCATGGAGCGCACAATCGGCGCAACTGACCGCCGAACTGAAGGCGCAATATCCCGATTTGACGGATATTCTGATCGGGGAAGGCGTGGGCGCAGCGCCTGCGGAAGAGGCTGATGGAGACAGCGCTGGCTCTGCGATCACTGCCTCAATTGAGCCGGAGGCGGCCCCAGAGACCGCCCCTGTACCGATTCTGGTTGCCCATTCCGGCAAGCGCCTGTCGCGGCAGGATATGGCGCGCATTGAAGACTGGTTCCGGGTCCGCACGCAATCCAAAGCCGCCCGCATCGCCATACATTGAGCAAAAAAAAGCCGCGCTCTACGGCGCGGCCAGTTTACAGGGAGGAAACGCCCAGGAAGGGCATCAGCGCCAGGAAGGCACCGAACAATTGTATAATATGGTGCGATGCGAAAAATTTCAAGGCCGATTGTTACAGATTCAATCACATTGGATTTGCGATCCGCAACAATCGCAGAGATTGTGTGATTATCGCGGCCGCCTGATCTCACGGCCAACCACTTGATCGAGGGTCTGGAGAAACTGCGAGCGATCGGCGGCGGAAAACGGCGGCGGCCCGCCGATAATGTCGCCGGTCGATCGGATGTGCTCCATCAGGGCGCGGCTGGCCAGGGCGCCGCCTATTGAATCCGGTGTGAACGCCCGGCCATTGGGTGCGACCGCATGACCACCTTTCGCCAGAACGCGCGACGCCAGCGGAATATCGTTGGTGATGACCACATCACCGGCCACGACCTGAGCCACAATCCAGTCATCAGCCACATCCGGCCCGGCGTCGACAATCATCCGCCCGATCAGCGGCGACCGGGGTACCTGGATGAAACTGTTCGACACCACTAAGGTCTTCAGGCCGTAACGGGCAGCCACCTTGTAGGTCTCATCCTTTACGGGGCAGGCGTCGGCATCGATGTAGAGCGTGATCGTCATGGCGCGTCGTACCAGATCGCTCGTATGGTTGCAAAGCGGCAAGATATTCTTTCCCATTTGGCAACCTGCAAAGGTCACCCTAAGGCTCCGCAAACTCTCGCAATCAGGATATTTTCCAAGTTCATCTTCTGCCTAAAGACGAAACGAAAGAGAATTCGGCTCCTTTTCTGCTATTCGTATTTATTGATTACCCCTGTCATCTGGAAGCGAGAGGGACAATGATAATAGAATACTGGCGTTTCGTGTAAGAGGCATTAGGTGAACATTCCCCCTTTTCTATTATTCACTTTGCTGACCCTTACAGCCTGTAGCGGCGGAAATGGGGGCACATCCCCCAGTCCAGCCAGTCCCGGCCCTCCGTCAGTCCCCACGCCTACTGAAGCCACCGCTGCCACTCTGGGGCCCTATGCGGTGGCCACCTATACCAGCGGTATTGCCAGCAGCAGCCAGTACAGGATTCCGAAAATCTGGTATCCTGCTAACGGGACAGCGCCTTATGCTTCGGTGGTGTTCATTGCCGGTTACGGCACCACCTATCGGGAGATGCCAACTCGGGCGCGCATCAACGGCCGGTCCTTTGTTGAAACCGACCTCACCCAATGGGCCGATTTTCTGGCCTCGCACGGCTTCGTGGTCATGTTCATCGATCCGAAGGATCTCAATACGCCTCCGGACATGCGCGCCTTCGCGCTGGACCGGGCTGTCGACGCCCTGGTAGCCGAAAATACACGCAGCGCCAGCCCGCTGTTCGGCCGCCTCCAGGTCGATAATATCGCGGTCATGGGCCATTCCTATGGTGGCGCCGGCGCCATACTGGCAACGGCTCTGGGCAATTCCCACATCGCGGCCGCCGTGGGCTTAAGCCCGGTATCGTCAAGCGATAACCCTTATGGCGCCACCAAGGTGCCTACAATAGTGATATCCGCGGTGGCCGATCCGTACCTGTCCAACTTCCCGCAGCAGTATGGCACCATTCCATCCACCACCACCAAGCTGCTGGCGAACTTCAAGCAGAATACGGCGGAATGGGAAAGTATGCACGCCATCGCCCTGACACCGCTGGGCACCCACTCGACCGATCCGGAAGTGGCCCGCCTGACGCTCTCGTTCCTGGAAGTCTATCTGCATGGTGATGCGCGTTACAAGCCCTTCCTGGTAAACGACGCCGCCAACATGGCCAATTTCGACTACGTCAATCCGTAAGGGCTTTTCCTGAAAGGCCAGCAAAGGGCCTGCGTCCGTCCGACAGCGGCAGAAGACCGCCGGTGCGGGAAAGTCCCCAGGCGATCAGTCCGAACCATACCAGCCCGCCAAACAGCAGGTGCGACAGGAAGACCGATTGATACACCGTCGACAGGAAGGGATTCGAGAACGACCAGGGCAGGTCGATAATGGGTGTGACCAGCACAATCGCCGTCCAGCCGGCCCAGCGGGCCGGTGTTTCCGATAAGGCAGACGGACGTCCGGCCAGGAAGAAGGCCGTCGGCATAAGCAGCCAGAGATAATAATGGGACCATGTCAGCGGACTGGACACCAGGCACAGGCAGATGACGAGCAGATACTGCATGTCCCGGCGTTCGCCAGCAGTGACAGGGTCGGGAACAACGCCCGGCCGCCGCAGACAGGCCGCTGCCGCCAGCAAAATGGTCAGGACCGTAAATATCTGCGCCACGAGCTTTTGCCCGGACGTCGGCACCTGCGAGTTCAGCCAGTCGCTCAGACGGGCATCGTGGTGGAGACGCAGAATGAATGCCGGCACCGACTGCACATTGAAAGCGGCCAGCCAGCTATGGCTGTACTGCAAAATCGCGGTCTGGAACCAGTACAGGTTATAGGGCAGACCGAAGACGGCTAGTGAAAGCAAGACCGTTACAATGCCAACCGATGCGAAGCCGAGCAGACCGCGCCAGTCGCGCCTGAAGAGGAAGAAGAAGCCAAACAAAGCCAGGGGCGGCTTTACAACCGCCGCCATACCAAGCAGGACACCCGCCGATATTGGCTTTCCACTGCGCAGCCATACAAGTCCGCCCGCCAGCGCCGCCAGAATGAAGTAGCTCAGATTGCCCAGCTTGACGGCATGAATGAGCGGCCCATTGACCAGGAAGAGCCAGGCCAGCAGCCAGCGCTCCCTGAGTTCCAGTCGGGTCAGGCGAACCAGCAGGAACCAGGCCAGAACGGTCAGGCCAATGCCTGCGACCGTCAGCAGCGCGGTGGCGATGGATGGCGACAAAAGCGCGAATGGCGCCAGCAGATAGGCGAACACAGGGATATTGACGAAGCCCGATGTCCCCTTACCGATAAGGTCATGAAGCGTGGCCCGGTCATTGTGCAGCACGGCCTGGCCGGCCAGATAATATGCGTGGGTGAAATCCCAGGCTTCCGGCGGACAGCTCAGCTTCAGATTCAGAAACAGGAAAGCCGCCAAAGCGCCGCCGCCGAGCAGAAAGGCCCAGACAGGCATATCACGACCGGGCCGCAGACCTTTCGGCAACATGCCCTTTTTTGCCAACCAGAAAATAGCAAGTCCCCCCATCAAGGTGGCGAGCATATCAAAGAGATAGGCAAGATAATGCACGGGCGAACAGACCTTTCGGAGACTTATTGATAAGGAACGCTATCGAATCGTGACTGGCTGCACAAGGCTTCTATAGCCCTTGCGTCCACTTCCTGTGAAACGTGGTCAGGTAGCATACGGAATGATATAGAGCCCTGTTGTTCAATTTCAGGAATAGCCATGCCCGCCAAGCAAATAACGCGCCGTCATCTAATCAGCGCCGGGCTGACCGGCACTTTTTTGTTGAACGGATGCTCACGCGTCGGAAAAAGGGTCGATGAAAACGCCGTCAGGAACGCCGCGGCCATGCCCGTGGACGATCTCCTGATCACGCGGGACATCGCCTACGCTTCTGGTGAACGCCATGCCCTGGATATCTACGCACCGCGCGCGGCCGGCAAGGCGCGGCCTGTCGTGGTTTTCATTTACGGCGGCACATGGCTTTCAGGCGCCAAGGCGGATTACGCGTGGGTCGGCATCGCCCTGGCGCGTCAGGGATATGTGGCCGTGGTCGCCGACTATCGCATTTATCCGAACGGCGCCTGGCCCGGCTTCATAGAAGATAACGCCGCCGCCGTTCGCTGGGCATTCGATCACGCGGCGGAATTCGGGGGCGACCCTGCACAACTGGTGCTGCTTGGGCATTCCGCCGGCGCCTTAAATGCTGCCAGTCTGGCAATAGATCACAGATGGCTCTCCGCCAAGGGCATGGACCCGAAACGCGATTTGAAAGCGATGATAGGCTTGGCCGGTCCGTATGAATTTGTACCGGATACGCCCGAACTCAGGACAATGTTTGGACCGAAGAGCCAATGGAGTGATATATACCCCATTACCCATGTAGACGGCCAGTCACCGCCGATACTTCTGATCACGGGCGGAAAGGACAGGGCCGTCGGCACCGTTGAAAGCGAGCGTCTGGCCGCCAGACTGCGTGAAAAGGGCGCTCCGGTGAAGCGGCTCCACTATCCTGCCCTGAATCATAATGAGACGGTATTTGCCCTGGCACCGCCCAAGGGCGCAACCTCCCAAGTGATGACCGACATTACGCATTTCATATCGGCCAGCCTCCCTTCAGATGCCTGATCAGGTCGTAGCCGGCGCTGACCTTTCCTGGCCCCATTTATTCGCTAGATATCCGCCCTTGCTCGCCAGCCACCAGGCAATCAGTCCGAACCAGATCAAACCACCCCACAGCATATGCGACATGAAAAGCGACCTGTAGATGCCCATCAACAGGGGATTTGATATCAGGGTGGGCCAGCCATTCAGCGGCGTGACGAAGATGATGGCTGTCCAGCCCGCCCATCGCGCGACAGGCGGCATGTCCCCCAGGGCATTGCGCTTCAGGAAGAAGGCTGTCGGCAGCAGCAGCCAGGCGTAATAATGCGACCAGGCCAGCGGGCTTGTCACAAGGCACAAGCTTATAAGCAGCATGTATTGCAGGTCACGGCGTTCATCGGACAACAGGTCGTCCTGCGCGTCCCTCGCGGCGGCAGGCTTCAGGCAGGCCAGCACGGCCGCAAGGAAAAGCAGGGCCGTTATAATCTGGACAACCAACTTCTGAATATGGGTCGGCGGCACCAGAATCCATTCGCTGATTTTCGCTTCGGCATTCAACCTGAGCAAAAAGCTTGAAAAAGATTGAACGCTGAATGTCGGCAGCCAGTTCTGGCTATACAGGACGATGCAGTTATTGAACCAGTCAAGATTCTCCTGCCAGCCAAACACAACAAGAGACAGGAGCGCCGTTACAATGCCCACAGCGGCAAAAGACAGACTGCCACGCCAGTCGCGGCGCAACAGAAAGAACAGGCCCATCAATATGAGGACAGGCTTTATCACAACCGCCAGGCCGATCAGCGCACCGGCGGCGCCTGAGCGTCCGGCGCGTATAAGGAGAAGTCCGCCGGCCAGCGCCGCCAGGATGACATAGCTCAGATTGCCAAATTTTATGCCGGTCAAAAGCGGACCATTGGCGATAAACAACAGGGCCAGCACCCAGCGCTCCCTGACATCCAGCCGGGCGAGGCGCACGAGAAGCAGCCATGCAAATGCCGTCAGCGCCAGTCCCGCCAGGGTAAACAATATGCCGGCGAGTTGGGCCGGGAATACGCCAAACGGTGCAAACAGATAGGCGACAATCGGAATATTGACAAAACCACCAGTTGCCCCTTCGCGGATCAGAACCTGAAGCGCCGCCAGATCCCCGCGCACCACATCGCGGCCGGCGGCATAATAGGCGCGGGTAAAGTCCCAGAACCATTCGGGCGGACTGCTGAGCCGGAAGCCAAGGCAGGTAAATACAGCCATCGCGGCGATTACGGCCGCGACCGTCCATACGGACATATGGCGGTCGAATGAAAATGGTCCCGCCAGGCGCGGGTAACGAGATGCCAGGAAAATACCCAGCACACCCGCGACTGTAATGAGAAAATGGACAAAGAAAACAATATTATGCACAGACCGGCAGCTTCCTAAGATTGTGCTCTATATTTAAACATATCTAAACGCTATCCTATCAGCTATTGCAGTGCAAGGTTTCGCGACGCCTTTACGCAAGTCATGCGCGTCATTTGCGTCAGCCGTGTCATTTTTAAATGATACAGGTGAAAATCATTGCCCCGGCCGGGGATTGTCAGCGCTCAGGCATCCGTTATAAGGGGTTCCGCAATTCCTGGGGTGGTCATTTTGGATATGCTGAAAGCCTGGCTCAAGCCTTTGTCAAAGCGCCTTTATCCTGCGGGCCTGGCCGTCTTTCTGATCCTTTGCGGGCTGTTGTTTTGCCTGGGGGGCGCCCTGCTGCTGCGAAAGGGGGTATTCTCGGCAGATCTTTTCCTGCCAACGCTTCTGATCGCCTCAGGCGTGCAGATTTTTTCGCCGCCGACGCTCCGCGTTTCATCTTTTCATTGCATATTTTATACTCACCTGGATTGCTGCGATAGCTGAGGTGGGCCTCGACGGATGGTCCCTGCTGCCGCGCGTTGACCTGGCGTGCGGCATCCTGCCTTTCTTCTATTTGCCGATGATGCGCGACCACCTGCGCCCAAATCGGCTAAGCCAGTGGTGGGAGACCCTGCCCACTTACAGATGGATGGCCGGCCCTGCCGCCCTGGCGGTACTGGCCATAGCCGTGATTGCCGCCAATGCTCATACGCCAAGGGCGCAAGCCATTGCCGCCCGCACCCCGGCTTCCCTTTCCGGCGACTGGCCGGCATTCGGCGGCGGCCCTCTCGCCGACAAGTTTTCTCCCGTGTCGGACATTACCCCTCAGAATGCGAAAAAACTGAAAAAGCTCTGGGAGTTTGTCGAGCCGGCGCCGGTTTCCGACAGCAAGGCCCCGCGCAAGGATGAGGTGACCCCGCTTCAGGTCGGCGACAAGGTCTTCATCTGCCAGCCGGATAACCTGGTGCTGGCCCTCGATGCCGAAACGGGGCGCGAGGTCTGGCGTTACGATCCGCATAACGACCTGACAGCGACGGGCGCCAGCATCTGCCGCGGCCCGGCCTATCTCGAAGATACGCGCGACGCGACATGCCCGCACCGCCTGCTGATGGGCACGATGGATGCCCGCCTGATCGCCCTCAATGCGGAGACCGGCCAGACCTGCACGGGCTTCGGCAAGGGTGGTCAGGTCGACCTGACCGCCGGCCTCGGCGACGTTAAAAAGGGCTTTTACTATGTAACCTCGCCGCCTACGATTGCCAACGGCGTTGCCGTGGTCGGCGCCCTGGTGCGGGATAATCACGAGGTGGGCGAACCTTCCGGCGTGGTAAGGGCCTATGATGTCCGGACCGGTCAGCTTCGCTGGGCCTGGGATATGGGACGGACGGAGGCCCCCGCAAAACCACTTGCGGCGGGCGAGACCTACACCCGCGGCACGCCCAATGCCTGGTCGATTTTCAGCGCCGACCCGAAACTGGGCCTGGTCTATATTCCCATGGGCAATGCCACGCCTGATTTTGTCGGCCAGCATCGCAAGGCGGAATGGGAGCGCTATTCCTCGGCGCTCGTCGCGCTTGATCTGGCGACCGGCAAACCGCGCTGGGTGTTCCAGACCGTCCATCACGACCTGTGGGACTATGATCTTTCGGCGCAACCCGTCCTGGCCGATATACCGAATGCGGGGCAGACCCTGCCCGCCGTCATCATCGCCACGAAAAGGGGCGATCTGTTCGTCCTTGACCGCCGCACCGGACAGCCGATCACGTCTGTCGAAGAGCGGACTGTTCCCGCAACGGACGTTGCCGGCGAGTGGACATCGAAGACGCAGCCCTTTTCCGTGGCCATGCCTTTCCTCGGCGGATCGCGCCTCAAAGACGTCGATATGTGGGGCGTCACCCCTTTCGACCGGCTGTTCTGCCGGCTCGCCTTCCAGAAACTGCGGTATGACGGCGACTTCACGCCGCCTTCCCTTCAGGGCTCCCTGATCTATCCCGGCATGGCCGGCGGCGTCGACTGGGGCGGCGTTTCCGTCGATCCCGGCCGTCATCTGCTGATCGTGCCCACCCTGCACATCGCCGACCGCCTGAAGCTGATCAAACAGACGAACAACGCAAACAGCGATAACCCGCAACTGGGCACTGCCTACAGCGCCGAACTGAACTACTTCATAACCCGGCTCGGCATACCCTGCCAGCGCCCACCCTATGCCCAGCTAACCGCGATCGATCTGGTTTCAAAACGCATCGTCTGGCAACGCCCGCTCGGCACCGCCGAAGGCGTGGGGCCGTTCGGCATTGCCAGCCATCTGCCCTTCACGCTGGGCGCGCCGCCGATTGTCGGCGGCCCGATGACGACAGCCGGGGACGTGACCTTTATCGGCGCCGTCGGCGACCGGCGGCTGCGCGCGCTGAACAGCCTGACCGGTCGTGAACTGTGGTCTACGCGTCTGCCGCAAGGTAACCAGGCCACACCGATAACCTATCGCGCCCCGAAATCCGGGCGGCAGATCGTGCTGATCGTATCCGGCGGCTGGGCGGATCTCGGCCAGGCGCGCCGCGTGCCGACCCACATCATCGCTTACGCTGTCGAGAAATAGGTTTGAAATGACAAAAAAAGGTCAGGCTTTCGGTGACATATACCGTTCGGTCCCGGAAGAATTGATGACCGGTATGCTGGTTCTCGAAGGCTATGCCGGCGAGGCCGACCTCACGGCCGCCCGAAAACAGGCCGGAGAAGCGCTGGACCGCGCCACAAGAGACGGCCTGCCCACACGCATGGATGATACCGGACAGCGGCTGTACGATCCGGTCGAAGTCATTTCACACCTGAAGACGGCCGGCCGGCAAGGTCGAGACGACTTCTGGCTCCTCCGCATGATGCCGACCCTGCGGCAGTTTGTTGAAAACCTTAATCCGGTGCCAAGGGTTGTCATGACCTACAGCCGGACCTTCAACATATCCGGCCTTCCACCCGATAAATCCCTTCGCCTGCGAATGCCGCTGCCGCTGGCGGAGCGGTATAAAACTCTCGACATTGAGACTCATCTGCCCACGGAAGCCAGCCAGGAACGCAAAAGCGACGGCCGGCTGGAGGTGAAGGTTCTGACAGCCTCGGCGCCTGAGATAAGTTGCGGCGTGACCCTGACGCTGGAACCGCAGGCCCAGGATGCGCTGCCGCCGCCCACTGACCGTGACCTCTATCTTCGCCCGAAGGAAGGGCTAATCGTGATTTCCGATCAGATCGCGGCCCTGGCGGAGCGCCTGGCCGGAGACAGCAAACCGGAAAGTGCCGTTCGCGCCTTCTGGAATTATGTCATGAACGAGTTCCAGTTCTGCCCGATCCATTATGACCAGGTATCCGTTGAGGCCCCGCTCGACTGGGTGACGGAAAGCGGCATCTATGACTGCCAACTGGCCTCGGCCCTGTTTGTCGGCCTGTGCCGGGCCAGAGGTATCCCCGCGCGTCTGGTCGGCGGCAATTTTATGTATCTCAACTCGCCAACCAACCATTACTGGGCCGAGGCCTGGCTCGACAACAGCGGCTGGACACCCTTTGACTTCCTGAGCTGGGATCTGTCAAACGGCGGCGAGGATTCGGATTGGCGAGACCATTTCTACGGCCGGACCGATGCTCGCCTTGTGACCGAATGCCTGCCGCAATCCTTCGTCGGGGCGATCGGTATCGCGGTGCCCCCAGCCTGGCACATTTTACGCACGAAGCGTGACGAAGGGGTCGATATCCAGCTCCTCGACCTGAACGGCACCTTCAGCTACCGGGATACGGTGGCCATACGCTGAACCACCAGAATGCTGTCTGGCGTTTTCGTCGCCAGGTTGTCGAGAAATGCGCAATTGACCGGTCCATATTAGGACATATTAAATTCCCGATTATCGATTCGTTATTGATAAGCATTCACCCAAAAGTGGAAAATGTGCGGTATGCACATATAGCTCCTCCCCTTGAGTACCGGTATCAATGAATTTTAAGGCAATCACCGGTCGTATGACCGGCATTTATGATGACGCTGTAAACAACAATGTCATCGACAGGGTGTGGCATAAAATTGGTCGTGATGAAACCGCCAAACCTGTTGTCATGGACCGCATCGATCTGCTGATCGCTGCGTGTTTCTGCCTTATTGCCATCTGCATTGCGGTCAGCGGATTTTCGCTGACCAGCCACGAACCGGGCCTGCTTGAATACAAGAATATCTGGTTCCAGGCTGATATTGCCCGCGTCATCGATAACATGACGAACCGTGGCGGCAGTCACTGGCGTACGTCCGTGCATCCTATCACCTCGATCCTGCTTTACCCCATCGGCGGTCTGCTCACCACCCTGGGCTTGTCGCCCACCACGGCCGCCCGCATGGTCGTGTTGCTTTTTTGTGCATTGAATGGCGGGATGATTTTCCTTGTCCTGCGGCGCATCAGCCTTCCCCGCATCCCCGCCGCCGTTTTTGCCAGCCTTTTCCTCGGCAGCGCCGCTGTCATCTTCTGGAGCGCCGTCGTTGAGCTTTACCCCATCGCCTGCACCTCGCTCCTGATGGCGCTTTTTCTGATGGCGCCTGGCCACAAGAGCAGACGTCGCTGGTGGATCATTGTCAGTGCCTTCACCCTGTCCATCACGGTGACAAACTGGGCGGCTGGCCTTATCGCCACTTTCGTGCGCTGGAGGTTGAAGCCTTTCCTGCTGATCTCGGCCTGCGTCCTTGGCATTGTCCTGGCCTTGTCGATCACGCAGTTCTTCCTTTTCAAGGATGCGCGTATCTTTATCGACCCACAGGGATTGAAATGGGACGCGGTCAGCTTTTCTGAACCGGTGATGGAAAAGAGAGGTCAATTGCATACTGGCTGGAATCCCATCGGTAATGTGGCGGTCCTTTATACAGCCAGCGTCGTCGCGCCCCCTGCCAGAGCTGAAAATCAGGGGGGCGAACTGGTGGAGACAAACCAGTTCGGCAGGTTTACCGGCCACACCCCCGCCGGATTGGTCGCCATGATTGCCTGGCTGGGCCTGCTGGCGCTGGGGATCTGGGGCGCCATCCAAAATAGACAGGCCCATACGTTTTCAATCGGCCTCGGGCTGATGCTCCTGGCCAATGGGCTGCTTCACAGTGTTTACGGCGAAGTGACATTTCTTTACGCCATGCACGTCATCCCCATGCTCACGGTCCTGGCGGCCATGTCCTGGTTTTCTCCCGCCAGATATGCCGGCGTGGCACTGGCCCTTGTCGTCATCGTCGCGGGCGGCGGCAACAATATCGTCCAGTTTCAGGACTCAGCTCGGCTCGCCGGCAAAATCGCCGTCATGCCGGGTGTACAGCAGATACAAGGCACGGAAATTGCACGTTAGAATGAAAAAGCCATAACAGTGTAACAGAATTTGACAGCCCAGCCGCGTTGCCTGACCGGGCGTCGACATATTGCAGCTTTCCCTTGTACCCGCTTAACGCTAGGCTGCAATATTATACAGACTTCAAACCCCGACCGAGATTTGAAATGATATACGAACTACGCCTGCCCCTGATTATTCCACAGATGACGGGCGCCACCGTTGAATGTCTTTATACCGCCGAAGGCGAGGCCCTTAAGCTGGGCAGCAAGTTCATGGACCTGAGCATCGATCTCGGCAGCGCCTTCGCCCAGGAATGCCCGCCAGTTTCATATTATCGCCTGATCCTGCGCGAGCCGGCTTTTCTGCGTCAGTTCAAGGCTCAGCCGGGCGAATATTTTGAGCTGGATGCCCCGATTGCCCTCTTCAGCACAACGGCGGACGAACCGCTCGATCAGGCCCCGGCCCGCGCCGTGCGGGTAACAACCGCCGGCATCATCCATCACGAAGGTATGTGGACCGGAAACAACAGATGACCAGGGTGGCGCTGACGCTGGGCCAGTTGAAGGCCGATGGTTACACGATCGTCCGGTCGAGCGTCCGCTGGCTGCGCGAAAGCGGCCAGATGTGCCTTGCCAACCAGCCCATCGCCTACTGCAACATCACCCTGGAGCCGACCGGCGCCCGTGTCACCGCGCCCTCGCCTTTCGCCGAAGAACAGGAGTTGCAGGTCGCTCTGGCGCCGCGAGTCAGCGGCATACTGAGCCTCGACCCAAAGATTGCGCGCGGCGGCTATCTCAGCATTCGCAGCAGCGACCCATGGGATGCCGATACGGTCATTGCGCATCTGGAAACCAATGAAAAAACCGGGGATGGCAGCGCCGATACCCTGCGGCATCTGATGCTGGCGGGACGGCGCATGACGGGTCTGGCCGACACGCGGGCCGGCCTCCTGCCCGGCTGGCATGGCCGCAGCCGGGGCTGGTGGTCCGATGGTGGTGAAAACCCCACCACCCTGCTGTGCCTTGGCGTCTGTGATGTATCGGGTGTCATCCAGGGCGAACAATGCGCCTTCCTGGAAATGTTCGAGGCCAGGCGCGCCGCCTCGCAATTCGTGGTCGTGCCCGATCATCCGATTGCCCCGTGCCTGCCGATCCTGCTCGATCAGATTGAACGCACACCGGCGCAGTTTCAGGCCATTGCTGACGATGTCTATGGTTATTTCCGTGCCCTGAGCATGCCGCCATCGGCCGATGACTGGATGTTTATCGGCACCATGCTGTCCGTGATGCGGCACACGCCCATCAAGGATGAGTATTCCATCTTCACCTCAAACGGCATCCAGCGCACGGGCGCCGCGGATGCGGTTCTGGTGTCGCTGGCCGTTGAGCCCCAGTCGATCCTGCGCCATCGCAAACTGGGCTATTACCTGCACGTCATGCGCCACTATCAGGCCGCCGCCGGTCCGGCCGTGCGCACCTGGCTGGCCACCGCGTTTGAAACAGTAAAGCGTCCCGTCGAGACCATAAAGCGGGACTACGAACGCCTGATCGACGGGCTTCACCGCACGACGGGCGGCCATCTGATGGTGCTGAATCGCATGTCGACTTCAGGCTATGAGGATATTTCGAGCTATATGGGCTTCGATGCACCGCTCAGCGACACCTTGTCGAATATCGCCGCCAAGGAATGGAACCTGATGCTGACCGATATTGCCGAAACACGCGATTTTACCATCATAGATGTCGACGCCATGGCTGCCCAACTTGGCGGCGCGCAGCATCTGCCGGACGGCATCCACCAGAGCGGCCTGATGCAGGTCGCCCTGCGGGAAAGCATCCTGCAGGGCCTGTCGGACCTGGAGCAGGCCAAGACGCCTGCTGCCGCCGTCAATTAAACTTATGAAGTAAAAAGCCGGTCTGATCAGACCGGCTTTTTCTTATTCAGGTAACATCAAACTCGACCAGCAGATCGCCGGCTTCGGCATCGGCTGCCGGCAGGGCCTCATCGGCCTCATCGCTGAACAGGGCCAGGCGCAGACCGATGGCTTTCCAGTCACCCGGATCAGCCAGGACGCTGCGCAGCGTCCCCTTCTGTCCGGCGCGCACCTCGACAATAGCCTTGTGCGTTTCCAGTTCCACGATCAGGTCACCCGGTTCGAAACTTGCGCCGGCCTCGCCATGCCATTCCAGGATGCGGATTTCCTCAACGCCCGGAACGGCTGCGGGGACTGACAACTGATAGATCATTTTATTCTCCAAATGGGTATTTACCGGCAATCACTTGCCGAGAAGGTGACGAACGGCCTCTTCAACACGCGCCGCATTGGGTACACAAGCCGCTTCCAGCACCGGATTGGAAGAAACCGGCGCGCGCAGGGCGCCCACTCTCGTCCAGGGCCGGTAGCCGATCTTTTCAAATACCTGGCTGGCCACTTCAACGCCGACGCCGCAGGTGGTCTGGCCTTCTTCGAGAGTCAGCAGACGACCTGTACGCTCGACCGAAGCGGCAATGGTGTTCAAATCGAGCGGCGCCAGGCTGCGCAGATCGACGACTTCGCAGGAAATGCCTTCCTTTTCAAGATCTCGCCGCCGCGTCCAGAGCTATACGGACCATATAGCTGTGGCAGGTGATGGTGACGTCGGCGCCTTCGCGGCGGATGCAGGCTTCACCAAACGGCGTGGCGGTTTCGGCCACCGGCACATCGCCCGGCGCGGGGAACAGCTTTTTGTGATCGACAAATACCACCGGCCCGTCGCTGCGCAGGGCCGTCTTCATCAGCCCGTAAGCATCTGCCGGCGTCGAAGGCGCCACCACCGTCAGGCCGGGCACGCTCATCAGCCAGGCTTCGATGCACTGGGAGTGGGCCACGCCCTGCCCTTGCGCCCCGGCCGTGGTTTTGACGACCATCGGCGCGGTCAGCCCCCCGGCAGTCTTGTAGCGCAGCTTGGCGGCATAGTTGATCAGCGCGTCGAAGCCGATCATCAGGAAGTCCATATAGGTGATAACGACCAGGGGCCGGAAACCGGCCGCCGCCGCCCCGGCTGCGATCCCGACCGAAGCCGCCTCGGCTACCGGCGTATCCCTGACGCGCTTCGGACCAAACTCCTTGAAAAGGCCGTCGAATTCGCGGTAGGAGCCGCCAAAGGAACCGACATCCTGGCCCAGGACAAACACTTTGTCGTCCCGCTTCATTTCCTCGCGCACCGCGCGCGCCACAGCCTCACGGAAGAACATGCGTGTGGTCATCATCTTATCATCCAACATGCTGCAAGACCTCTGCAGCGTCAGGATAGGGCGAGGCTTCCGCGAACGCCATGGCTTCGGCGGCGCGCTGCAGGGCCTCCTCGCGCAGTTGCGTTGTCCTTATGTCGTCAAGATGCCCAGTCGTTTGCAGATAGGCCACGTAGCGTTCGATCGGGCAACGCAGTTTGAGCGCCGCCAGTTCGTCGCGGCTGCGGGTTTCGCGCGCCGTGGTCGAATGGGAACGCAGGCGGATGGAGGCGCATTCAAGGAAAGCCGGTCCCTTGCCCTGGCGGATATGATCCACCGCTTCCCTTGCAGCCTCCGCAACGGCTTCGACATCGAGGCCGTCGACCGCACGCGTCCACAGCCCGAAGGTAGCGCCGATGTCCGAAATATTCTGCGCCGCCACCGCCGCCTCGCGCGGGGTGGAAACGGACAACTGGTTGTTGTTGCAGACAAACAGAAGCGGCAGGTTCCACAAAGCCGCCATGTTGAGGCTTTCATAAAGCCCCCCGCGCCCGATGCGCCATCTCCGAACAGGATCACGACAATACCGGGATCATTTGCCATCTGTCGGGCCAGCGCCACACCGGCCGCGATGCTGATATTGCCGGCCACCACCGCGTGGGAGCCAAAGAAGCCGGCGTCCGGATCGGACAGGTGCCCGCGGCCCGCCCGGCCGCGATTGATGCCGCCGACCTTGGCCAGCAGTTCCGCCATCAGGTGCGCGGGCTTCACACCGCGCGCCAGGGCCGGACCAATGGAACGACCGCCGGTCAGAAGCTGATCGCCAGGCTGGAGCGCGGCGGCCAGCCCCACCGCCACGGCCTCTTCGCCTGACGACAGGAGCTGGAAGCCGTGATCCTTGCGCGCCGCCAGACCATCCTCGAAGGCCCGAATAAGCAACATGCCCCGCAGGGCCTCAATCTGATCCATTACTATGCGGCTCTCCTTCGGCCGATAAGACGCGCCATTCCAGCCGCGATAAGGGTAAAGCTCTCCTTCGCCCCCCGACGGCGTACGGCCATGATGAGTTTTTGCGACGCTTCACCCAGGCCGATTTTTCGCTTCAGGACCTGATCGATCAGCCAGCGCACCTGGTCTTCCTGAACGGCATCGGTATTCGTCGAAACGCGCTGCCGGCGCCGGCCGCTGCCCATGCTCATCAGGTTGGCCGGCGTCAGAACGGCTTCGGGATGCACGGCCTGGTCATGCGCCCTGAGACAGGCAAGCGTCCGTTCCTGCGCTTCGAAGGGGATGTAAAGATCGAGGGCATTCGTCGCCACGCACATCGCCAGGGCCTGTCCGGCCACATCCGCAGCCAGCTTGCCCTGCAAACGGTAATCGGTTTCCAGCGCCATGCCGCCGATATCGGTCAGCACGCGATCGAGGTCGACAACAAATACGCCAAATTCACGCGACAACTCGGCGGCCAGAAGATTCAGCCGCCGGATGCGCGTCAACAGTTTGCCTTCCGGGTCGTGCTGAGCGGGAACACAACGGAAAACGGTGGCCACCAGCACCGGATCACCGGTTCCGACGAGGTCTGAAATCCACGCGGACAGTTCCGCCTGAACCTCAGCCCAGGGCGTATCGAGAGAGGCCAGTTGCGTCGCCAGCGATATCAGCCGGCTCGTTCCCGCCGACACCTGTGTCAGGTCAGCCGCCGCCCCCACAGCCGTGCAGGTCAGGCCAAAAGCTTCCGCTTCGAGGGCCGCATTGAGCGAACCTTCGGCGGAGGAAAGCGCCAGGCGCTCAGTTTCCGTAACCCATGCGGCCAGTTGAATCCGTGTCATGCCTCGCCCGCCAGGCTTGACGCCATGGCCCTGTCGTTATTGACTTGGGCGGCGATATAGGCGGCACGAACCGTCTCACGTCCTTCCAGACCGGCACAGCTTGCAGCCGCCTCGGCCAGTTGCGGCAGGGACAGGATGCGCGCTGCCTCTGGCACCGAGTCCAGTTCGCTCAGGCTTTGCCAGAACAGGGGCATGAGCGCCACGTCGGGCCGGGGGTGCGCCGCATAGAAAATGTCTTCCCATTCGAGATCTTCCAGCGGATCACGCCAGCCGCTGCGATGGGTCATGTGATAGCTGCGTCCTTCGCAGGCGGTCATCGACATGCCTGACAAACACAGCCGCAAAGCCAGTTCCCGGTGCTCGTTGATGCTGATGCTGGGGTGGAACCCGCCGGAGGCAATGAAGGCGGCTCGGGAGAGAGACTGGTTGGCGCCCGAGGCCGCCGTCCACAGGACACCGCAATCGACCGGCGCCCGCAGGGCCTCCATTTCGAGATCATACAGACGGCGCGGACCAAATCCAGGATAGATGCCCGGCTGGCCACGACGGTCAATACTGGCAAAATCCGTCTCGATCTGCGCGCGCGTGACCAGTGACCGCGATCGTTCCGAAGCCGACATGCGGGCGACGCGCTCTTCTTCCCCCGGCTTGGCCGTACCGGTTTCCGGATCAAGGAAGGGCCGCGTGCAGCGCAGGTGATAGGTTTCACCGCGCACAATGAGATTTGGCTTTTCCCTGTGACGCTCCATATGCCGTGCCACGAAATCCGGCGCCGCCAGGGTGTCGCCATCGAGAAATATCAGGATGTCGCCCGTCGCCTTTTCCGCGCCGGCATTCGCCGCTGCCGACCGGCCCGCCGGCTTCGCGTGACGCACCACCTTGAGATCCAGTCTATCAGGCGCATCTGCCAGCACCTTCGATGTATGATCTGAAGAGCCGTCATTGACCACGACCACCTCAGCGGGTTCGCTTTGACAGGCCAGCGAGGTCAGGGTCAGCCGCAAACGATCGGCTTCATCCTTCGATCTGATGACTACACTCGCCTTCATACACCCGTCTCCTCATCATCAAATACGCCGAGATCGTTGAGAATACGCACAACCTCTTCGGCAACCCGCCTGTATCCTTCCGCCGTCAGATGCATGGCATCCAGTTTCAGTGTGTCGGCGCCATGACGCGCCACGATAGCCTCCAGGTCGACAATAGATATGCCGATGGCCTGAGACAGCTCTATGAGGGCCAGATTGAAACGCCTGATGCGGGTCGCATAGGTTTCATCGAGCCCCAGATAACAATGCACAAAATCGCCAGGAATGACCGGCGAGAGATTGTAGACCAGGATCGGCACATCCCTGGTTTGCCGGATGCGCTTCACGATGGCCGCGAGGTTTTGCATCGTCTCCTCGACGCTGGCAGAGCCTGTCGATTCAAACTCACTGCGCAGCCACTCCCGGTCTCCGGCAGACCAGGTTAAGGCTTCCGCCGGGTAAAACAGGAAACCGTCGCGCTTGTGACGCACCAGCCGCGATGCCACATCCGGCAGGATGGACAGGATCACGACATCCGATGGCGTCGTGAAGACATTCTGGCTGAACTGGCTGGCCAGCGGATAGGTGCCCAGCGGCAGATTACGCGCCGAAAGCTCAGGCGGCACCACGCCTTCCGCCCCCAGAAGCGCATCGAACCGGGTGAGCGTTTCGTGACGCAAACGCACCGTCAGTCCCGGATTGGTTTGCCGCAGGACGTCATTGATGCCATTCCACAACAAATTACCACCCACGCGACACGAATGCAGCGAGTCATGGACGTCGACATTGCCTTTTGCAAAAAGGGTTATGCGCTTCACAAACAGCCCCTGGGAGTTGCCACATTTAAGCCTTAAAGCGTCAAAAATGCGAGAATAATTTTCAATTACGCGATACTATGTAAATATTTTCCCATGATTTTGCACTTTTCTTGAGCCTCGTCAGCCGCCAGTTCGCGCCTTGTCCGACAGGGCCAGATACAGTTACCAAAATACCGGTGATGCTGATCAAATATCAGAGGTTTTCAATGACCAAGCGGACGGTCAGTAAGACCCGCGCTGAGCCAGGATGCTGGGCACCGTAGCTATCAGAATATACAGATAGAGCGCCACATTGCGACGGCGGCAGAACAGGCGGTCCATAGCCACGCGGCGATGATAGCTGACATTGTTACGGCCGGACACCTGCCACAGACCGGTAATGCCAGGCTTGACCGAAGCATAGCGCACGAAGGTGCGACCGTACTTGCAGATTTCGTCCTGGACGATCGGACGCGGGCCCACCAGGCTCATATCCCCCTTCAGCACGTTCCAAAGCTGCGGGAATTCATCCAGGCTGGTCTTGCGGATAAAGCGGCCAAAACCGGTGATGCGCGGATCATTCTTCAGCTTATGGTCACGTATCCACTCCGCGCGCGCAGCAGCGTCGGTGGCCAGCAGATTTTTGAGCCGGACCTCCGAGTCCGTCAACATGCTGCGAAACTTGAAGCAGGTAAAATCCCGGCCGCCCAGGCCGATGCGCGTCTGGCCATAAAATACCGAACCGCCATCCTGCGCCTTTACCATCAGGCCGACCATAACAAGCACGGGCGCAAAGAAAATCAGCGCGAACAGGCTGATCACGATATCGAGCAGGCGGATCAGTCCGTCAGACGAATGGCGGCGCACGGTCTGGAATATACGAAAGGACGGCCGCGACCTTTCGATGATCGCATACTGCAAGGTCAGATCGGCATTGCCGTCAATCTGAACGCTCTGCCCCCTTACATAGTACATCAGGTTTTCCAATCGACTTTATCCGTCTGAAATTAAGCTTGTGTAACGTCATCGGAGTCAAGGTGCAAGTGATGCAGCATATAGGGTTTGCGCATTTTTTGCCACTGTTTGGCCTTTTTTGTCACAGCAAAAATAAAGGTATTTTTATACCAAAAATTTCCACCTGACCCAAATGCCTTAACGCCACCTTTTATCCGTTTGCAAGACGATATGCACGAAACATGCCAACCTTACGACGGCAGCTTATATTACCCCATCCCATTTGTAGACACCCAGCATTCTGACCTTATCAGAATATTTTCAGAAAAAACTCACAGCCCACAACATATATGAATAATCATGACGGCAACTACACCATATAGAAAACGAGTATTTGACACCTATTGCCCACGAGAGGACGCCTTCGTTTAACCTTATTAACCAAGTACTGAAAGCAAGTTTTAAGCATTAAATGCTATCTTTCAGGATATTGTAATGCCAGTGAGGGAAGAAGCCCATGCCGCGTTTGAAGGCAAAGCCTGAAATGGCACAGTTCCAGCCGGAAATACGGCCATCTGATACCGCCCCCGTGCGGCTGACGGAAGCCCATGCCGACATGCCGGCGCATCAGTCCCCCGCCCTGGCCCTGCAGGCCGGCCTGGAACAGTCCTGGGATGCGCGGCACGAATCCGCCTCGCCTTCCGTCACCAAAATTCCTTTCGGCTGGACGCTCGCTGGCATGTCGATTATTTGCGCCGGCTTCTGGTACGTGCTCCTGCAACTCGTCTTCTGATCTCAGCCCGCGCCGAACGCGCGCGACGCTGCCGTGTTGGTGGCCATGGCAAAACCACTCCCCAGCAGCAAGGCCACGAAAAGCGCCAGCGCCGGTTCCTGAAACGCGTAGTCGGTAAAGCCATGCAGCAGGAAAACCAGGTATCCTGCCAGTATGGCCCAGATACGCCCGCCCATCTGACTGCGGTGCCGCGCCGCTGAAATCATCGGCAGCAGAACAGCGAGATTTAGCGCCACCAGCCCCGCCAGGCCGATAACGCCCGTTTCCTCGAACCACTGAAGGTAGACATTGTGGGTGGCGCGGATAACCGCCAGTTCGGAATAATCCTTCGCTGTTACGATATGACTGTTCACCGTATTGAACGATCCAAGACCCGATCCAAGCCAGGGCTGCTGCATGGCAAAACTGAAATGGCTTTTCAGTATGGTTGCCCGCACCTGTGCATCCCCGTCTATGCCGTCGAGACGCCCGATAAGGTTCGCCAATGGCGTAGCGAAGATAACAATCAAGACCATAACGATTGCTGCGCCGACGGCCGCCAGCTTCGGGAGGGAAAGATGATTGCGCAACAGCAGGACTGACAGCAGCGCCAGGCAAACCATTGTGGATATAATGGCGCCGCGCGAAACCGTCAGCATCTGAGCGGCCAGGCTGACCGCGCAAACGCCCGCCATTACGGGATCGATGCGCTCCAGTATCTGCGCCTCCCGTCGGGTCAGGACACGACTGATAACACGCCCCAGCGCCATGACGCCCAGGGCGCCGAACAGGGTGCCGGCACTGTTGGGAGAACTGAACGCCCCCGTTAGCCGTCCGGCGCCGAATTTAATAACGCCGTATATGCCCGCCGGATCGAGGATAAACATAATCAGGGAAGCCAAAGCCCAGCTTCCCCCGCATAGAGCAGAGCATCGAATAGTCTCCTTGCCCCGTCATCCGTCAGTGAGCAGCGCAGGCCCAGCATGAAGGCGCAAATGACCCCGCCCAGTTTTATCCCTTCAAGCCAGACCGCCGAGTGATCATAAACGGCGAAGGTTGCGGAAACACTCACCGCCACGACAAAAAAACTCAGATAAATCAACAAGTTCCTGACGGCCTTACGCTGCGCCAGCGCCGGGTTTTCCGCGACAGGCAGGGTAAATGCTATCGCGGCCAAAGCAGCGAAGACTGCTGTCAGCATCGTGGCTGCAGCGGGAAGATCAGAGCCGCGTATGGCAAAGGCCACCAGGACGACAGCCGAAACGATCGCCGGCCACAACCAGGCCGAATATCTTTGCCACCCCATGCGCTTTTCCCTCACCCCGTATGCTTCTAATCTGCCAGCCCGCAACATAAAGGAGGTCGCAAGGCAGGGCGAGGCCCTTTTTACCGATGGTCGCAAATAATAGACTAACGATATTTAAAGGGGTCTATGCCAAATATAGACATTATAAAATTACCCGTTTCCTCCATTTCGACATCCGCAAAACTGATGAACGCTGACAATATTTCCCCTGAAGACATAATCATGCACGGACGCACTGAACTTTCATCGGCGGACGTCAAGCCAGAGGCAGCGATTAATCATAAGCGCCCTCCCCGCAAAATCTATTTCAACGGTCGCTTCCTGACGGCCGTTCCGTCGGGCGTGCATCGCGTGGCCCAGGAAATGATTGTGGCGGTCGACAAGCTGCTTGCCGAGGAACCAGCGCTCTCCTCTGCGTTTGACCTGACCCTGGTCACGCCCCCTAAGGTGCGGCACCGACCGGCGCTAGCCAAGGTTCGAAGCAAGATTGGGGGGCGGCTGAAAGGTGTCCTGTGGGAACAACTCGATTTGCCGCGTCTCACGGCCGATGGCTTGTGCGTCGGTTTCTGCAATGCGGGTCCGCTCATCAGGCGCAATGCCATGACCATGCTTCATGATACGCAGGTCTATTCCATGCCGGCCTCCTATTCCCTCGCCTTTCGCCTTTGGTATAAAATCGCCCTGCCCGTGATCGGCCACCACCACAAACATATCCTCACCGGTGCCGCCGCCGCCAAATCAGACCTTGTGCGCTATGGTGTAGCGCCAGCCGGGAAAAATCAGCATCATTCCTCACGGCTGCGATCACATTCTGCGCATTACCCCGGATGAAACCGCGGTTGCGCGTCTCGGACTTGATAGCCGCTCTTACGTCCTCTCCCTGGCGAATACCCAGTTCCACAAGAACATTGGCATCCTCCTGAAAGCCTTCGCCGATCCCGCTTTGAAACAGGCCACCCTGGCGCTTTTCGGCGGCGCATCGGCGGCAGATTTTGAAGCCGCCGGTCACACGGTGCCCGAGAATGTCGTATTTCTCGGCCGTATATCAGATCCCGAACTGGTCGGCCTGATGAAAGGGGCGACGGCTTATGCCTGTCCGTCCCTGACCGAGGGCTTTGGCCTCCCCCCTTGAGGCCATGCTGCAGGGCTGCCCGGCCATCGTGTCTTGCGATTCCCTGCTGGAGGTCTGTGAAGATGCGGCGCTTGTTGCCGATCCGCATGACCCGGCGGCCTGGGCCGCACAGATTTCTCGGCTGATGACTGATGAGGATTTAAGAAACGACATGCGCGTCCGGGGAAAGGTCCAGGCCGGGAAATATACATGGCAGCGGGCGGCGCGCCGGCTTTTTGCGGATGATCGCCGAAGTCGAAAACATGCCAGTGCCTGAGGCCCTGTTGCCTTAACCACTGCCGCACAATACAATTCACGCCTCGAAAGCGGAGATTATTTGAATGTTAATTTCAATCATATAATCAGCAAGTTATATATTTAAGGCCACTCACAAAGCGGACATACCCTATGGAAACCATCATTGTTCTGGGCGGCGCCGGCTATATTGGCAGCCAGGCTTGCAAAACATTGCATGAGGCCGGCATTCAGCCGGTAACCTATGACAATCTGTCCCTTGGTCACGAAGAATTTGTCAAATACGGGCCGCTGGTCAAGGGCGACCTGCTCGATACGACCCTGCTCAGCGACACCATTCGTCGGCATAATGCCAGTTGCGTCATGCACTTCGCCGCCCTGGCCAGCGTCGCGGATTCCGTGACGGACCCGGCCAGCTACTACCGTAACAATGTCACCGGCACCCTGTCCGTTCTGGAAGCCATGCGTGCGACAGACTGCCGTTCGCTTGTCTTCTCCTCGACCTGTGCTATTTACGGACAGCCGGAAACCGTACCGATCGCTGAAACCTGCGCCAAGAACCCGATCAATTCCTATGGCCGCAGCAAGTTGATCTGCGAACAGATGATGGGTGATTACAGCACAGCCTATGGCATTCGCTCGATCGCCCTGCGTTATTTCAACGCGGTAGGGGCTGATTTCGATGGTGAGATCGGTGAATTCCGCGACAATGAAACCCACATTATTCCACGCGCCCTGATGTATCTGCTGGGGCATCTCGACGAATTCGTCATCCATGGCAGCGATTTCCCAACGCCCGACGGCACGGCGATCCGCGACTATGTCCATGTGAAGGACCTGGCGGAGGCCCATATTTCGGCGGCACGCCTCCTGGCGAATGGCCACCCTGGCGGCGCCTACAACCTGGGCCAGGGCACCGGTTATTCCGTGCTGCAAATCCTGTCGGCAATCGAGCGGATCACCGGCCGCAAGATGCCGGCGGTCACCGGCGGCCGCCGCCCTGGCGATCCGGCCATACTGGTGGCGCAGCCCGCGCTCGCCCGCGACGTTCTTGGCTTTGTGCCGCGCTATTCCTCTCTGGAGGACATAATCGGCACGGCATGGGCCTGGCATCAAAAGGCCCACCCACAAAGGGACCGGCCGCTTTCGGCTGCCAGCGCCTGAAATTTGCTAAACTGATATTTTTTGTGTCCCGGTATCAGCCGGAACGGCAGCGCCGCTCTTGTGCCGGCCTTGCCAGGATACCAGGGCCGCGGCAAATATAGTGCCGAACAGGAAGGCGTTTTTCAGGCCGAAATCCGCCGTTGTGCCCGCAAGTATGCCCGCAGTGAGCCCCGGCAGGAATGACCAGCGCAGACCGGAAACCAGCGCCGCATTGACCGTATCCCCCGGATAGGCGCGCCGAAGCATGGATTGCAGCACAAAGCCGTAATAGAGCAGCCCCCCCAAAAAGCCGGTGTTACTCAATACCGCGACCACCTCATTGGAGGTGCGCGTACCGCCCATCCCGACGCCCAGTCCATAGGTGTCAAACAACGCCTTCCACGAGGTCGCCGTCCAGAAACTGCGCTCCTCGAAGGAAACCGTACGCGTCTTTTTAAGCACCATCTGGTCAAACAGCCGGAAAATGGGGTCGAAGACTTCCGGATGGATGACGAAAACCGCAAATATCAGCGCCGCTACACCAAAAGCGGCCCAGAACTCCAGTTCCAGTTCACGCCCGGCACGGGTACCGTGTCGCGCACTCTTGGCGCGCCACAAAAACTCCAACAGGGCAAAGACGAAAAACACGACCAGAGCTACATATGCCGATGATGACGTGGACAGCCAGACAAACAGCAGTAACAGCGTCGCCACGACCGGAACCACCTTTTTCCTGTAGAATGTATCTGTGATGGCATGACGCAGAAAATACAGCAAGGTCAGCAACTGCGTACACAGGGCGCCATAGACGGACGATTCCGGCATAAGGCCAACAACCCGTCGGGTGCCGCCTTCCAGGGTCACGTCCGTCATCAACACGTAGGTGGCCGTGCGGAATGGCGCAAGCAGCCAGCCCAGAGTGACAAAATGGCTGGCATAATCCAATATCCCGGTAACGACTGCCACCACACCACCGATGCACAGGCCCTTGAGCGCATTCTGCTGCTGTTTGGGGTCAAGCATCAGACGCGCGAAGGTGACGACCGTAATGGCCGAAATGGTCAGATACATGATCTGTGAAATATTCTGCGTCGTCGGCTCCAGGAGCTCGGACTGGAAAAACCGTGTCACCTTCATCGGAACGATCGTGATGGCGCCCGCGAAAAAGCGGGGGCTGAAGATCGTCACCAGGACGGCGACGGCCCAGAACAGCGTCAGCAACAGCAGACCGCGCGGCGACAGGATCGCGGAAGTCCCAAATTTGACCGCCTTGCCGGTCATGAAGGTACGCAGGAACAGGATGCAGGCAACGATCGGCGTGGGTGTGAGCGTCAGGCCCATGGTCATGCTTGGCGGGAAAACGGCAAAAGACCCAAAGGGCATGGTCGCAAAAAAGAGATAGATCAGGATCGACCGATTGCCGAACAGGCCCATCAGGGCCAGCCCCCAGAATATCGCTATCGGGATAAAATCCATCTGCCCTAAAATCCTTTATGATTCAGGCGAAAAACGATGGCGGCCGGACGCGGGAACCAAGTCGCTCTTCTGTCATGTTTTGGTGCAGGTGACAAGGTCATGCCGCATCCGCCTGCGGCAGGCACGACGCAATGAAGGCTTGCAGCCTGCTCTTGAAAACGTCACGATTCCAGTCCTGGGCATGTCTGGCAATAACCGCCGGATCGAAATCATCCAGCCGCGCTTCGAACCGGTTTATGGCGTCAATCAGGCTGTCTGCCGTCTGCTCGTTGAAGAATACGCCCGTCTTCCCCTCAACGACCGTTTCAACCGCTCCGCCTCTGCGATAGGCCAGAACGGGCCGGCCACTGGCCATGACTTCCAGAGGCACGATGCCGAAATCTTCCAGGCCCGGGAAAACCAGCGCCCGGCAATTGCGAAAATGGCGCGCCATGGCTTCATCATCGATCTTGTCGAGAAAGGTGATTGTCGGTCCCGCCAGGCGTTTCATTTCCTTTGTCGCGCCGGAGCCAATCACGACCAGGCGCCGGTTCAGGCGGGTGCAGGCTTCAATCGCCACGTCTATGCGTTTATACGGCGTAATCTGGCCGGCGCAGAGATAATAGTCTTCTGTTGTATCGGAGGGTGTGAAACGGGACACATCGACCGGGGGATGGATCACCGTGGCCTCACGCCGGTAGAACTTCTCTATGCGCTTGGCCACAAAAGCCGAGTTGGCGATGAAGTGATCCACCCGTGCCGACGTGGTGACGTCCCACGCCCGCAGCCAGCTTGATGTCAGACGCATGGCCAGCCGCGCCAGCCATCCGGACTTGCGGTAATATTGCGGATAAAGATCCCAGATATAGCGCATGGGGGAGTGGCAATAGCAGATATGCACGGCTTCCGGCGGCGGGATAATCCCTTTCGCGGGGCCCGCCTCGCTGGACAGGATCAGGTCGTAGCCCGTCAGGTCAAAGGATTCCAGCGCCTGCGGCACAAGGGGCAGCATCTTCTGATAGAAGCGGCGCCCGCCGATTTTTTGCAGGAACGAGGTGGTGATTTTATGTCGCAGAAGAAGGGGGACAGCTTGTCACGATCCACTACCAGCGTGAAGATATCCGCCTCGGGGTACAGTTCGCATAGGCATTCGAGTACCTTCTCGCCGCCCCTCATGCCGACCAGCCAATAGTGAACGATAGCGACTTTCATCCGGTTTTGCCTTGCAACACCCATGATCCCACGCGGCTCCGCGCAAGGGACCAGGTGGCTATTCCTGATAGTACTTCTTGTACTGATCGTAGTAATAGCCGCTGTCGCCATAGCCGTACTTGGCCTGTTCCTTGACATTGACCTGGGTAAGCACGACACCGCAAACATGAGCCCCGGTCTCGGTAAGCAGTTCGAGCGATGCCTGCGCGGCTTTGCGCTGCGTCTTCCGCCAGCGGACCAGCATGGCCACAACGTCGGCCTTGCGAGCCAGGATGCGGGTATCAACCACGGCCAGCACCGGCGCCGTATCCAGGATCACCACATCGAAGCTGGCGCGCAGCTTGTCGAGCAACTGATCCATGGCTTCGGAACCAAACACATCCTTGGGCGTGTAGGCGCTTTCAACCAGCGGCAGATAGAGCACATTGGTCAGGTCGTCCTTGATCAGGACATCTTTCAGTTCTGCCTTGCCGGCCAGAACTTCAAGAAGCCCCCTTCCACAGGACCAGTGATGTACTGATTGATCGAACGACGGCGCAGATCGCAATCGACCACCACCACGGACTGCCCCGACAGCGCCATGACACGTGCCAGACAGACAGAGGTCGTCGTCTTGCCTTCGCCGGGCAACGAAGAGGTCACCGCGATGACCTTTACGTCGTGCCCTATGCGAGAATAGATCAGGGCGGCGCGCATGATGCGGAAGCCTTCGGAAAAGACCGACAGGGGTTTATCGACGACATATTGCGCCGGCGTTGCCTTCTGACCGCGCGTCAGGGTGGAGGCCAGATCGGCGACATTACCCAGGTGCGGCTGGCGCAGGATGGTTTCGACATCCGTGGCCGTCGTCAGCCCGCTGTCCAGAGCGCGGCGGATCAGCACAGACCCCGTAGCCGCTCCCAGAGCACCGATGAAGGCCAAGGCCATGGAGAGAGGTATTTTCGGGGCGCTCGGTCCCGTCGGCAGGGCGGCGTTCGATACGATCCGGGCATCGGAGCGATCAATGCCTTCCTGCGATGAGGTTTGCTTGAAACGATCCAGATAGGATTGATACAGGGTCGAAACCGCGTCGGCATTGCGCTGCAACTCATTCAGCTTGACCATGGCCTGGTTATTGCCAACCAGTTGCCCCCTCGCCTGCGCGACGCTGCCGGCAAGTGACGCCGTGCGCTGCCGTTGAATTTCGGCCTGGGCTTCCAGATTTGACATAATGCGCTGGATTTCGGCGCGGATCTGGGCGTCGATATCGTTAAGCTGGTCCTGCGCCTTGATAATGTCCGGGTGCTTGCTGCCGTAACGCGACTGCAGATCGGCCAGACGCTGGCTCACCGTCGTTCGCTGGGCGCGCAGGTTTTTGACCACGTCCGAATTGAGCGCTTCGCCGACATCTTCGCCGCCGGACCCCGCAGTCAACTGACGCCGGGCGACGGCCAGGCGCGCTTCGCTTTCGGCCCGATCAACCTTCACACCCGCCAATTGCTGGTCAAGTGTCGTAATCTGCTGCTGGCCAAGGGTGTTGTCAGGCGAGACCGCCAGCAGATTGTGAGCGATCTTGTATTGCTGCACAGCCGTCTCGGCGGCTTCCACCTGGGTACGCAGGTCGCCCAGACGGCTGTTCAGCCAGTCATTGGCTTCCTTTGTGGCCTGGAACTTTGTCTCCAGTTGCTGAGACAGGTAGAGACGCGCCCACTCATTGGCGATCCGTGCCGCCTTCTCCGGAGAAGTCGACGTAAAGGAAATAGTGATAATCCGGGTTGCTCCCGAACGCGCGACCGTCAGGTGCCCCAATACATTATTCAGAACGGCCTCGTGGCGCCCCTGGGCCTCCAGGGGGGTCAGGCGACGATTATCCGGCTTGTTCTTGATCAGGCCGAAAAAGTGGCTGCTGTTGAGCGCCGGATTGAATTCAGGGTCCTGATCCAGTTGCAGCGAACGCAGAACCCGGTCGCCCAGGGCATTGGACTTGAGTATCTCGACCTCGGTATCAACCGTCACCGCATCGGGCGGCAGGTCGGACAGAACATCCTGATTTGGCGTGGCATTCAGGGTCCGCGGATCCATCATGACGCTGGCCGTGGCCGTGTATGTCGGCACCTGCATCAGCACCGGCACGATGATCAGCAGAAAGACGCACCCGAAAATGACCGCAAAGAACCGGCTGAAACGTCTGAAATCCGCTATAATGGCGGTCAGGTCGAGGGAAGGCAGCAGGCTGTCCGACCCATCGGTTTCAGTAGTATGTTTATCCGAGATCATAAATTGTGCCAGCGTAAGATTGAACAGAACCCCGGATTAATGCCTCCGGTCCCGGGAGCTTAATACTGAAGCCCTAAAGAAACCCTCAATGCGTTATCCTTGTAACCCGGAATGGCGCCGTTTCCTTTGGATTTGTTCTCGCTGTGAGTGTAACCGCCCCGGATGACGATATGACGATTGACCAGATATTTGGCGCCCAGCCACAGATTGGTCCGGTCATCGGTGCGGTCGACGCCGTTATATTCGTCGGTCGTGTAGCCATAAGAGGCGCTGAGCACCAGGGTCCGAAGCAATTCGTAGTCCGCGCCGATTTGCGAAGCGGTCGATGTATAGCTCGAAGCGCCAAACTGCGGGGTTTCCTGGATCGTGCGGGCCGTGTTCGCCCAGACGGTCAGCAACTGGGTGGGGAAATACTGGACATTCGCTGCAAACGATACGCCGTCCACCTTCGGGAACGCCGGATTGTCATAGGTCTGTTCCTGATAGCCGATCTGGGCCTCGCCCCGGATCAGGTTGGTCAGGTCGAAACTGGCGCCGACGGCGGCATCGTAACCATCCGAGTCACGGTTGATGGCCGCATCCTTATAATCACGCTTATTGCCAACCCAGATGGCGTAGATCGAGGTATCGGGGCTCAATGCGTAATCTGCCCGACCGGAATAGTTGACCTGAGTCAGGTCGCGGTCACCCTGCGGGATGACAACGCCACCAAGGGTCATGGCATCTTCGTACTTCAGATCTGTCAGCACGACCTGGCCGACAAAGCGCAGGCGATTGCCTTCCGCCACAAAACCGGCATTCGCCACCGTGGCCTTGTACTCGATCGGCTTGGCCAGGTTGGTGGCGACCGTCTGCGCCGACGGATCATAAAGGGCTTCGAAGGCGTCGCTGTAATTGATGCCGGCAAACAAATTGCTGCGGCCGTGAATATCGAGCCGGCCCGCCAGCGCGGCTTCCCAGCTCGTGGTATTCAGGTTGTCGTTATCCGCATAGTTCATGAAGGTCGACCGCAGCGAGGCGGTCAATTGATGGCGCCCCCAGTCGGAGGTAATCCGCACGCGCGGCGTGATGGCCGAATAGGTGTCGGAGACCTCATTGGCGGGCGCGTAATAGATATTGTCATTGCTGTTGACATCGACATCCAGAGACGGCGCCACATCGAAAACGCCCCAGCGCAGGCCACGCGGCTCATATTCAGGCGGAATGCGTTCGGTGACCGCGATATTGCGATCACGGGCAAAGTTGGAATCCTGAGCGTGCGCCGCATTAGCTGCAAGCAAGGCAACGGAAAGCACTACCAGCGATGTGCCGTATTTCATATTAATCCCCGTCATACTGACAAAGTCGTTGGAAAGAGCCCTGCGGACGCGGGCCTGAACTAAAAAACAAATATGCGCCGGATTAACCTGCGCGATAACCAGCTCCGGCCGGCGCACCCTTGGGCGCGATGGGCAGGTTGCCGACATGATTGCGGCCATTGACCGCGCCGGGCGATGTCTGGTCAAACAGCTTTTCCAGGTCGCCCTGGACGCGCCCGAAAGCCGCTGCGACGTTCTTCGAGAGGTTCGGCGCGTTGGAAGCGCGGGTCAGGGCCGTGGAAATGCTCAAGGTCGGCACACCGGCCGCTACCTGGGCTTTGATGTCGTTTTCGATAGCGACAACTATCAGCGCGACGACGTCTTCGGATACAGCCGCATCGCGCGCCGTAGCGTGGGCGCTCTGTCCTGGCTGAGCGGTGCCTTCGCCGGCCACCGCAGGGCCGTTACCCGTGGCGCCCGCAATCGCGGCGGCATCGCTGCCCAGAGCCACGAAGGCGGCTTCTTCCGCCTGGTTGGCGGTAGAGACCAGCTTCATCGCCAGGGAAGACGATTCTTTTTCAACATTTGCAGGCACGACACCGGCTGGCGCGGCAATAGCGACGGCAGCGACCGACAGTCCAACGACAGCGCCAAGTCCCAGGATGATCTTTTTCATTGGCTTCAAGCCCCTCGGCGGCGAAAAGAATCTCTTTTTCGCACTTGCTAAAACGAAATCATAATACGGTTATCGATTCAAGCCCAATAGCCCAAACCGCTTTAGGTGCAAAGTGATTACACCTAAAGTGATACCTAAAAGTAACGTTCGGCGATGCGAATCGTATCACCCGGCGCCACCATGGTCGCGGAGGTCAGAGGCACCTCCTCTTCGGTCGTTGCACCGGCGTGGCGGATAAAGACCTTTTTCTGATTGGCGCGGTAGGTATAGCCGGAGGCCAGGGCCACCGCGTTCACGACCGTAATGCCATTGCTGTAAGGATATTCACCCGGCTTGACGACCTCACCAAGGATGTAGAACGGCCGGAAAGTGAGCACCTCGATACTGACCCGCGGATCCTTGAGATAGCCTTCCTTAAAGGCAGTCTCCACATTGGCCTGCAATTGTGGCGCCGTCAGGCCGGCCGCACGCACGTCCCGGATCAGCGGCAGCGAAACAATGCCGTCGCCCGAAATCGTGAATTCGCCGCTCAGGTCAGGCTCGCCGAAAACAATCAGCCGGATCTTGTCACCCGACCCAAGCCTGTATTCATAGCCGGCACTCGCCGTTGCCGTGGCCGGCACATCTGCGGGCGCAGCCACCACCTGGGCATTTGCCGCAACACCCGTGCCAAAAAGGGTCACCGCCAGGAGCATCAGCCCCGTCAGTACCGTTCGGAAACGATTGAATAATACCTGCAATCTGTCCACGTCTGCCTCAGGAATTTAAAGAGGTTGTCTCAATTTACGCTTTTACGCCAGTTTAAGCTTAAAATACACAGCACCCGCCCTTATTGCCGGGGCTTCCCCTAAACCTCTGCAAAAGATATGCCAGAGCAAACGCCCTAGAAGCGAACCTGCATGATTCGGCGGGAGACGTCTTTCAGCCGCACCGCTGTCAGGACGCCGGTGGCGTAGGCGCCGCTGTCGATTCCGATGCGCCAGCGCTTGTCCGCCGGCTCTTCCTCCGGTGTGTGGCCATGCACCACAACATAGTCACACGCCTTTTCCGACGCCATGAAAGCTCCCCTCACCCACAGGAAGGTTTCGGCGCCCTGCGCCTCCAGTGGCAAGTCCGGACGGACGCCGGCATGAACAAAAACGTAGTCATCCACCTTCAACAGGTACTTCATGTTCTTGAGCAGCGCCAGGTGCGCCTCGGGCAGGGCGTCGGCAAACGCCTTGCGCGTTTCCTCCCACTGTGCCGGATCGGTACGCGACGCCGGCAGGGCCACGCCATACGACCCCAAGGTGCTGCCGCCGCCATAATCCACCCAGGACGGCCCGTTCTGTGCCGTGTGCAGGAATTTCAGCAGGGCTTCCTCGTGATTGCCGAGCAGCACCTCGACATCGCACCACGCCTCTTCCTGAAGCCTGAGTATGCGCGAGAGCACGCCCGCGGAATCCGGCCCCCGATCGACATAGTCCCCCAGCAGAACGATCAGCGGGCGCTCCCCCCTCGCCATCTCATCGTTGCGCACCTGTTCAATCATCCGTTCGAACAGGTCAAGACGACCGTGAACATCACCGATGGCATAGACAAGCCGCCCGATCCGTGATGCCGGCGGCTCAGGTTTAGGCTTCGACGTGCCGAAAAGAGACTTTAGCGCGGTCAGCATGAGTATGAGTGATGAATCCCGAAACCGTGAAACACCTTATTCTTTCGCACTGCCACACTCAAGGGCCTGCGGTGGTTTTTAACCTTTTGCACAACCGGTGTGGGAAAAAGTCCATACAGATCACAAAAGCGTGGGGACATGGCGCCTTGCCGCCATTAAAAAACAGGCTTAATTATTGTAAACCATAGCTGTACATCAGTTGTTGACGATACTTTTTAGCCTGAAATTGAATCTTGTTTGAGAGGATAACATAACCACAAAGAGGACGTGATGGTTATGACTCGTATTAACAAGTATGCAAAAAGCCGTTTACTTGCATTCGCTTCCATCACAGCCGCTCTGGGCGGCCTGTATGCCGGTACAGGTGTAGCCGCCGACCGTTCTTCCCTGCAGGCAACCTTTCTGCCGGCCGGACGGCAGATCGCGGCCCCCACGGCCTTCCTGGAAATGTGCTCGCGTTCGCCGGAAGACTGTCAACAGTCGGCACAGCCCGAGGCCGCACGCATTGTTTCCCTGGCCCGGCAGGCCATGGTCGAGAAATATGAGCTGGCCTTCGCACACCAGATCGGGGAGAGTGCGCATGACCCGGCGCCCGGCGCCGTCACGCCCGCGCAATGGCCACGCCCTGCTGGTAACCGCCAGGACAACGCCGTGCCAGTGCCCGCTCCTGCCGTGGATTATGACCGGATCGACCTGGACAGCGACACCATGGCCACATTGAAGGCCATTAATAATCGCGTCAACCGTACCCTGATCGCCGACACCGACGCCCGCGTCTACAATGTCAATGATTACTGGGACGCTCCGGCCCTGACTCCCGGCGCGCGCGGCGATTGCGAAGATTTCGCCCTGATCAAGCGCCGGCTGCTGATCGAACAGGGCATACCGGCCGCCGCCCTCAGCCTGGCGATCGTCCGGACGCGCTTTAATGAAGATCACGCCGTGCTCGTGGTCGCCACGAAGCAGGGCGATTTCGTCCTCGACAACCTCGCCTACAGGGTCAGGCCCTGGCAGAAGACCAGCTATTACTGGGTGTCGCGTCAGGCACCGGGCGACGACCTGGCCTGGGTGTCGCTGGCCCCCGCCCCTGACTTCACGCCAATGCCCGCCACACGTATAGCTTACAACCGCTAAACCTGTTATTCCCGCTCCATGACTCAGACCCTGTTATGGACACGATCCCTCAGATACGGCTCCGCCAGCCTGGCACTGGCCATAGCTCTGCTCGGCATCGTGGCGGCCCTGCAATTCGCCATGCCGGACACCATGCCGGCGCTGCTGCCTTTTTCCGAATCGCTCTACGCACGCACCCTGGCCGTTACCGATAATGACCGGCGCATTGACATGGCACGCAAGACAGTGAACGCAGCGCCAGGACGCGCCGAAAACTGGCTGCTTCTGGCTTCTGCCTACCAGCAAAAGGACGCGGCACTTTCCGGACGCGTGCTGGACGCCCTTCGCCGTTCGTACGTAGCAGGCCCGCTGTCACCGGACGCCCATGACTGGCGCCTGGCCTATGTCTTTTCCAACTGGAGTCTTATGCCAGCCGATCTTAAAAGTTCCGCCATGGCCGAAGCCGAAGCCTACGCCACGCGCTACGCAGGCGTCATGTACATAAAGGAACTGGCCCCTACCCTGGCCGACAAGGACGGACGCATGGCCCTGGGACTGGTGGCGCTGACCCAGGACCGTTCCATGGACGGCGCCCGTCGCATAGCCCAGTATCGCGCGATGCGCGAGAATACCCGTCAGTGATGCAGAGAGACCGCACCGTGCGGTCGTCTCAGAGCCCCCAAAGCGCCCTGAGACGATAGCTCTCTGTCCGCGCCGCCCCCTATTCCCCCCGGAATCCTGACGGCTCAGACATAATAGCTGCACGGAAGCCCGCTGTTCGCAGGCTCTGCACCGGAAGGATGCGCGTAAGGTCGCGCCACAGTCCGGCAGCGGTATGGTTACACTTAAAAAGTGCGCTTATCAACACCAAGTGATCACGGTTTGTGTCTTTTTTTGGGCTTGATTTACCCCTCCGCACCCCGGCCAGGCACGGCGTTCAGCAGGCTTTGCAGATGATCGAGATAGTCATAAAAAGCGTCCCGGCCGGCGGCCGTCAGACGGGCAATCGTGCGCGGCTTGCCGGCCGAAATGGTTTTATCAAGCTGGATATAACCGGCGTCATCGAGCTTCTTCAGATGTTGCGACAGATTGCCATCACTGATGCGGATTTCCCCGCGCAGGGTCACGAAGTCGGCCTTGCCGACCGTTGACAGGAAGGCCAGGATTGCCAGACGGGCGCGGCCATGAATGACCTCCTCCAGGCTTTCGTGGGCAAACAGGCTCATATGGTCCTCATCTTGGGTTGGGCGCGCCGCTCGGCACGCAACAGAACAAGGCCGGGCGCCGTCATGAAGCAGACGGTGGCCGCGGCCATAACGATATAACGGTCGATCGGGCTATCAAGCACGAACATGGCCCCAGCGGTCAACATCCAGCCACCCGCCATGCCCAGCAGCCATGACTGACTGCTCGACGTTGCCATCACCGCCAGCACAAGGCTGAACACGATGGCCAGGAATGCCATGGTGATATGCGGTTCTGAAACCCTGGTCCACTGGCTGCCGAGCAGGAAAACAAAAATGCCTATGCCGGCGAAAACCCAGGTCGTGGAAATCGCCTGGTTGCGCCAGGATCGGAAGGAATAGCCGTCACGGCCGAAATGCGAAATCAGCAGCGCGCCAGGCACGCCAATGATCGCCGCGCCCCACCCAACCGGCAATCCCGCCGGCAGCCAGTCGGCCGCCATCAGGGCTTTCAGAATATGGGTGACAGCCAGCACAATGCCCCACCAGGCCATGACTGACCCGCCCGCTGTCGCCAGCGCGTCCCCACGGCTGACAAGCTCGCGCAGGCTGTGCAGTTCTTCGCCCAGATAACCTGCCTCTTCAGGATCGAGGCGCGGCAATAGCGGGTTGCTTGTCTCTGATATGGAACGATGATCCGGCATGATCGAAGTTTACTCTTTCTTTCATGTTCAGATTAGGGCTTTTTTCCCTGAATACCAGCCCATTATAGCAAGTGCGACACTATATAAGCCCCAATTCGGTCAAAACGGGCGGGTATTTTTCAAGCACACGGATTTTCAGTGCACCGATTTCCGGTCCGCAACGCCCTACGAGTCATACCATGGCCGCTTCCGCAAGCTTTGACGATTCCCTCGCCCTGTCCCGTTTCGGCCTTGGCAGCGGTCCCGAGGGGGGCGACGCCATAAGCGGTCGCGCCCGCCAGATACTGGCCGATGAGATTCGCGCAGGAGGACCGCGCCTTGTAACCGAAGCTCCCTTACCGGATGCACCTGAACTGCTGGCGCGTCAGAAGGCTTATTATGTCGCCGTCAGGGACCGCGAAAAAGCGCCATCGTCGATCGATGCGGCCGACACAGCACAGCCGCCGCTTATAGTACCGGCCAATGAAATATACATGCAGGAACTGGATGTGCGGTTCAACGGCGCATATCTGGCGCCTGATATCGGCTTTAATGAACGCATGGTCATGTTCTGGGCCAACCATTTCGCCGTTTCGACCGACAAGAATGGCAATATCGGTGTGACCGCCGGCGCCTTTGAGCGCGAAGCGATCTGCCCCAATATTTTCGGCCGCTTCAAAGACCTGCTGCTCTCGGTCGAAACGCATCCCTGCATGTTGATGTATCTCGACAATCAGGATTCCATCGGCCCGGATTCGGCCGGCGGCAGGAAAAGCCGCAAGGGACTGAACGAAAATCTTGCCCGCGAAATCATGGAATTGCATATTCTGGGCGTCGGCAGTGGCTATACTCAGGCTGATGTAACCTCATTCGCGGCGGCGCTTACCGGCTGGACCTACACGATCACACCGGACGAACGCCCCAATGATCCGATGCCTCTCAGGGACGGCTTCAAATTCGCACCAGGAAACCATCAGCCGGGATCGCGCGAAGTTCTTGGCCGCACCTATAGAAATGATGGTTTCTTCCAGGCAACCGATATCATGCTTGACCTTGCGGAGCGTCCGGCCTGCGCCCGCTTCATCGCTCTGAAACTGGCCCAGCATTTCGTTTCCGACAGCCCGCCGCAAAGCCTGGTTGACCGGCTGGCGGACGTGTTCCAGCGGACTGACGGCGATCTTGGACTGGTCAGCCACGCCCTGATCGAGTCGCCGGAAGCCTGGAGCCCGGCCTGTGACAAGATGCGGCTGCCGCAGGAATATCTCATAGCCATGATGCGCGCCACCGGCGTCACCCTTGTGCCCATTTCCATAGACGCCGTGCTCGGCACCCTGGGGGAGCGCATGTGGCGTCCGGGCGGCCCCAACGGTTATTCCGACCGTTTCGATACCTGGGCCACGCCGCCAGGCCTGTTCGCGCGCATGGAAGCCGCCAATCGTATCGGCCGCGCCGTGAAGGAAAATGTCGATCCCCGACTGTTCGCGCAGTCGCTTCTGGGACCGCGCCTGTCTGAAACAACCCTCGCCGCCATCAGCCAGGCGGAAAATGCCCGCCAGGGCCTTAGCCTGGCCTTTATGTCACCTGAATTCATGAGGCGCTGACATGACTCACACACTTCTTTCCCGCCGGCGACTTCTGCAACTGGGCACCGGCACCGCCTTCGCCGGCTTTATCCCGCGCCTGTCCAGCGCCGCCGGCACGCGTGACCCGCGCTTCATGACCATAGTCCTGCGCGGCGCCCTCGATGGACTGACCGCCGTGCCGCCGGTTGGCGATCCGGCCTATAATCACCTGCGCGGCGATCTGGCGCACAAGGTGGGCACACCTGTGCCACTCAGCGATATGTTCGGCCTGCATCCCGCCATGCCCAATCTTGCGCGTCAGTACAGGGCCGGACAGGCGCTGATTGTTCACGCCAGCGCCTCGCCTTACCGCGACCGCTCGCACTTCGACGGCCAGGATGTGCTTGAATCCGGCCAGCCAGGCCCCGGCCACAAGGATAGCGGCTGGCTCAACCGCCTGCTCCTGACGCAAGGCTCCGGGCAAAAAATCGTGCCCGATCGCGGACTGGCAATTGGCGCCATCACACCGCTGATCCTGCGCGGACAGGCCGACTGCCTGGGCTGGACGCCAAGCACCCAGCCTTTGCGTGACGACGCACTGCCCGGCCGTGTGATGGCACTTTACAAGGCCAGCGATCCGAAACTGGCCGATATTTGCGCCACGGCCTTGCGCAGCCAGGCCATTGCCGGCGCGGCCGGTGACAACGCCAAAGGCAAGGCGGATCTTATGGTGGCCATGGCGCAGGGCGCGGCGCGGATGATGGCGCGCGACGACGGACCCAGAATTGGCGCAATGGCGATCGAAGGCTGGGACACGCACAGCAGTGAAATCTCCATCCTCGAAAAGCAACTCAGCGGCCTTGACCGGGCACTGGCGACTTTTGAGCAGACCCCGGGGCCCGTATGGAACGACACCGCCATACTGGTGATTACCGAATTCGGCCGCACCGCCGCCATCAACGGCACCAACGGCACCGATCACGGGACAGGAACCGTGGCCTTCCTGACCGGCGGCGCGGTCAAGGGGGGCGGGTCATCGCCGACTGGCCAGGGCTAAAGACCAATCAGCTTTACCAGGCCCGCGACCTGGCGCCAACCACCGATATCCGCGCGATCGCCAAGGGGGTCATGCAGGGGCTGTTCGATACGCCGGTTTCAGCCATGGGACAGGACATCTTCCCCGAATCGGCCGATGTGGCGCCGATGCGTGACCTGATCGCCTGACCTCAGTCGACGGCCCGAATCTCCAGCCGGCTGATCATGCCGGTAAACCGATCGTGGACGCGCAGCCGTACTTCCAGTCCAACCGCGTCTTCCGGCAACTCAAAATCGAGCGCCAGCTTTTCGGGTGACGCGCCGAACAGGCCCATGCGTATGGTTCTGGATGCCAGGACAACCTGTCCCGTTTCCACACAGGCATCCAGCGTGACCTTGCCGGCCGGTTTGCCTTCCAGGAAAAGGGTGGCCCGGTAACGCCCGGCCGGCAGATCGGCATAAGGGCCCCAGAGCTGGTGGCCACGCCCGGCCCGGTCGAAAATCAGCCGGCCATCGCGCTTTTGACCGTCACGGGTCTGCAGGGCCGAATCATCGCCCGAATAGAGGCTTGGACTCCCGTCGTCCACCCAGGCTTCCCATACGCTGATGTGGCCGAGATCGGCAGAGGCGTGACGCAGGCTTTTAAAGCCGCAATGGCGCAGAGCCTTGCGGAAATAGTCGCTGCGAAAGCCCAGTTCCAGCCAGCCGTGTTTGCGGATCGCCCACAGGGATTCGCCATCCATGCGCAGCCCCCACGGCACAGGGTAGTCATCCACGATGGGCTCAGCGGCAAAATAGATACGTCCTCCGGGCTTAAGCGCACCTTTCAGCGCCCGCAACAGGCGGATATGATCGTCACAATGATGGAAACATTCAAAGAAAACAATCGCATCAAACGGGTCCGTTATCGTTTCGGCCCACATGAAATCCGAATTGACCACGGTTACCGGCACGTCGGCCTCGGCGGCGCGCAACCGGATCAGCTCGCAGAAATTGGCCTCCAGATCGACGGCTGTGACATCGAGACCCAGCCTGGCCATGGTGAGCGTGGTTTCGCCCCAGCCTGGCCCGAATTCCAGTACCCGGTCACCGGGCGATACCTTCAGGGTGCGCAGCAGGTGGGCGATCGCGCCCAGATAGCGGCCCGCCGTGCCCACGCTTTGGGTCGACCATGGAAACGGCCGTTTCGCCGCTGCCCTGGCATTGAAGGGTGTCGCTTCATTTTCCAGCCGATATGCCTTGCCGGAGACACCATTATAAAGCGCCATCTGGCGATCATGATAGGCTTCGCTCAGGGGGTCTGAGGGCAGGTCCGCCGCAAAATCCATGCGAAAAGTGGTAAACACCTGACGCAAGGCGTCATCCGACACGGCGCTGGCCGCATCGCATTCACGGATTTTCGCATCCAGGGCGGCGATATCACGCAAAACTTCCATGTCAGCCCGGCGTAAGTCTGGCTTTGGCGGCTTCGGCCGCCTTCTTGACATCCTGGGCGCGCGACAGGGGCGCGATCAGGATGCCGGCCTCGGTCGAGATCACCATGACGTCGCTCATGCCAATGACCGCCACAACCGGGCCGCCATCATTGCGGATCAGGCAGTTTTCGGACTCAATCAGGATGGCCTCGCCCTTGACGTGATTGGCGCTGTCATCCTTTTCGCCCAGCCGCCACAATTCGGCGAAACCACCGACATCCGCCCAGCCGATATCGCACGGAATGACCGCCGACCGCGAGGTGTTTTCCATGACGGCATAATCGACGCTGATCGACGGCACCTGACCAAAAGCGTCTTCATCGAGACTGATGATCACACCATCACGATGCGCTTTTTTATAAGCGTCCACACAGGCGGCCAGCACTTCGGGGGCATACAGGCTCAGTTCCTCAAGCATGACCTGGGGCGAGAACAGGAAGATACCGGCATTCCAGTCATGGCGCCCGCCTTCAACATACTGCGTCGCCGTCTCCAGGTTTGGCTTCTCCCAGAATTTCTTGATTTCAAAAATGCCTTCCGAAAGCGGCTCACCACGTTCGATATAGCCGAAACCGGTTTCCGGATGGGCCGGCGTAATGCCGAAGGTGACGATGCGCGACTTCGCGGTTTCGGACGCGGCAACCACGGCAGCATGAAAGGCGTCCGGCCTGGTGATGATGTGATCGGCCGGCACCAGCAGCACCAGGGCCTCCGGATCGCCCTCCTGTCCACTCAACGCCGCCATGGCGGCGACGGCAGCGGTATTGCGGCCGAACGGTTCGAGAATCACACCTTGCGGCGCCTTGCCGATCGCCGCGAGTTGCGAGACGACGAGCTCCTTGTGCCCGAGGCCGCAGATGGCGACCGGCGCCAGATAGTCGTCCCCGACCAGGCGCAGGGCGGTTTCCTGGATCATCGTATTCGGTGTGGCCAGGGCGTGAAACTGCTTGGGCGCCGCAGGCGTGGATAGCGGCCAGAGGCGCGTTCCGGAACCGCCTGACATGATGACAGGTATGATCTTGTTTGACATATTGATTTCGCCCTTGCCTCCCCGTGCGGAAGGTTCATGGTCTTCCATGACTTGCCGGAGAGTATTTTTTCGATGTCGTGGCCTCTGCGTACATATAAAGAGACGGTAGGTAAATATTCCCGTCCGTCAAACAGATAAGTATTTTTGAAATATTTAATTTGCCGGCTTTTTCAAACCCAACTGTATTTTTACGCGTTTTTGTTCTAACCCCTGATCCACGATCCATCATCCTTGTGAGACCCGCTCCCATGCCGACACTCGCCCATGCCCTTGTCGAAAAACAGCAATCCCTGCGCCAATGGCTGTTCGATCACGCCCTGCCCCTGTGGTGGGATATCGGCGGCGACCGCGAAAAGGGCGGCTTCTATGAGAAGATCAATCTCGACGGCAGGCCGGACGATGTCGACCGCCGCACCCGCGTGGCCGCCCGCCAGGTCTTTTCTTATGCCCTGGCCCGGCGCATGGGCTATCAGGGCGAAACAGACGGCCCGATAGACCAGGGCCTGAAGTGGCTGGCGGGTCCGGCGCACAATTCGGAAACCGGGATGCTTTACGCTACGCTGAAGCCGGACGGCACAGTAGTGCGTGGCGAATTCGATTTCTACGACCACGCCTTCGCCATGCTGGCCTATGCCTCGGCTTACCGTGTCCGCCCGGATGACAAATCGCTGGAAGCGGCGGGCGTCGCCATCCGTGACAAGATCATCGCCGACTATTCCCATCCGGTGCGTGGCTTCGAAGAAGCCAATCCGCGCACCCTGCCGCTCAAGGCCAATCCGCACATGCACATGTTCGAAGCCTGCCTGGCGTGGATCGAGGCCGGCGGCGACGACAAATGGCGCGACATCGCCGGCGAGATCGCCGACCTGTGCGTCGAGAAATTCCTGCATCCGGAAACCGGCGCCCTGCGGGAATTCTTCGATGGCGACTGGAACGTCATGCCGGGCGAAGCCGGCCGTATTGTCGAGCCCGGACACCAGTTCGAATGGGCCTGGCTGTTCCTGCGCTGGGCGGAAATGACCGGCAAGGATAGTTATGTCAAAACGGCACAGCGCCTGATCGATATTGCCGAAGTGGCCGGCACTGACCCCAAACGCAATGTCACCATGTTCGAACTGTGGGACGACTTCACCGTCAAGGACGCCAAGGCGCGCCTGTGGTCGCAGACCGAGCGCATGAAGGCGTTTACCGCCCTGTCTCAGGCCGCGAAAATGCCCGCCGAAAAGGAATCCGCCATTGCCAGCCTGATCCTGGCGACTTCCGGCCTGCAACTTTACCTCAGTACCGAGATTGAGGGATTATATCGTGACCGCATGAAGCCGGACGGCACGTTCGAGATCGAGCCGGCTCCGGCCAGTTCGCTCTATCACATCATCTGCGCCATTGATGAGTTGGCGTCGGTAAAGCTTTAAAACGATCGTCCGGGCTTCCTCCAAAGGCACACCCTGCCAAAAGCGCTTCCATCTGAAGCGCTTCCAATGTAGCGTCAGCGGCAATTAAAAACCGCTCCCGGAGGAAGCCCATGAAAGCCCGTCACCCCCTTCTGACAGCAGTCCTGCTCGCCTGTGTGTCCACTACCGCCCTGGCCCAGGTCCAGCCGTGGATGGATACTTCCAAACCGGCCGACCAACGTGCCGCCGCCGCCGTGGCTGCCATGACGCTGGATGAAAAGCTCGGCCTTGTCATGGGCTATACCGACCCGGAACAACTGATGAAGGAGCCGGACGACGTCGTCTCGCCCGCCATCAAGGCCGATGTAAAGACCAACCATATCAAGGGTTCGGCCGGTTATATCTCCGGTATTCCGCGTCTTGGCATTCCGGCGCAATGGCAGACCGACGCCTCGATCGGGGTGCGTGTCGCCGGCATGGAACGCACCGCCCTGCCGTCTTCGCTGGCTACCGCCGCCTCGTTCGACCCAAAGGTCACGGAAGCCGGCGGCGTGATGATCGCCACCGAGGCGCGGGCTTCCGGATTCAATGTGTTTCTCGCCGGCGGCGGCAACCCGGCCCGCGAACCGCGCAACGGCCGTAATTTCGAATATACCGGCGAAGACCCGCTGCTGACCGGCCGCATGACCGGCGGCCTGATCAACGGCATCCAGTCGCAGCACATGGTTTCGACCATGAAGCACTGGGCGGTCAATGACCAGGAAAGCCAGCGTACCACGGTCGATGTCACCATTTCCAAACCCGCCATGCGCCAATCGGACCTGCTGGCCTTCGAGATGATCTATGACCTGTCCAATCCCGGTTCGGTCATGTGTTCGTACAACCTGGTGAACGGCGACTGGGCCTGCGAGAACGACTATCTCAACAACCGTGTGCTCAAGCAGGACTGGGGCTTCAAGGGCTATGTCATGTCCGACTGGGGCGCGGTTCACTCCTCGGCCAAGGCGGCCAATGCCGGCCTGGACCAGTTCACCGGCTATCCTTGCTGCGGTCATCACGGCGCCTTCTTCTCGACCAAAACGCTGAAAGCCGATATCGACAATGGCGCCATTCCGATGTCGCGCATCGACGACATGGCCGAACGCATCCTGTGGCCGCTGTTCGCCAAGGGCGTGGTCGATAACCCCGTAAAAGTCGGCCCGATCGATTTCGAAGCCGACGCCAATGTGTCCCAAAAGGCTGCCGAAGCCTCGCTGGTCCTGCTGAAGAACGAAGGCAATTTATTGCCACTCGCGGGCGTCAAATCCATCGCCATGATCGGCGGCCATGCCGACAAGGGCGTGATGGCCGGCGGCGGCTCTTCCGGCGTCACGCCGGTGGGCGGCAATGCCGTGCCGGGGCTGGAGCCCAAGACCTGGCCGGGACCAGTTGTCTTCATGCCGTCCTCGCCGGTCGAGGCGCTGAAAGCCGCCAAGCCTGAGGCTACCATCACCTATATCAGCGGTGATAATATCAAAAAGGCTGCGGCTCTGGCCAAGAAAAGCGAGGTCGCCATCGTCTTCGTGACGCAGTGGATGGGCGAAGGCATCGACAATCCGCTGGAACTGCCGGGCAACCAGGATGCTCTGGTCGCCGCCGTGGTCAAGGCCAATCCGAAAACCATCGTCGTCGTCGAATCGGGCGGCGCCATCCTGATGCCGTGGGCCGACAAAACACCGACCATTCTCGAAGCCTTTTATCCCGGCGCCCGCGGCGGCCGTGCCATCGCCAACATCCTGACCGGGAAGGTCAATCCCTCCGGTCACCTGCCGATCAGCTTCCCGGCGTCGAATGCGCAACTGGCCCATGCCGAGATTCCCGGTTTCCACAAGCCGGACGGCATCAGGGTCGGGATCACCTACGACGAAGGGGCGGCCATCGGCTACAAGTGGTACGACGTGAAAGGCTTCAAGCCCCTCTTCGCCTTTGGCCACGGCCTCAGCTATACCCGCTTCGAGACCTCGGCCCCGGTCGCCACGGCGGACGGACCTAACGACGTCTCCGTCGGCGGTTCGGTCACCAATACCGGCAAGACGGCCGGTGCGGCGGTGATGCAGGTTTATGTTTCGCCGGACAACTGGCAGGCCGCCGGCTGGGAAGCGCCAAAACGCCTTGTCGCTTTCCAGAAGGTCGATCTCGCCCCCGGCCGGGCCAGAACTTCACCGCCAAGGTCGACCCGAAACTGCTGGCCACCTATGACGAGGCCACCGATAGCTGGGTGATCAGGGCCGGAGTCTATCACGTCCTTCTGGGCCAGGCGTCAGATAATCTGCCGCAGAGCGTCGACATCACCCTGCCCGAAAGCCGCTGGAGCGCGGTTCACTAACTGGCGCATTTGGAATTAATGCAATAATAACGAGCGTGCCAATGAAAAGGGCACGCTCGTGCCTTTTCAGCCGCGCGTTTTAGCGCCTACTATTCCCGTGCTTAAAAGCGTCTGCATTTTTGCCATCCCACGTTCAATATTCAGGAATTACCGTGCCCAATACCGTTATTCATCGCCCAGTGGACCGCAGAGTAAAAGAGTCCCTCTGGTTTGAACCTTACCGCACTAATGTCACCTCCGCGGGGGGAAGATGGTGTAGCCGCACGGATTTTCGAAATTATCGGTGTAAAAAACAAGGTGGTGGTTGATTTTGGCGCGGGCGACGGAAAACGCATCAGTAATTCCTACGATCTCGCAAATAACAAAAAATGGAGCGCGGTTCTCATCGAGCCCAGCAAGGCTTATGCCGCCCTTCATGAACTCTACCGTGAGCGGCCGGACGTATTTACCGTAGAGGACATTGTCGGCTTTTCGGATGAAAACAAGCTCGACGCGCATCTGGACCGTGCCCCCTTTACCGTTCCCGTCGATTTTGATTTTCTATCCATAGATATTGATGGCAATGATATCCACGTCTGGCGCGACTTGCAAAAGTACAAGCCCAGAGTGGTTTGCATAGAATTCAACCACGCCATCCCCAATGACGTATACCTGTTGCAGGAGAAAAACCTCAACCTGAACCTGGGTTCATCCCTGCTGGCAACCGTGGAAGCGGCTCAGGAAATGGGTTACGAACTCGTTGCCGTTACCGCGCCGAACGCTTTCTTTGTGCTCAAAGAGTTATATCCCCAATTCAATATTGCGGATAATTCCGTCGATGCGATGCATTACAATGCCTATAAGGAAACCAAGCTATGCCAGGGATATGACGGCACCCTTGTGCTTGCGGGCATGGCGAGGCACTGGTGGAAAGGGTTTGCGATCGAAGAAGATCGTTTGCAGGTTCTCCCTTCCAATATGCGGAAATGGAAATTCGATGGTTATTTGTGGCCAACAAAGGCTTTAAAATAGCGGGTCTTCATTCTATCAGTACGATTGGTCTGGGAAGCACTTAAGTACAATTGAAACCAGATTGACCGCGAATGCGGCTTGTGGGAACGTGGGATCAATAAAAATGCCACATGGCGCGGATAATCGGCCCGAAATGGACGGATATATCCCGCCGGATGTCGTAAGAGACATCGCCACAAGAAAGATGCCCGACATGACCAGACCCGCCTGGGCCCTGAGCGTCACCGATCTCTTCACCATCGGCATCGGGCCGTCCAGTTCGCATACGGTGGGGCCGATGCGGGCGGCCGTGCATTTCGCCGAACAGGCGGCCAGTTATGGCCAGCCAGCGCGCGTCATCTGCAAGCTTTATGGCTCGCTGGCCCTGACCGGCAAGGGCCACGCCACCGATACCGCCATTCTGGTCGGCCTCAGCGGCTGGCTGCCCGATCGTATCGATCCGGAGGCCATTGCGCCGCTTGTCACCGAGATTCGCGCCACGCAAAGCCTGAAACTGGCCGGGCTTTATAATATCGTGTTCGATCCCGAAACCGATTTGCAATTCATGATGGGCGAGTTCTTGGCCGAGCATTCCAACGGCATGGTCTTCGAGGCCACCTATCCGCACGGCAAGCCTTTCACGGCCACCTATTTTTCCATCGGCGGCGGGGCGATTACCGGCGATACCGTGGTCGCCAATTCCAGCAATATCGCCCTGCCCTATCCTTACGCTTCCGGCGCCGAACTGCTGGCCATCTGCGCCTCGGAGAACCTCTCCATCGCCGAGGTGGTGGCGCGCAACGAACTGGCCTTCCGGACCGAGGCCGAGACCACCGCCTTTATCGATAAGGTGCGCGACGCCATGATGGCCAGCATCAAACGCGGCGTGTCGCTCGAAGGCGTCCTGCCGGGCGGGCTGAATGTCAGGCGCCGCGCCAAGGCGATGAAGGAACGTCTGGAGGAGCGCGGGCCGCGGATCGATCCGTCGCATATCTTTGAGTGGGTCAGCCTCTATGCTTTGGCGGTCAATGAGGAAAACGCCGCCGGCGGCCGCGTGGTAACGGCGCCGACCAATGGCGCGGCCGGGGTGCTGCCGGCGGTGATCAAATATTACGAGACCTTCGTGCCGGGGGCTACCAAGGAAGGCACACGCACCCTGCTGATGACGGCGGCGGCAATCGGCTTTCTCTACAAGACAAATGCGTCCATCTCGGCGGCGGAAATGGGCTGCCAGGGCGAGGTCGGTGTCGCCTGCTCGATGGCGGCGGCGGGGCTGTGCGCGGCTTTGGGTGGTACGCCCGGCCAGATCGAAAACGCCGCCGAGATCGGCATGGAGCACAATCTCGGCCTGACTTGTGACCCTATTGGAGGCCTGGTCCAGGTGCCGTGCATCGAGCGCAATACCATGGGCGCCATCAAGGCGATCAACGCCACCTATCTGGCGCTGAATGGCGACGGCCACCACATCGTGTCGCTCGATGCGGTGATCGAGACGATGCGCCAGACCGGCGAGGACATGCGCGCCAAGTACAAGGAAACGAGTCTCGGCGGTTTGGCGGTCAATGTGGTGGAGTGCTGAGGCTGTTTGTTAACCTGAGTTTAGCGGCGGCAGCGGCGTCGATTTCGCTTCACGTCTCTTCAGAGCCAGTTCGGCACGGGCCGCTTCGAAAGCCTCGGTGTAATCGACATAGGTGACTTTCTGCCAGGACGGTACGACATTCGGGTCGGCCGCCGTCGCCGGGAATTCCTGCGCGGCGGGTTTTTGCGGGCGGCTTTGCGCCGGAACGGCTGCCTGAGCCGGGGTTTGGGCGAGGGTTTGGGCCTCGTCCCACCACTGCCCCAGACTTTGGCGGCGCTCTTCGCCCCATCTCAGTGTACCAGCCAGGGAGACCCGCGCCTTGATCGCCGCTTCCTCATAGGCGGCGCGTTCGGCCTCGACTTTACGCGGCTCTGGCCTCTGGCGCTCAGCGCGGTCGCAGCGGCTATAGATGCGCTCGATCATGGCGGCGGTCCGCACCACCTTCTCGACGCCCGGCAGGTCTTCGGGATCGTCCATGGCGGTGACCTTGAGCAGCATCCGGTCGGCAAAGGCGCGCAGAAGCGCACGCCGCTCTTCCGGGGTCAGTTGAGTCTGTGCTGTCGGGTCATCAAGAGACATCGGTACAGAATGCACCGGGAATTACGGGCGGGGATAGATTTAGGGTGAGGTCAGAGATTTGGGCATACGCGATCAATAATGATCTTATGACAATTCGAAGCCGAAATGCGAAATGGCCAGAAACTTAAAAAATACATCGGTTTAAATCAATAGCCACTAATCGAATGAGCTAAGACCAATTTTTTGAGCATTTTTATTTAATTTGTCCAATTCTTGGTAAAGATTTGTTGCGAGGAAATTCAATTTTTCGATTGATTTTACAGATTCTGGTGTTGCGTCGCCTGTATTTACGTCCTCAATATAGGCGGTGTTATATTCCACCTGGTAGGGATGTTGACCCGTTTCCAATGCTAAAGCCTGATTTAATTCGACAGCTATTTCTTTGCATCGTTCAAAACATGCGCTCAGCTCCTTGTCGTTAAATTCATAGCGGCTGTCACTCCATACTTCGGCGAGTTCCGAAATGGGATCGATCTTACGACAGTGAAAAAGATTTCCAAAATCGTGTTTTTTCAAGAAGTTCAGTGCATTAGTGTCGAACAATTTGGCAAACTTGCGATAAAGATTCTATCGTGACTGCTTGTTTGCTGTGTCTCACTGAGTTCAACGGCGATTTCAGCTATCAACCATCCGACCAAAGGGAGAATGATTGTAAAAAAAGAGAGCCAGTCAAATTTGCCAAATGATGGATTTACACCTCGGACAAGCGCTAACATCGTTCCACAGCCAAGAGCGAGCCTCGCCCACACGCTACGCACCATTTTTAGCCAGTTCATATCAATCCCCACATTCGCTTAGCGGTATATGTATAACCGAAATCTTATTTCGGCAATTTACTCGGCCTGCAGCGTTATTGTGACAGGATATCAATTACATAACGCGGTGGATTACCAAATTACAATCCTCCTAGGATCGCGGTGATTTCCGGCTTCTGCCGCAGCGACCGGTCGAGCGCTTCCCGCCATTTCTCACCAGAATTGAGCGCCGTTTGCCAGGCGGATTGCAGATCATACGGGCGGTCTTCGGCCAGAACACGGATCAGGCTTTCCGCCTGAGCCAGGTCTTTTCCCGCCTTGCTTTCCTGCCCGCCCGTTCGCCGCTGCGCCACGATCAGCTTGTGGATGGCGTAGCGCTCGGGCCGGGGTATCTGCAAAAGAACGCCGCTGCGATACAGACCGACGGCGGGGATCGGATCGGCGATTAGGAAATTGAGAAAGCTCAGGGCCTGAGCATAAACGCCCAGGGGTTCGAGAAAGACTGCCTCATTGCCTTCCTTCATCAGGGGCACCAGAAAATCGATCCGGGCACCGCCCCCCGGCATGTGCCAGCGCGTGGGACGCCGGGCGTCCAGTCCGGGAACAGCCGTCAGGTTCAGCGCGCGAAATGTATCCGGCAAGTCCGGATCGACCTTGTCTTCAATGACCAGTTTCAGGTTTTCGAAGGCGGCAATATCCAGGTCTTCGGTCACCGCCAGCGCATCATCGAGCCAGACCCCCAGTTCGGCGCTCATCAGCCTGTAGGCGTGAGTGCCCACCAGGGTGCCGCCCAGCCGGAAGACACCCACGCGCGCCATGGCATTCAGCACCTTGCCACTTTCCCGATCCAGAGCCGGCAGCCCTGCCGCCCTGAGTTGCGCCACAAGGCTGGCGCATCGCTTGTTGAGCGCCTTTTGCGTCTCCAGATCATCAACGGCCTTTTCAAGACGTATCCGCAGATCGGGCGTATCCCGGCCGAGATAGCGGTCAACCACGCGATCGCCAATGCGCTGGCGGGCGTACCAATATGCGCCCTTGCCGCCGGTATCTTTCACGAATGGCGTGCCGCCAATTTCAGAAAGTGCCTGCTGGCGCAGGGTTTCGAGCAGATCCTGGTAGGCGGTTTGAAGAGCCAGAGGAATGGAACGCATTTTACCCTACAATAATTATTTTCGTAGGGTATAACTCAATTACCCTACGAAAGCAAATTTTGTAGGGTAACTATTTCGCGCTTTTCCGGCCCTGTTCGTAGGCATAGCCCGTTTTCAGCAATATTTCTTCGCTCCATTTCGGGCCGATAAAGCTCAGGCCCACCGGCAGGCCCTGCACCACGCCCATAGGCACGGTCAGATGCGGATAACCGGAGGTGGCCGGCAATTGTGTGGCCGAGGGGCCGGTGTACTGGTCGCCATAGACCAGATCGGACAGCCAGGCCGGGCCATAGGTCGGGGCCAGCAGCACCGTCACCTTATTCGCCGCCAGCAGGCCATCGATCCGCGCGGCGGACGCGTTTTTGGCGAGATAGGCGGCGGAAATATAGGCCGGATCATCGAGCCCCCTGGTTTGTTCGGACTGCTCGAACAGTTCCTGCCCGAAGTAAGGCATTTCCTGCGCGGCATTGGCTTTGTTGAAGGCGATGACATCGGCCAGGGTGCGCGTTTTCACCGCCGTGGGGGTCGAGGCCAGGTAGGCGTTCAGGTCGGCTTTCAGTTCGGTCATCATGACGGTCATTTCGGCATCGCCCAGCCCTTTGACCGAGCTGTCCTTGATATCGACCAGTACCGCGCCCTGATCTGTCAGTTGCTTGAGCGCAGCTTCAAAGACAGCGGCGGTCTTGGCGTCATTGCCGACCTGATCGCGCAACACGCCGATGCGCACACCTTTCAGGCTGTAATCCGTTAGACCTGCCGTATAGTCGGTCTTGTGCGTGTCGGCGTCGGCGGTCGCTTTATCGGCGGGATCGCTGCCGGCCATGACGGTCAGCATGGCGGCGATATCGGCCACGGAATGCCCCATCGGCCCCGGCGTATCCTGGAATGCGAAATCGGCACCACATAGGTGCGCGAGACCAGACCGACAGTCGGCTTCAGCCCGGTCAGGCCGTTCATCGACGACGGACAGGTGACGCTGCCGTCGGTTTCGGTGCCGACCGCCAGAGGGGCCAGTCCGGCAGCTACGCCTGCGCCGGAACCGGATGACGAGCCACAGGCCGTGCGGGCGTGATCGACCGCATTGGCCGTCAATCCGCCGACGCCGCTCCAGCCGCTGACCGAACGGGTGGAGCGGATATTGGCCCATTCTGACAGGTTAGCCTTGCCGAGGATGATGGCGCCGCCGGCACGCAGCCGGGCCACCACCGGCGCGTCGCGGTGGGTGATATTGGCCGCCAGGGCCATTGAGCCGGCGGTCGTCGGCATGATATCGGCTGTCTCGATATTGTCCTTGATCAGGACCGGAATACCCATCAGAGGGCCCAGGTCCTTGCCGGCCTTGCGGGCGGCATCGGACTCTTTGGCGCGTTTCAGGGCATCGGGATTGACGGTGATGACGGCGTGCAGGTCTGGGTTCTTCGTCTTGATCTGGTCGAGCGCCGCCTGGATGAGATCGACGGAGGTGTATTTTCCGGCCCTGATGTGGGCCTGGATATCGGCGACCGGGGCGGTCAGGTCCGCTTTCGCCTGCTCGTAGGCGGACGGCGCGCGGCCGGGCATCTGGCAGGCGCTGAGCACCAGCACCACGGACACACCGGCGATCAGATGACGAATGGACATAGGCGGCCTCCCCTGAGAAAGCGGAAGTTAGCTACAGATTTGCGAAGGTGACAAGTGAAACCGAATAACTGCCAGATGAGCAAATTCGGAATTGTTTTGATGACCTGCGGTATTTTCATGCTATCCAGACCTGACAAGGCCAGACAGGGGATACTGATTTATGACGATGAACCGCAAAGGGCTTAAACAGGTTCTCATTGACAAGATGGCCCGGATCATCGCCCCCTGGTTGCGGATGCGCTTTTGCCTGTACTGACGGAACGCGTTTCCGGCCTTGTCGATGCTCGCCTCGACGGCGGCGCAAAGCCTGCCTTGCCGCCGGTGGACGTCTTCCGCTCATCGCCCGATGCGCCGTTCATGGCCTATTCGACCTGCACAGCGACGGACTTCCTCCATCCGGAATTTCAGCGACTGACCGACCTGATCAATCATCAGGTGTTTTATCATCGCAAGCTGTGGGAATTTATTTTCATTCTCCATCATGCTTTCCGGCTTGGCGCAGTGGGACCGGACAAACGCGCCCTGGGTTTCGGCGTCGGCACCGAGCCACTTCCGGCGGCCTTTGCCAGTGCTGGGACTCATGTCATGGCCACCGATGCGCCACCCGAAATCGGTCTGAAAAATGGCTGGGCGGATCACCGGCAACTGGCTGAGGCCCTCAGCGCGATTCCCGAAGGGCGTATGGATCGCACCGACTTCGAGGAACGGGTGCAGTTCGAGCATTGCGACATGAACGCCATTTCCCCTGCCCTCACCGGTTTTGATTTCTGCTGGTCCGCCTGCGCGCTCGAACACCTCGGCTCCATAGAAAAGGGCCTGGATTTCATCGTCAACAGCGTTGAGAAAACCCTGAAGGTCGGTGGCGTGGCGGTCCATACGACCGAGTTCAACCTGAGTTCCAACAGCCAAACCCTCGACAATAACTGGACGGTTCTTTTTCGGCGTCGTGACCTGGATCAGCTTGCGGAAAAACTACGGGCACGCGGGCATTATGTCGAACCCTTCACGGTGGCGCCGGATACCATGCCCGTGGACCGATATATCGACGCGCCACCCTATGGTGAGCCGCACCTCAAGCTGCTGCTTGAAAATTTTGTCACCACTTCGGCCGGTCTCGTGATACGCCGGGGACGATAATTCGTCCCGATTCCCGGAGTTTCCCTTGGACCTGAACCCGATCATGCTGGCGGCCGGCGCCGAGATCATGCGCATCTATGCCACCGATTTCGCGGTGGCCACGAAGGGCGACGCCTCGCCAGTGACCGAAGCGGACCAGAAAGCGGAAGCCATTATACTGGCCGGGCTGAAGCATATCGCGCCCGGCATTCCGGTGATCGCCGAGGAAGAGGCGGCGGCAGGACGCTTCCCCACCACCGCCGGCACCTTCTTCCTGGTTGATCCGCTCGATGGCACTAAGGAATTTATCTCGAAGAACGGCGAGTTCACCGTCAATATCGCCCTTATCGAGTATGGCAAGCCGGTTCTGGGCGCAGTCTATGCGCCGGCGCTGGGCAAGATCTGGTGGGGCTCGGCGGGCTTGAATGGTAAGTCAGGGGGCGCCTTTATGGCCGAGGTGAAAGAGGGTTTAATAGGCGAGGCGCGCGCGATACAGGTGCGTCAGCCGCAAGGGGGCCTGATCGCGGTGGGTTCGCGCTCGCATGGCGGGGCGGAAACGCAAAGATATCTCGAAGCCTATACGGTCGCTGATTTCGTTGCCGCCGGGTCGTCGCTGAAATTCTGCCTGATCGCCGAGGGCCGCGCCGATATCTACCCGCGCATGGGCCGCACCATGGAGTGGGATACGGCGGCGGGCGATGCGATCTTACGCGCCGCTGGTGGCCGGGTGGAGACGCTCGACGGCCAGCCGCTTAGATACGGCAAACGGTTCCAGGATAATGACGGAGATTACGCCAATCCGCACTTTGTCGCCTTCGGTGCGGTGGAAACGCGGCTGGCCTAGAGTGTCGATCTGGTTGAACCAGATCGGCACTCTAGGTTTTTGTTTTAACGCGCATCTTAACCCAAAAAGTGCATCACACTTTTTGGGACGCGCTCTAATCTATCAGCTTTTGCAGATAGCGGCCGTAATCACTCTTATCCAGGCGGGCAATCAGCGCGGATAGCTGGGCATTGTCGATATAGCCGCGACGCCACGCCACCTCTTCGGGACAAGCGATTTTCATGCCCTGCCGCTTTTCAAGCACGCGCACGAAATCGGCGGCATCCAGCAGGCTGTCGGGCGTGCCGGTATCGAGCCAGGCATAGCCGCGACCGATCGGCTTTACCCGCAATTCGCCGCGTTCCAGATAGGTACGGTTGATATCGGTGATTTCCAGCTCGCCGCGCACAGAGGGCTTGAGATTGGCGGCGATATCTATGACCTGATGATCGTAGAAATAGAGGCCGGTCACCGCCCAGTTCGACCGGGGTTTCGCCGGCTTTTCCTCAATGGACACGGCCTGGAAATTGGCGTCGAATTCGATCACGCCGTAGCGTTCGGGATCGGACACCTGATAGGCGAAGACGCTGGCGCCGGAGGTGATGGCGGCCGCTTCCTCCAGAAAGCCGGACAGCGACGGACCGTAATAGATGTTATCGCCGAGGATCAGGCAGGAGGGCTGACCGTTCACGAAATCGGCGCCAATAATATAGGCCTGGGCCAGGCCCTCCGGCGCCGGCTGTTCGGCATAGGATAACTGAATGCCCCACTGCTCGCCTGTACCGAGGAGTTTCTGGAATTGCGGCAGGTCATGGGGCGTCGAAATGATCAGGATATCGCGGATGCCGGACATCATCAGGGTCGACAGCGGATAATAGATCATCGGCTTGTCGTAGATCGGCATCATCTGCTTGGAGACGCCGAGTGTCATCGGATACAGGCGCGAACCGCTGCCGCCCGCCAATATTATGCCCTTCATTATGTATTTCCTCCGAGCAATTGATCCAGGCAGACGTCGAGCGAATCCTGCCAGGGCTCCAGACGCAGACCAAAGACCTCATCCAGCTTTTCGCTGTTCAGGCGGGCATTTAACGGACGCTTCGCCGCCGTAGGATAGTCGGCCGTGGCGATGGGATTGACATGGACAGGCTTGTGGCCGCGCGCTTCAGCGCCTTTGAAAATGGCTTTGGCAAAGTCGGCACGCGTCGTTTCCCCCTCCCCGGCGAGATGGAAGGTGCCGCGGATCGTCGGGTCAGGATCGATGACGACCTGCTGGGCAATGGCCAGCACGGCGCGCGCGGCCTCCGGCGCATAGGTCGGGCAGCCATGCTGGTCGGCCACGACGGTCACCTCGTCGCACGTTTCGGAGAGGCGCAGCATCATTTTCACGAAGTTATTGCCCAGTGATGAGTAAACCCAGGAAATACGCAGGATGACGTGGTTATCAGTGGCGGCGCGGACCTGTTCCTCGCCCGACAGCTTGGTCCGACCGTAGACGCTGATAGGCGCAGGCGCATCCGCCTCAGTATAGGGCTCAGCCTTGTCGCCGGCAAAGACACAATCGGTTGACAAATGCAGAATGGGTATATTCAGTTCCGCCGCTAGTCGGGCCAGAACACCGGGCGCATCTCCATTGACCTTCTGCGCCAGCTCGGGTTCGCTCTCGGCCTTGTCCACCGCCGTATAGGCCGCCGAGGAGATAATAACCTCGGGACGGATTTCCCGCACCGCCGTCTCGATCGTCTCCGGTTTCGACAGATCGACATCGGGCCGGCCGATCCGCACGATATCAAGCCCCAGCCGGTCGCCTTCGATTTGCAGGGCGGTATCGACCTGGCCATTTTTTCCGGTCACAAGAATACGCATCATCTAGGCTTTCACAATTCCCAGCCGTTCGCCAGCATAGACCTCGCCGCGCAAGGGGCGCCACCAGGTTTCATTATCGAGATACCAGCGCACGGTCTTTTCAAGGCCGCTGTCGAAGGTTTCCTTGGCTTTCCAGCCCAGTTCGGTTTCCAGTTTGGTGGCATCTATGGCGTAACGCCGGTCATGGCCAGGACGATCGGTGACGAAGGCAATCAGCCGGTCATGCGGGGCGTTCTTCGGGCGCAACTGATCCATGAGTGCGCAGATGCGCCGCACCACCTCTATGTTGCTGCGCTCATTGCGGCCGCCGACATTATAGGTTTCGCCAAGGCGCCCCCTTGAACAGATCAGATGCAGGGCGCGGGCGTGGTCCTCGACATATAGCCAGTCACGGATATTCGAGCCATCGCCGTAGACCGGCAGGGGCTGGCCTTCCAGGGCATTGATGATGTTGAGCGGGATCAGCTTTTCGGGAAAGTGACAGGGGCCGTAATTGTTCGAGCAGTTCGAGACCACGACTGGCAAACCGTAGGTCCGGTGCCACGCCTTGGCGAGATGATCGGAGGCTGCCTTGGAGGCAGAATAGGGCGAGGACGGATCATAGGGCGTGGTTTCCTCGAAGAGGCCGGTTTCACCGAGCGAGCCATAGACCTCATCGGTCGAGACATGCAGGAAGCGGAAGTTCGACTTTGCCTCGCCTTCAAGGCTGTTCCAGTAATGGCGCGCCCCCTCCAGAAGGTTGAAGGTGCCCATCACATTGGTCTCGATGAAATCCTTCGCGCCGGTAATCGACCGGTCGACATGACTTTCCGCCGCCAGGTGCATGATATGGTCTGGGCGGAAACTGGTGATGACCTGGCTGAGCTTCGGTCCGTCGCAGATATCCGCCTGAACGAACTGGTAGTTGTTGGCGCCGGCGATCGGGTCGAGCGACGCCAGATTGCCGGCATAGGTCAGCTTGTCGAGATTGAGCACATCGGCGCCGACCTCACCGACCAGATACCTGACCAGGGCCGAACCGATAAAGCCGGCACCACCGGTGACGAGAATACGCATGATTGGATTGTGCCTTTATGACTTAAGCGACGCCAGAGGCGGCTGGATTTTATCCTTAGCCGACAAAATCGCCGTGGCAATATCGGTGGGCCAGTTGATACCTATGTCAGGATCGTCAAAGGCAATCCCGGCATCATTGGGCGCGCTGTAAGGACAGGTGACCTTGTAGAAGACCTCCGTATCCGGTTCCAGCGTGCAGAAACCATGCGCGAAGCCCGCCGGCACCCACAATTGTTCTGCGCCCGCAGCGGTCAGGGTTTCGCCGACCCATTGGCCAAAGCGGGGCGAGTCAGGGCGGATATCCACCGCCACATCGAAGATCGCTCCTTTCAGGCAACGCACCAGCTTGCCCTGGGCAAACGGTTCGGCCTGGTAGTGCAGGCCACGGATGGTGCCGGTTTCGCGCGACAGGGACTGGTTGTCCTGAACGAACGTGACATCGGCAACATTTTCCCGAAACCAGCCGTCCTTGAAGGCTTCCATGAAAAAGCCGCGTGCATCGCCGATCATTTTCGGCTGGACCAGAACCGGACCGGGGATGGCAAGCGCCTTGAACTGCATTACAGACCTTATCCTTACTCGCATGACACGCCTCATCAGACGCATCACATCATCCTAACCTAGCCATCGCATCTTAAGCCAGAGTTTAGACTTTGTGGTTTGTTCGGCGCAAAGAGTAAAGTTAGATAGGCCGCTCTGAATGACGAATGCGCCGAAGAGGCGCATGAAAAGGTTTTTGTATGCCTGTTACGCCCGAAAGAATGACCCATCTGAAGCGCCTGGAAGCCGAGGCGATCTTCATCATGCGCGAGGTCGCCGCCGAGTTCAAAAATCCGGTCATGCTTTATTCGATCGGCAAGGATTCGTCGGTCATGCTGCACCTGGCCATGAAGGCCTTTTATCCGTCGAAGCCCCCTTCCCTTTCATGCACGTCAATACGACGTGGAAATTCCGCGAAATGATCAAGTTTCGTGATGATACCGCGGCGCGACTGGGACTGAACCTGATCAGTCACACCAATCAGCAAGGGGTAGCCGATAACGTCAATCCATTCGATCACGGCTCGAACGTCTTTACCAACATCATGAAGACCGATGCCCTGAAGCAGGCCCTGACCGAACATGGCTTCGATGCCGCTTTCGGCGGCGCCCGCCGCGACGAGGAAAAGAGCCGCGCCAAGGAGCGCATCTTCTCCTTCCGCACGGCTAATCACGGCTGGGACCCGAAGAACCAGCGGCCGGAACTGTGGAACCTTTATAATGCCCGAGTAAAGCCGGGTGAATCGATCCGCGTCTTCCCGATCTCCAACTGGACCGAGCTCGACATCTGGCAATATATCCTGATGGAAAACATTCCCATCGTGCCGCTCTATTTCGCCCAAAAGCGTCCGGTCGTGCAGCGTGGCGGCCAGTGGATCATGGTCGATGACGACCGCCTGCCGCTCAATCCCGGCGAGGTGCCGGAAATGAAGTCCGTGCGTTTCCGCACCCTGGGAGACTACCCCCTCACCGCCGCTGTCGAATCCGAAGCCGCCACCCTGGAAGAGATTGTGGCCGAAATGCTGGTGGCCCGCACCTCCGAGCGCTCCGGCCGCCTGATCGACCACGATGAAGCCGGCTCGATGGAAAAGAAGAAGCGCGAGGGTTATTTCTAATGAATGCGACTGTTATGGAAGACACCCTCGACACCAAAGCACTCGTCGAATATCTGGCCACACACGAGAAGAAGGACCTGCTGCGCTTCCTGACCTGCGGGTCGGTGGATGATGGCAAGTCGACCCTGATCGGCCGCCTGCTCTATGACACCAAGCTGATCTTCGAGGATCAACTGGCCAGCATCGAAAAGGACTCGAAGAAGCACGGCACGGTCGGTGACGATATTGACCTGGCCCTGCTGGTCGATGGCCTACAGGCCGAGCGCGAGCAAGGCATCACCATCGATGTCGCCTACCGCTTCTTCACCACCGACAAACGCAAGTTCATCGTCGCCGACACCCCCGGCCACGAACAATATACCCGCAACATGGCCACCGGCGCCTCCAATTCGGACCTCGCCGTCATCCTGATCGACGCCCGCAAAGGCATCCTGACCCAGACGCGCCGTCACTCGTTCATCGTGTCGCTGCTCGGCATCAAACATGTGGTGCTGGCGGTCAATAAGATCGACCTGATGGATTACTGCCAGGACGTCTTCAACGAGATTGTTGCCGATTACCAGGCGTTCGCTGCCGATTTCGGCTTTGAGACCTTGCAGGCCATTCCGATGTCGGCCCGCTATGGCGACAACGTTCTGGGCCGCAGCGACAAGATGCCGTGGTATCAGGGCCCGACGCTCGTCGAGCACCTGGAAACGGTGCAGATCGATCAAGACCAAAGCCAAAAGCCCTTCCGTTTGCAGGTCCAGTGGGTCAATCGCCCCGACCTCAATTTCCGCGGCTTCTCCGGCACCATTTCTTCCGGCACCGTTCGTCCCGGTGACGAGGTGCTGGTGGCCAAATCCGGCAAAACGTCCAAGGTCAAGGCGATCGTCACCTATGATGGTGATCTGCCGGCCGCGGCCGCCGGCCAGGCCATTACGCTGACCCTGGAAGATGAAATCGATATTTCACGCGGCGACGTAATCTCCGCAACGGACAATCGACCCGAAGTCTCCGACCAGTTCCAGGCGCGCCTGATCTGGATGAGCGAGCAGGAACTGATCCCCGGTCGCACCCTGCTGGTCAAGATCGGCGCCAAGACGGTTTCGGCGTCGGTGACCGAAATAAAGCACAAGACCGACGTCAATACCTTTGCCGATCTGGCGGCCAAGACGCTGAAGCTGAACGAAGTGGCGCTGGTCAATATCGCCCTGCAGGAACCCGTGGCGTTTGATCCGTATGCGGACAATCACGAAATGGGCGCTTTTATCGTCATCGACCGTGTGTCGAACCTGACGCTCGGCGCCGGCATGATAGAACACGGTCTCAGGCGCGCCACCAATGTCCACTGGCAGGCGCTCGACGTCAACAAGGCGACCCGTGCGGCCGCCAAGAACCAGAAGCCGGTCGTTTTGTGGTTCACCGGGCTTTCGGGCGCCGGCAAATCGACCATCGCCAATCTGGTCGAGAAGAAGCTTCTGTCGCTCAGCCACCACACCTATCTGCTCGATGGCGACAATGTCCGCCACGGCCTGAATAAGAACTTAGGCTTCACCGATGCCGACCGCGTGGAGAATATCCGCCGCGTGGCTGAGGTGTCGAAGCTGATGGTCGATGCCGGCCTGGTGACGCTGGTGTCGTTCATCTCGCCGTTCCGTGCCGAGCGGCAGATGGCGCGCGAGCTGCTGGGCGACAACGAGTTCATCGAGATCTACGTCTCGACCCCGCTTGATGTGGTGGAAAAGCGCGACGTCAAGGGCCTCTATGCCAAGGCGCGCGCCGGCGAGATCAGGAACTTCACCGGTATCGACAGCCCCTACGAGGCGCCGGAAAGCCCGGAACTGACGCTCGACACCACGAGCCAGACGCCGGAACAACTGGCGGAAAAAGTCGTCGCCTACATGCTGGCAAACGGCTTCCTGGGTGATGGCCTGGATTACGTGATCTAGGAACGGATGGCGAGAGCCTGAAGGGCTTTCGCCGCCGCACCAATATCCGCCTCGGCCCATTTTTGCACCGTGTAATCTTCGTATATGCCCTGCGGATCTTCCACGGGAATGAGAACCGACGGCACCTGAGTGACACCGGCGTCCGCCGCCAGTTCCGGCGCCAGGCCCCAGTCGGTCGTGATCACGCGGCGTCCGGATTGCAAAGCCTCGGCCAGGGTCAGGCCAAAGCCCTCCGAACGATGCAGGGACAGAAGCACATCGATCGCCGCGTAAAAATCACTAAGACCGATTTTGCGGTCCTGGCCATCAAACAGCAGAATACGTGCATCCGCCAGCGCCGCGGCCTTTAGCAGATCATAGCCGGCCGGGTAAAGCGCGCAGTCATGACAACGCAGGATCAGGCGCGTCTCAGGACTTTCCGGAAATGCCGTGTGGAAGGCTTCAATCGCGCCCAGCGGGTTTTTGCGCCAGAACCCGGACGCCATCGAAAAGGTGAAGCCGGCAACATACGCCCCCTCGCCTATTCCCAGAACGGAGCGTACCCTTGCAGCATCCACCGTGCTGACCGGGACGAAAGGATCGGCGTCAACCGCGTTGGGCACGATCCTTATTGGCCGCGCTTCAGGCATGACAGCCCGGATGGCATCGGCCACAAAAAGCGTCGGAGCCCATATTTCGTCTGCCCATTTAAGAGCCCTGCCCCAGTCTGCCGGCGCCTCGGCCAGTTCCCAGTGCCAGTAGGGGATGACCGCTGCCTTGCTGTACTCCCGTCTTCCGAGCTTGCTTAGAAAGCGGTTGAACAGGGGCGGCGCGGCATGAATGATGATATCGGTCGGGGCAAAATTCGCCATCTCCTTCAGCCCGCCGGCATCGTTTCGCTCGATGTCTGTCACCAGACGCAGAGCCCTTGCCATATCCATACGAAAGACAGGAATACCCCTGGCTTCCATGTCCATCGCCATCAGGTCAGCAGCACGCTGCAACCCGCAACGCACCGAGAAAAGGCCGGCTATGGCGACGCGTTTACCGCGATATTGTCGCCGGGCCTTTACCGGCGCGTAACGGATGCGTGGGCTACCGAAATGGTAGTCATTCGACAGGCCCAGAATGACATTGCGCAGACCTTTTGGCAAAAAGCGGGTAAAACCGGTTCCAAACATTAATTACAGACTAGCCAGGAAGCGCGTTTTCCATTCGGCGTATTTGTCCATGACGACCATTTCCTCGCGCTTATACCCTTTATACAAACTATAACACTGATTGACGAAATCCGGCATTTCCAGAAAAACGTCGGCCCGCGGCGCCTTCAGAAGAGACACCGAATAAGGCAGTTTGAACGTCTCGGAAATATACGGAAATACAGGGAAGACGGCATTGCTCAACATCCACTGCGGGAAACAGTCAGCGGTCAGCGACAGGACGGGAAGCCCCAGGTGCGCCAGTATCTTGCGCGCGTAGAGAAACAACAGATGCGTAACCGGATGATTGACCACGAACAAAGGCAGGCGTTCGTAAAGCATCTCCTCAAATTCGTCGTAGAAGCGGATATCCGCCTCGTTGCTACGTTTTTTCAACTCTGCCAAGCTATCCGGCCAGACCTGAAGATAGCCGAATTTATCGGCAAAGGCTGAATCATTGACCAGTTGCAGGGCCTTTGACGCGTCCAGGCCGTTGAGGTAGCTCATCAGCACAATTCGGCTATGATAATCGGCCAGAGGGCTTTGCAATCGTGCGCCCCCCTTGCCGGTCAATGTAATGTCTGGATGCAGGCCACCAAAATAGACATTCGTAAGGACAAGCGATGCTTTTGCCTTTTCCCGGATAGTCGCGCCGCGCACGAAGTCCTGCGGCCATCTGTCCGAAATCGGATAGTAAAGTACGCTGTCCGCGTTTTCTATCTTTGCCGTAACAGTCTCACGATCGGCCTCGCTTAGACGGTTGACCTCGACCCAGTCGAATGCAATCGAAGGGCAAAGCGTATTGCAGATAATGCTGAGCGGCTTGGCATGGCAGTTGGCTATAAAAAGCACTTTCATGAGATATCAACTCGCGGTTACTTGATGGCCATTTCAGACTGGCCGGCATCTTCCATATCTTTCATTTTTTTCACCATATCTTTGTGGGTCAATATGGCGAGCGTATCCTTCGGATCGTAGGCATAGAGGTGATCCTTCAGGAGGGCGGCGATATGGCTTTGGAAGGCCCGGCGCTGGTCGTCGAAACCTGAGCGCGCCAGGGCGGCATTGACCGTGTCGGCCAGGGTCTCGCGCGCGGTGACCTCATAAACACTGCCGGAACCCGACAGGGTGTTGCGCCCCATCAGCACCACCGGCCGGTCATTGGCCAGCGCGATATAGGCCACCGAAGACAGAATGGTCACCGTCACATCACTCAGCAGCAGGCAGTCCAGCACATTGCTCTCGCGCACCACCACCACGCGCGGATGCGCAAAAGCCTGCGGATAGAGGTTGGGGTGCGGCTTGAACAGGATCAGCCAGTTATGGGCCTCCGCCAGTTCCGCCAGCGCCGCCAGACCGTCCTGCGTATCCTCAAAGATCGGCGAATGCAGACGCGATTGTCCATCACGCGGCAGATTGCCCGAATGCCAGTCATTGATGCCAGCATAGAAGACCAGCTTCGCGCCCTCGGCATCGGCACGCGCCCGCACCGCGCCCATCACCGACAGCCCCGACTGCGGCTTGCGATCCAGCCGCCTGTCGCGGATATCGGCGATAACTGCCCCGGCCTTTTCCAGCCAGGGCGCGTTGGCCCGGGTCGCCTTCAACGTCACCCCCACGCAGGACGCTTCGGCCATCATCCCCTTCGCATCCAGGGTCAGGGTCTTGGGCACCATGCCCTCGTGCAGGTAGGCACTCGGGATCCCCAGGGCATTTGCCAGGGTCCGCCCCACCTCCATCAGGGAATTCCACTGATGCCACAACAGGACCACATCCGGCTGCACCTGCTGCAGGACATACAGCACCTTGCGGGCCTCGTCATCGATCTGGTCGAGGCATTTTTCCAACGCCACCGGCGACGGGTTCAGCGTCGAGTAGAAGCCGTAGAGCGCCCCGGCCGCCCTTTGCCTGACCGCCGGTGAAAACAGGCGTGTCGCGGCCGCCGGATCGCTGTCCCAGGCCGTCCGGGCCAGGCCATCGAGCGCGCCGTCAAAGAAATTGATCTCGGCCAGGGGGGGCAGGACGGGGGCTGGGAATGGCGTGGGGCGAATGGTGCAGCACCACCAGTTCCCGGCCCTGGCGGCGCAGTTCGTCGCGCAGGCTTGCGATGGCCTGAGCCTTTTCCGGCCGATCGACGGCATCGAGATTGTGGATGATCAGCAAAACGCGCGGGCGTGCCGGTGGCGGCAGCACGCTGAACAATCGGGCCTTCGCCGCCTCGGCGCCATAGCGGACCAGGTCGCCGCCAGGCAGGACCGGCGGAGGCGCAGCCGAAGCCGAAGCTTCCGGTACCGCCAGGCTCAGGGAGACCCGGGCGCCGTTTTCCAGGGTGGCGCGGATATCGATCGGCACGGCCGTATCGAGGGGCGCGTCGAGCAAAAGCTCGAAGCGCCAGCCGGTGTTGGTCTCGCCGTGACGGTACTGCTTGATATTGACCGCGCCTTCACCCAGAAGCCGATCCCCCTGCCACGCCTCGATCGAAGACAGGCGATGACCCGATGCCACAAAAACACCCCGGATCCACAACAGATCCCACGACGAGTCATAACGCGAATCAAAAGCACAAAACTCGGTAACGCCATGAAGAACCGGCAGGCCGATCGGCCATTCGACCGTTTCACCTGCACCGGTGAAGACGCGCAGTAAATATCCAGCTTCGCTAATCCGCCCAACTGAGAATTCCGGAGCTTCACTTGCACGTAACCCCTCATTCATCCCATGCCCATCAGCGAGGACTATTCCGTTTTGGGGCAGTTCTCCCACCCATGCATCAATCTCGAACCCATAATCGACAAAGGTTCCATCGGCATGGCGTTTTGCCACATCCGCCCGTTCCGTACGGCGGGTTGTGTACGCCACTATCTCGCCACTGGTATCGTCCACAAGCTCGGCGCGCACGGAAGCCTCCGTTAATACCCAGCCACTCACATGAATTTGTCGGGCGACAGCATCGTACACATAACGCGATACAGCCCGGCGCAGCGGACGCCTGATGACCGTAAACGCGGCATTTGTTGTCGTGTCTTCAGTATTCAGGACCAGGGTTTTTGCCGGCAGATCGACCACATCCTGCGCGTATTCCAGTAAGGGCGTTATCGCTTCGGATATCTCAGCTCGGAATGTCCGCAGGCAGGCCTTATAACGCCACTTTCTGTTGTCAAGCGCGGGGAGCAGCAGCCTGAACTCTGCTTCATCTCCTTCAACCCGATCGGGGTTCACAATGGCGTATAGCTGCGGATTGCCCAAAGGAAAACCCAGCCGGATCTGCTGTCGATAGAGTTCCAGTCTGACGGCATTATCGCCGGCATCGGCACGCGCCCGGAAGATGCCGCCGCTATCCATGGCGGCGCGGCTCTCCGGCGCCTCTCCAATCAGTCGCACGATTCGCGCCGCATTGGTGCCTTCAAGGGAAAGCAGTGCGCTTTCACCACCGCGCGCCTTGGGAAGGCTGACAGCCGGGATGTTACCCGCCGCAACGACTCGTCCGTTGCGCAGCAGAAGTACGGCATGGCGCCCGGTCAGATCGGCTTCATGATCAAAACGGAACAGGAGGCCACAGCTTGTCTGCTCACCAATGCCCGTTCTGGCCTTGTAGTCATTATTGACATAAGCCGTATCCCCCGCCACGCAGTGCAGGGCCTCACCGCGTTGCGCCAGCCAGACGACCGCATCATACTCGATGCCTGCGGGCGGCATGGCCCATGCCGATACAAGCCTTGCCTGATCCACCGGAATAATCTGACTTATACCAAATGTGTTGTCTGCGAAATCAGCAAGGGGCTTCGGCGGGCATAGATTTATATCCAGGGTGACCTGCCCCTGCCTGCCGCCGGCAAAGCTCAGGCTCAGAATGCTTCCGGCCAGATCGGTCATCTCGCGGGTGCGGCCGCTGAGAACCACCGTGTGCAGTAATTCGCCCTCATGCCAGTAGCCAGGCTCCACCCAGCAACTGCGTATCCATTCCGCTGATGACAGGGCGCCCAGAATGCGGACACGGCTCGCAAGCGTGAACTGTATCACTGTCCGGTCGCCAAAGATAAGGCTGCTGGCCTCACCGATCGAAACACCATCCGGCGCAGATGGCTGGGCCAGGTGATGAAGGTACCTTGCAATGACCTGCTCAAGCGCATCGGCACGCTGATCGATATCAGTCAGGAACCTGATACGCGGATTAAGGGCTGTTTCCTGCCGCGGCTGGCGAACGGTTTCGATAAGCGCTTCACGCAAAGCATCGATATCGCCGAGAGGCGCATAGCGCACCAGATCGCCGACATTTTCACGGATGACCGGCAGATCATATGCAACGCAGGCGGTATCACACGCCAATGCCTCGACAGGCGGATAACCGTAACCTTCGAAAAAGGACGGAAAAACCATGGCCGATGCTGACTTGATCGCGGCAAACTTCTCTTCATCAGACAACGAAAACAGGAATTCAACCGAAAGGCCACGCTCCGCGGCCAGCATTGAAATACGCGAGCGGTAAATACCCGCGCCACGCGGATTGCCGATGACAATCGAAAAAACGTGGTCCCTGAGTTCTGGCACCATGAGGTGCTCAACGACATCGGCGCCTTTGTGCTTGTCGCTGGGGCGGGCGAACAGCAGAATCTTCTTCTGATGCGTGATATCGTCAGACCGGTCGCGCGCCGGTGTATTGATCGCCGGTTGCCAGACATCAAACTGAGTTTCAGGCGGAACGTCCGTAAAGTAGGCTTCGGCATAACGCCGGTTTTCCTCCGCGCTGCACAGGACCAGACCACCGCGTCTCACGGGCAGTTGCCACTCACGCCAGCCTGCCTCCGGCCGTTTGTGGGGGGAGACCTCGTTGAACCAGTTCGGCGCTTCAAAACAGAACAGGATAAGCGCGGCCCTGTCGCGTTCGGCGGTGCGCATGGCCATATTGTAGAGCCGGCGAACCGGAGTCAGTTGCGGGGCAATAAATACTGCATCCATTCGCCCTGGTGACAGGACATTGAATGAGGCTTCAGTAACGATACGGACCGGGTTTTCAGGCGAAATCGACCGGAGATCGGCATCGAAAATGGGCTCGTTGTCCGTAACGAAATAAACCTCATGGCCTCGGCGGGCCAGACAATAGCCTGCAATCAGGGCATGATACCTCCCGCCGGAATAAACGCCGGCAGGGCAGGTACTGAATATGGCGATCCGCATGAACCTTCGATCCCGTTCAGCGCTCTAGAAGGAAGCGCCCGCCTTGTTACGTCGCAGATCCGCTTCCACCATCATTTCGCAGAGCGATTCCAGACTCGTCTTCGGCTCCCAACCCAGTTCGCGGCGTGCCTTTTCCGGGTCGCCGATCAGAAGTTCAACCTCTGCCGGGCGATAGAATTTCGGATTGATGCTGACCAGAAGCTTTCCGGATTTAGTGTCGATGCCGACCTCGTGCTCGTCCTTGCCCTTGAATTCCAGTTCAAAGCCCGCGGCCTTGGCTGCCAGGGACACAAAATCGCGGACGGTTTCGGTCCGATTGGTTGCCAGGACGTAGGTATCGGGCTTGTCAGCCTGGAGCATCATCCACATGCCCTCAACATATTCCTTCGCAAAGCCCCAGTCGCGTTTAGCATCGAGATTACCCAACTCAAGCACATCCAGCATCCCCAGCTTCAGCTTGGCCATGCTGTCGGTAATTTTGCGGGTGACGAATTCACGGCCGCGCAGGGGGGATTCGTGATTGAACAGGATGCCGCTGCAACCGAAGATATTGTAGCTTTCACGATAATTGACCGTCATCCAGTGCGCATACAGCTTGGCGACACCATAAGGACTGCGCGGGTAGAAGGGGGTGGATTCAATCTGGGGCACGGCCTGGACCTTACCAAACATTTCGGAGGTCGATGCCTGGTAGAAACGCGCCTGCGGATTGACGATGCGAATGGCCTCAAGCAGGTTGACGCAGCCAATACCGGTGATGTCTGCCGTTGTCAGAGGTTGCTCGAAGGACACGCCGACAAAGCTTTGTGCCGCCAGGTTATAGACTTCCGTGGCGCCCGATGTCTGCATCAGGCGAATGCTGGAAGACAGGTCGGTGAGATCATACTCGACCAGATGCAAATTCGGATGGCTGGCCACGCCTAGTTCTTCCAGTCGCCAGAAATTCACCGAACTGGTCCGGCGATAGGTACCAAATATTCTGTAGCCTTTTTCCAACAGGAGTGCAGTCAGATAGGCGCCGTCCTGGCCGGTAACTCCGGTAATGATCGCGGTCTTCATAAATGGTCCTTAAAAATGGAAAGACGGCAAACAGGCGCCATCCGACGGCCCGCCCTACCGCAACAGGAATTTCCTAAAGGAGTTCAATAAGGGAAGTCAACCATCACGAAAGGGATTTAGTGTTTGCAGCCGTCAGGCAAACTCCTTATCAATTCGCCCATATACGGCATGGATATGGATCGAAGCCCTAACCTTGCGGCTTTATCGGAGCATTATCCTGCTGCCGGAATTCAGATGGGAGAGACAGCTTGCCAATTACGGATAATGGAAAAGGTAATATCGTGGAAGGCGAGGTCTCGGACAGGCTCGACGTAAAATTCAATGCCGATGACTGCCGCCTGATACTGCCAAATAGCAACCGCATCGAAGGAAGCATCGAATTTTACCGTCCGAATCAGACCGTGCAGATTGGCGAAGGCACGACCGGCAAGGTCATGATCTACATGAAGGGTGCAGGAAACATCATCACCATCGGTGAGCGCACCAAGATAAATAATGTCCTTTGGGCAAACCTTGCCGAAACTGGATGCGAAGTCACGATAGGAAATGATTGCCTGATTGGGAGCGCCAAGTTCCGACCATCGGATTCCCACAAGATCTTCGACACGAATACGGGCGAACGCATCAATACCCCCAAACCCATTATTGTTGGCGACCACGTCTGGCTGTCGGAAGAGATCAATATCCTGAAAGGCGCTCAAATCGGCAGCGGAAGCGTGGTAGGTTCAAGAGCTGTCGTATCAAATGCATTTCTCCCTAACAGCCTGCTGGCCGGCGTGCCCGCGCGCGCGATCAGGGATAATATACGCTGGGAAGAATAGTCTTCTCGCATCATTCGCATTTGCACTGACCAGACCTGCACTTGACGCCTGGTTGACCACTATGACTTAGTGGCAAACGAACGATTGGACGAGCCAGCAAGACAAGCTCTGCCACCAACACCTTCATGCCGAAACTGCCACGCCACTCAGACCTGATCGAGAAAATGACCGAAAAAAGCCCGCCGCTGACAAAAAAACGCTTATCTCAGCCGCCCGTTCCATTTTCCGCTCAAACCAGAAGGCTGATGCCGACGCCATTCTGCCCCCCCGGGTAGCTGTGTCAAATATCCGTCAGGCCGAAGGTGGCAATCTGATCGTGAGCGGCTGGGCCCTGACGAGCGCCTCGCGCTGGCTGCTGACCTTTCACGATCAGGACGACAAGTCGATCAATGGCGAAGTCAGAAAAGGCATCCCACGTGCCGATGTCGCCAATAATTTTCCGCAATATTACAATGAAGCCGCTGGCTGGGAATTCGAAATTTCAAGCGGGACCTTCAAAAAGCTGAAAGAGATAAAGGCGCAGCTGTTTACCGAGGATGGCAGCGCCAGCTCAATCCATAAGGTCGATGCGGGCAAGGTCAAGCCTTTACCAGGCCAGCCCGTTGTAACTCAAAAGGCATTGCCTTCACGCCTGGCCATTTCCAGAATTGAAATCGACAACCGCGCTGATGAAGCGATCATCAGCGGCTGGGTTTTGACCGAAGCCGATCGCTGGTTCATCACCCTGCGCAACCAGCTGGGCCAGGTGCTGAATGGTCGCTTGACCAAGGGTATTTACCGGGCGGATATCGCTTACAAGATGCCGCAATATTTCGACGAGAATTCCGGCTGGGAATTCCGTGTTCCGCTCAGCGAATATCGCTCGGTCGAAAAATTGACAGCCGAATTGATGACCGACGCCGGCACGGTAAAGGCTCATAAGGACATCGACCCGCAACAGGTCCGTCAGGTCAATGCCGCCCAAGCCCCGCGTTTTGCCCTCTCCAGCGCCCAGGTCAATGAGCAGGGTGATACTCTTACCCTGTCCGGCTGGCGGCTGGTCAGCGGCGGCCGCTCCCTTATCATCGTCCGGGATGCGAATGGAAATGCAATAGACGGCGAGTTCACCTATGGCCTGCGCCGAAGCAATGTCGCCGCGCGTTTCCCTTCCTTTTACGATACGCATAGCGGTTGGGAGTTCAAGGCGAAGGTGGGAAAAAGCCAGCGCACACCAACCATTACAGCCGAATTGGTAACCGAAACGGGGAATATCGCTACCAGCAAGGAGGTCAACTGGCCCAAGGTCGTGGAAAAAAACACTGCGCCCCCCGAAGCCAGTGCTATTTCCATTGTCACCGCACAGTTTAATCCCCAGCGTCGTCATATTCTGGCCGAAGGCAAACTCGAGCGCGGACTCTCGGTCTCAGCCGTTGAAATCACCAGTTCGGCCGGGCGTATTTTTTCGCAAACGCACCTCAAAAGCCTGCCCACCGGCAAGGATGGACTGCGGCGATGGCAGTTTCAGACGCCTTGCAGTGGGCTTGAAGAGGGCGAAAGCCTGATTGCGGCTGTGAAATCAAAGGGCGACAAGGCGATCAGGCTGATTGAGATAAAAGAAACAAGCGCCTTCAGCAAACTGTCACGGCCAGCCAGCCTGGCGCCGGACAAACCGCGTTTGGTGGACATCGAAACCGAGGCCACGCTTGCTGCTGCCGAAGCTTTTGCTACGTCGGTCGAGGCCAGGCCAGCGCCTCTGAAAACTTCGCCCGGCACGGTGACCTATTTCCCGCCCTTCGCGGCTGCCGCCGACCTGACAAACCATTATCATCGCGCTGCCTGGTATCTCACCGGCGCCGGCCGATCCATTGAACAGGTCACAATGGCGCTCCGGACACCGGACCTGAAGGTTGGAGAAAAGCCGCCCTATTTCGGCGATGCTATGGCCGATAACGGGAATATCCGGCTGATCGATGCAGACGACGCCTATTACGAAGCGCTTGTCCGTGCCCGCTTGATCTTTGTCTGGCAGGCCCTGCCCGCCGAAGCCCTTGCTCGCCTTCGCAAACTGGGGCCCGGCTGCCAGGTAATGACGGTGGGTACGGACGACCTTGAATCGACAGAATATGGCAATTACTGCCGCGCGCAATGGATGGCGCTGGGCAAGCCCGAACGCGATGCTTTGCTCGCCGACAGTCAGGCAAAATTCCGGGCACGTCTTGAACAGTTGCGCGCAGAAGGCAAGGAAGCGGCCGTCGTTTTCGGCACCGGTCCCTCAATCGACAAGGCTTTCGATTATGATTTCTCGAAATGCCTGACCGTCGTCTGCAATACCTCGGTGGCCGATGACGAACTGCTTGATCATATCAAACCGGCCTTCGTCTGCGCCGGCGACGTGGTCAGCCATTTCGGCGTTTCCGCCTATGCCGAACGTTTCCGCGCTGATCTGGTCAAGGCGCTGAAAGAGCGCGACCTGCTGTTCTTTACCAGCGCTGCTTTCGGCTTTCTGCTCTCGGCCAAATTCCCGGAAATCAAGGACAAGATCATCTTCTGCGACCAGCGGCACCAAGGCGCCAATATCGATCTGGACGCCATCTGGTCCCTGCCCAGGCTCGACAGCACGCTCAATATCCACATGCTGCCGATCGCCGCGACCTTCTCCGACCTGATCTTTGTTCTTGGCTGTGACGGGAAGAACCCGGATCCTGAAAAGAACGAGGATTTCTGGGCGCACTCGGCCAAGACCCACTATCACGATCTCGTCGATACCGGCCATCAGTCACACCCGACCTTCGACGCCCGCCGTCAGACCTCGACCTTCTCGCGCTATCTGGATTCTGCTGAGGAGTCCTGTCAGGCGGGCGAACTGGCTGGCAAGATGTATTTCAGCCTTGAGCCGTCCTTCACGCCGGCCCTAAAGGCGCGCCCTGTGCCCGGCCATTTCATGAAGCCGGTCAAGGGCAAGAAACAACTGACGCGACAGTCGCAGGCGAAGCTCCAGGTCGTAGATAAGCCGCTGCGCGTGCTGATTGTCAGCAAATGCGCGCCCCACCTGTTTTCGGGTGGCCGTTATCACGCCGCCATGATCGCCGAGGCCCTTGCCCAGCGCGGCCATGACATCGTCATGTGGTTCGACAACAAGCCCTACTGGTGGTCCTATCTGGCGTTAAATCCCAATCATGACCGTATTCGCTTCTGGATCAATGATTTCGACGAATCCCCCGCCGAACGGTTCGACGTCGTCTTTGTCATCCCGGACAGTTCTTCGGACCCCAAGGCTTATATGGCCGCGCTGGAATGCGCGCAGTTCAGTAATGCCAAGGTCATCCTGTTGAATTTTGAATCGCCCAACTGGTACAATGAATTGTCGCCGGAGCCGCGAGATCCGTCATTGTGGACCTTCTGGCATACAACCTCCACATTCAGCGACGCCATTCTGTCTTCTGCCAGGGAAAGTACGCGTTATGCCCTGGACTATTACGACACAGTCCAGCCGCATACCGTGTTCGTTGACGCGCCGCCTTCCATAAACACCTATGCTGCCGATCTGGTGGCGGGCCGTCACATCGAACCCAGGAAACAGGTCATTTGCATCAGCCGCTTCGGCTCTTTTGCAAAACACAAGAATATTGATGCCGTCCTCAGGCTCATCCCCTCCGAAATGAGCGGCTACACGCTGGCACTTGTAGTCGGCACCGCCCCGCTGCCTCCGGCTGATGAACTGGAAGCGTTTGAGAACAAGTTGAAGCGCAAAGGTGTGAAGCTCAGGATTCTACATGGTATTTCCGACGTCGAAAAATTCGAGGAAATCGCCAAATCGAAATTGATGATTTTTCAGTCAAGCTTTGAAGGCTTTGGCTATCCGCCGATCGAAGCGCAGTATATGGGCAGGCCTTGCGTGGCTTTCGACCTGCCCGTGCTGCGCGAATTCAGCGAGGGAAATATCAGCTTCATAGAGCGCGGAAACTACCGCGCGTTTCGTGATGAGGTCGGCCGTATATTGACAGATTTCACCCCGCAAACCTATGTCGGGCTGAAAGCAGCGATCGCCCCAACAGCCGCTATTCCGGCTTTTTCTGACCGTCTTCAGTCCATTCTGGACACACTTGCAACGACCTCCGATCTGGCGGTGGACGCCTATGACGAAAGCGCATTCCATACGCTTTGCGAAGCGCACAGGGAGGCGCTGAAACTATCAGCCGAGACACCTGCTCACTCTTCGCAGTTGCCGCTGCATATTGTCCAGCCGGAGGTTACGCCTGAAAATGTCGATATGGCGGATGTGCGCAAATATGTCCGCGCCGCATTGCAGAAGGCGCCAGACGACACGCCGCTGGAATTGATCGAGCTCATTTCATCGACCGTAGAACCCGGTCGTCTCACCCCTGTATTGAAAAACGGCCTCAAACCGGAAACCTGGCTACAGCCCGATATCTTTACGGCTGCCGCTTCGGTGGAGGATGCAGCGCAGCGGATGACGGCGGCGGCGGCGGCGCGATCGCTTCTGGCAAGCTGCAACTGGGCGCTTCCCCGAACCTTCGATCGCAGTCTCTTTATGGCCAATGCCATAAACATGTGCCAGACATATGACCAAACCCTGGGTTTGCTGCGCCGGCAATTGCGTAACAAGGAGGGTTTGCTGGCCCTGAAGGACGCCAGTCTGCGGCCGGCGACCGAGCAGGATCTGCCTGTTCTGTTTGATGAAATCATCCTGCGCCGCAGCTACTACTTCGCCACCAATAATCCGGCGCCCTATATTCTCGACGGCGGGGCAAATTTCGGCCTGGCTACATACGGCTTCCTGCAGCAATACCCCGATGCGCAGATCGTTGCTTTCGAGCCCGGCCGCGCCGCCGCCCGGGCTCTGAAAGAAAATGCAGAAAACAACGGCTGGCGCAATGTCACCGTCCGGCAGGTCGCCCTAGCCGCAGAGGAAGGCGTGGCCTATTTCAACGAACCCCAGCATATGTCCATGGGCGGTTCGCTGACAAATCGCCTGAAGGACAGCGCCTATGCCATGGACTCCTACGAGGTGCCGACTATCCCCCTCAGCCGCTTCATCGACCGGCCGGTCGATCTCCTGAAACTGGATATTGAAGGCGCCGAAATGCCGGTGCTGGAAGAAATAAGGAACCATCTGGACAAGGTGCGGCGCATTTTTATCGAGGTTCACGCCACCGAAGGGCATAGCTCGCTGGAGTCGGTGGATCATGTAGTCCGCCAGCTCTCCGCCGCCGGCTTCGGGTGCTATTGCGAACCGGCCAAGGCGAGCGCCTCGCTTAACAAGTTCAACAAGAATGGCGCCGGATCCTATGTCGTCTGGGCAGCGAAATAGAAAACAGCATGACCGGCGGTGATGACCTCCAGCGATTGATCGAGACTATGTTTGTCGACAGCCTCAACATGTCCTTTCCCCTGCAGGGACGGAAGTGGCTGGCCCTGCTGGAGGAGGACCGGTGCTTCGGTCTGCGGATACGGCCCAATCTCGATCTCGATCGAACGCATCTTGGGTTTACCTTTTCCTCCAATCATCTCGGCCTGCGCGGACCGTGTGCAACTGCGGGCCCAGGCGTGATATTCGGCACCTCCTACGCCATGGGCTTCGCGGTTGATAACGGACTTAACTGGTACGATGCCGCCGTCTTCAATGCGCAGTTCCTGAATCTCGGGCTGCCCGTCGGCTTACGCCAGATGCGGGAGATGCTCGATCAATATTATACTGGCCGCGGCGACGTGGCAGTTTTTCTTTACCACCCGAATATCTGGACTTTTTGCGTCGATTTCGCGCGCTGGCAGGAGAGCAGCCAGCCTCTATTCAGCTTTATGCGCTGGCAGACCAATCTGGAGACGGCGCTTGAAAAAAGCCTGGCCAAGGTCAGGGCCACAAGCTTAACCAGGGTGGAAGGCCAGATCATTGAGATGATCGATGGCCAGCCTTACCTGCTGAATCCCGGCTATGCACCCTTCAACCCGGACAAATTCGCAGGCAGTTACGCCGAAGCAACGGGCGACTTGCAGCGAATCTGCCGTCGTTTCAAAAAGTTCGCCGTTATCCGCATCCCGATGAAAGAAGAGTTGGCATCCAAACTGACAGGACTTGAAGCCCTCGGACGGCTGACTGAAAATCACCTTGCCGGCTGGGCTCATTTCAAGGCTGAAATCGGCAGGGCCAAGCCTGATGCAGTGTTCTATGATGATCTTCCACTGACATTAGCCCATTACCATCCCTGCGATACGCACTGGAATGCTGATGGTAACGCCTGCTTTCAGAACTACCTGCTTTCGCATCCCATCTCAGAGCTATGGCCAGAAACGGAGGGATGAGACTTTGCGGGAAGTTTTTATGGACGAACACGGAACAGGTCTGTAAGAGGAGACACTTGCAACGCGGCTGGGGGAGCATTAACGCGTGGGGTGGCAAGTGGTTTCCGGGTGACAAGGATTTGTGCGCTTGCGAAGAAATTACTCTGTGGCATAGAAGGACGTGCGGAGATAACCGCTGCGGAACTGGACAGGATTGATGTTAAGTAAGGCTATAAAAGACGTCACCGAGGCGTTGAAACTCTATCATGTCTGGACATATCAGGCGTATCACGAGATCTCATCGAAATATAAACGCACCTTCCTGGGATCGCTATGGATTTCAGGCCAGCTTGTGGCGACGTCGATCGCCCTGTCACTGGTGTTTGGCGGTATTTTCGGCACAACCCTGAAAGAAACCATGCCCTATATGATGTGCGGCATCATGTGTTTTGGCCTGGTCGCTTTTGTCATGACCGAATCGGTCGAGATATTCATGGGCGCCGGCAACATGATCAAGAACCACGCCAATCCGTTCAGCTATTATGTCCTGGAAGCCGCCGCCAAAACCTTTTTCCTGTTCCTGCACAATGTCGTTGTGTTCTACATAATGATGCTGCTGATAGGGGCCATTCAGTTCCCGCATCCATCTGTCCTGCTGAGCATCGTGGTTGTACTTGTCACGATGTTTTCCTGGGGCACGGTTACAGGGATGCTAGCGGCGCGTTTCCGTGATATGCGGTATCTGCTGCCCTATCTGGCCCACATCATGTATTTCATGACACCCATCTTCTGGCGCATGGACCAGCTCCATTCCAGCCGCGCCAAATATGCGCAATGGAACCCGTTCTACGGATTGGTGGAAATTCTCCGCTCTCCGTTGCTGGGTCACGAAGCGCCGGCTCATTGCTGGACGCTGGCCCTGATCACCATGATATCCGGAGTGGTTGTCTGGATGCTCGTTTTTGGCGCATGGCGCCGCCGCATTCCCTTCTGGCTGTAGATTGGTTCCGAACGCTCATGTCTGAAATTCTCAGTTTAAACTCGGTCGAACTGGCCTACCCCATCTATTCCATCCGCGCACAGTCCCTGCGCAACACCATCGCCAGCCTCGCCGTTGGTGGCAAATTGCTGAAGGATGGCAAGGACGTCATTCACATCAAGGCTCTTTCCGGCGTCACATTCACGCTAAAGGAGGGCGATCGCCTGGGCGTGGTCGGACATAACGGCGCCGGCAAGACGACGCTCCTTAAAGTCATCGCCGGCATTTATGAGCCTGATCGAGGCCACATACAGATTAACGGTCGCACCACGTCAATGATCGATGTCGGTCTTGGGCTCGACCGTTCGCTGACGGGGCGCGAAAACATTATCACCATGGGCCGGATGCGTGGTTTTACGACCAAGCAGGTTCTGGCCAAGATGGAAGAAATTATCGATTTTTCCGAGCTTGGTCCTTATATCGACCTGCCAATGAAGACCTATTCCACCGGTATGGGGGCGCGTCTGGTCTTTTCCGTCGCAACCAGTCTCGATCCGGACATTCTGGTTATGGATGAGTGGCTGGGCGCGGGGGACGCATCTTTCGTCAAAAAAGCGGGCGATCGCATGAAGGACATACTTGGCCGCGCGAGATGTCTGGTCCTGGGCAGCCATAACTTCAATCTTATCCGCGACACCTGCAACAAGCTGGTCGTGCTGCATAACGGCACGCAGATTTACTTCGGCGATACGGCTTACTGGGACTTCAAAAACTTCCGGGCGAAGGAATAGGACAAACTACCTCATGCTGGGGCTTGGGTTAAGCCGATTTCTGCCGCCGAATGTGCGCGCCGCCCTCACCAGCCTGGTAACAGATGTTGTCAGCGGCCGGCTTGGCGCCAATCCCCGCACCCGGGCGCGCGTCTTCAGAAGCTGGCTGCCCTGGCTGGTTTTGAGGCCGCCTGTTCAGGTTGTCAAAGAGGCCGTTTTCGATCTCCAAAGCCGGCGCTTACGCATTTCCGGATGGATCTTGCACGAACGCGCGCCGCATATCAGCCTGCGCGACCTGACCACTGGCGAAGTCATAACGCGGACGACAGACAGGCTGCCAGAGGTCGAAACAGCGCTTGCTCAATCCGATGGCATATTCGTGCATTACGGCTTTGAAATCGGCGGCGTCATCTCCCCCAGGACACCTCCCACGATGCGATAGCGCGGCAATTAAGCGAAAATGGCTACTTGCTCGATATTCAGATAGCCGGCAGGCGTTTTGAATTGCCTGTGCCGCCCGTCGAACTTCACGGTCTTGTCGACTTTTCGGCGTTTGATTCGCGTTATGATCCGGCATGGGATTTGTTGTGGGTGCGGGGGGCGTTTGTGGCCTGGGGGCATCGGCTGTCTTTGATCGAGGCGTGGCAGGGGGATCGCCTGCTCGGCGAAGGCGGGGTCAATATCAAGCAGTTCCGCCACGGCGAAACCAATACGGGCTGGCGGTTCGAACTGTTGCTGGATGCGCCTTTGGACGCGGGCCTGCCGATCGATATCCGCGCCACCCTGGAGAATGGTGCGCGCATCAGCCTGGCGATTCCGGTGCCTGAGGTGTCGGCGGCGGCCCCGCCGGCCGCGCCTGGCGGGGACCTGTCCGCTACGGCGCCGAGGCGGCGCGGGCGCGGCTGCTGGGCGTCCTGCCGCCGCCGGCGCGGCCGCGCGTTTTGCTGATCATCCACAATCTCGATGCCGTCGACCGCCCGGAAAAGGCCCATGCCATAAAGAGCCTGCGCGACGAACTGCGCCGCCAGGGCCGGGAACTGGTAGTGCTGCACCATTCGCCCCACGCCATTCCCAGTGCCAATCCTGAAGACCCCCTGCCGAGATCAACTTCTTCGATGGCGCCCTCGATGGCCTGGCCCGGACGGCGTGGGACAGTGACCCGGCGGCCGCGGCCGGCCTGTTTCCGCCGGCGGCCCGGCAAAGGGCGGCGCGGGCGCTCTACGGCTTCTACGCGACGCTGAACCAGTCGCCGGTGGCGCTGGAGCGCTGCCTCGACCAGATCGACGACGAGGCGCGCAAGGTGCTGTATGTGATGCAGCAGGTGAAGCCATCGCTGGTCCTGTTGTGGCACCAGTGGAATTCGCTGATGGAGGTGGGGCGGACCCTGGCCAATGCCCTGGCGATTCCGAGTGCCTACCTGCACGAGGGCATGGTGCCCAAGACCCTGACCCTGGATGCGAAGGGGATGATGGCCGAGGCATCCTGCGTGGGTGTGACGCTGAAGGCGACCCGGGCCAATGCGCCCTGGCTGGAAAAGGCCGGGGCGGTGATCAGCGAAATCCGCGACAAGCGGCTGGATCGCAAGCCGCAGTCGGGGCTGTCGGTGATGGGCGCGGTGCGGGCGCGCGCCGATGCCGAAGGCGCGAAGCTGGTCTTCTATGCCGGCATCAATGACTGGCATTCAGGCAACCTGCCGCGCGACGGTCGGTCTCACCTGCACTCGCCTGTCTACGAGGATACGCAGGACGGTCTGGACGCGCTGGCGGCGCTGGCCGAGGCCAATAACTGGCTGATCCTGTTCAAGCCGCATCCGAACCTGTATCCGCAGGCGGCGCATCCGCATCCGCGCGTGGTGGTGGTGCGCGAGAGCAATGTGCTGGACTGCCTGCTGCTCAGCGATGTGACAGTGACGATCCTGTCGTCGGTGGCCTATATCGCGCTGGCCAATGACCGGCCGGTGGTGCTGATGGGCCGCAACACCCTGTCAGGCTCGGGCAGCGCCTATGAGGTCACCGCGCGTGAGGGCCTGGCCGATACGGTCAATGCCGCCCTGGCGCACACCGGCTTCGACGCGCACCGCCTGGCCTTCCGCCGCCATATCGCCGCCCTTCTCAGGGATCACCTCTACGCCTACGATCCAGCAGATACACTCGCCGCCTTGACACATGAAGAAGCCACCAATCAAATGATGAGAATTGAAGCTCTCTACCGGAACGAAACAGATCACGAGAAGAAATTGAAGCCGGCAAAATAGAGCCCTTTAAACAATTCCTCTCAAACGATAACTGAGCGGGCTGGAAATACTTTTTTTCCGGCCGGGACATCAAAATTGACAAACGCATTCGGCGCAATCACGACGCCGTCTCCTATGGTCACGGCTCCAATAACCACAGCACCGGTCAATATCCTGACATTGTTTCCGATATTAGGCATCCCGCCCTTGGAAACACCAACGGTAACATTCTGATTAATATGAAAATTTTCCCCAATCTTTGCAGCCATCACCCAAGTTGAGTGGCCGTGCTGAATACGAAACCCAGGGCCGACCTCCATATTTCCAAAATATAAATCATTCGCTCGACGCATTTTATTGCATACCCTTTGCCTATGGCCGGCTGAGCGAAAGCGAAAATCGACAAGACTCCGAAATTCCGGATACTTTCCAAACAATGCCGTAAAGGCCGGATCCAATTCGAAGGATTCCTTATTACGCCACTGCCACCACGAACGAATATCCGCCATCAGCAGCTCATCTGACTTGATAAGGTGCCAGATATCTTCACTTATTTCTGCTGCGTCCATTTTAATTCAGCACCTGCCTCAGCATATCCGCCGCGTCTCTGGATACGCTCGGGTGCGCCGCCAGGCTGCGTTGCTCCCGGATGGTCATCATCTCCGAAGGCGATCGCCAATTAGCGCTGTCCGATGCTGCCGACCAGATGCCGCCCGCTTCGCGCACAATCAGACCACCCGCCGCTTCGTCCCAGACCTTCGCTTCGATCGAGGCCACGGCCGCCAGACCGCCGCCGGCAACAAAGCACAGGTTAAGCGCCTGGGCGCCAAGATTGCGTATCTTGCCGATCTTCCGCATACCTGAATAGGCTTCGGCATGGCCAGCCATCAGCGCGTCAAGCAGGCCGGTGGAAAGCACGATCAGTTCGCTCGGCTTCGCCTGCGACAGATCAAGCTTCACGCCATCGCGGAAAGCGCCCTGCCCGCGCGCCGCCGAATAGGTGACGCCATCGGCCACGGAAGCGACCGCCGCGATGCGCGGTCCGTGCGCATCGACCAGAGCCACCGAAATGCCGACAAACGGAATGCGGCACATCAGGTTCATGGTGCCGTCGATCGGATCGACGATCCAGTAGCCGTCCAGTTCGCCGGTTTCTTCGACCGCACGCTCTTCACTCAGCACGGGCGTATCGGGAGTCAGGGCCGACAGCTTTTCGGCGAGGAAGGCATCGACCGCCAGATCAACATCGGTGACGTAATCCTGCGCTGCCTTGAAATCCGCGCGCGCCGGCGGCGCCTTCCGTGCCAGTGTCATGGCCTCGCGCAGTATGGCTTCGAGCCCGGCCTGTATGGCTTTGTCGTTCATTCAGGCTTCCAAAACGCTGGCCGTAAAATCGAGCACGACTTCGTCATTGAACAGGACGCGCACATGCGAGCCCGGATCGAAGGCGATGCACTTGGTAATGCCGCCGGTCGCCACCCAGTCACCGGCTTTGGGATGGAAGCCGGTCTCGGCCGCCAGGGCGCGGAAATCATCCAGACACGCCTGGGGCATGGCCACCAGATCTGCCAGGGTGCCGACCGAGGCAATTGCACCGTTGATTTCCAGCGTAAAACGGGCCGTATCAATGGCACCAATGGTTTCCACCATACGCTCAGCACCAAGAAGCAGAGCACCGGCCGCGCAGCGGTCGGCTACCAAGGCGGCCACGCCGGCTTCCAACAGATTGGTGATCGGTGAGGATGGCATTTCCAGGCAGACACACCAGGCATCGAAACCCTTGCCATCAGCGCCTATGCGCAGCCCCACCTCGACCTCGCCTTTTATCTCGAAGAGCGGGAAGCCCGGCGCCACGGATGGTTGCGACAGGATTTCCGTGCGATCAATGGCGCCGAAATAGCCACGCGTGACATTGAATGCCGCCTGACTGCCGAAATTGGTGCCGCCGAGCTTCCATGCGCCCCAGCGTTCAGGCTCGCGGCTAATTTCCCCAGCCATACCGGCATAGGCATCGGCCAGTGACGCGGGGGTGGTATCGCCCCCAAGCGCCACAGCACTGAGGGGCGATCTTTCCTGACGCAGATAGGTCACCAAAACCTACTTCAGTTCGTAAGCGCGGGTTTCGTAGACCGACTTGCCGATGACATAGTCGATCGTCCCGGTCAGCCACATGCCGTGCAGATTTTCCACCACGTTGTAGGCATCCGAATCCGCCCAGAAGGCGATGTCGGAAAGCTGCTTCAGCGGATTGTCGCTCGAACGGCCGGTGAAGGAAACGACCTTCAGGCCGCGTTCCTTGGCATATTTGGCGGCATTGACGACCGACGGCGAGGTGCCGGACACGCTGATCAGGACGACGACATCATTATCGTCTGCATAGTGCTCGACGGCCTTGGCGACCCAGTGATCGAAACCGAAATCGTTAGCGAAGCAGGTCATCAGGTTCGGATCGTGGAAGGTGACGCCACGAACCTTGCCTTGTTTGGTGAAGTCGGTGGCACCGTGCTCGGCGCATGAGGCCGAAGCACCGTTGCCGGAGAACATCATCTTGGCGCCATTGGCGCGCACCTGAAGCGCCAGGTCGGCGAATTTCTGGATATTGGCGGCCACTTCGGCATTGTACATCAGCTTGGTGTACTGCTCGAAATAGGGAGCGAGGAAGGCATCGGCATTGGCCGGGGCAGCGGTATCAGCGGACATGGGTATCTCCAATCTTGTTTATTATCAGGCGTCGGCGTCAGCGTTGAGACGCGAATAGAGTTGTGGTGCGGTATGTTTTTCCTGGGCATAGACGGCATCGATAACGCGCATGACGCGCAGGGCGCTTAAGGAGTCGCCGCCATGGCCTTCCGGCGCGCCCGTCCTGATCCAGTCGGCGAATATCTGTGCTTCGCGTTCCCAGCTCGTATCCGTCTCGAAAGTTTCGGACGATTCTTCCGCCCAGGTGGCGGCCGGTGCATGGCTGCGGTTGCGCGCCACGACAAGCTGTTCGGCGCCATAGGAGTTCGAAGACGTCTTGAGGCCGTTGAGCACCATATAGCCGCGCTCCATGAAGACTTCGAGCGAGAACAGATGGCGCCATTGAACCATGGTGGAATGCAGGGAGGCCGCAAGACCGGTCTTCGAATTGCGGAACATGGCGAAGACATTGTCCTCGATGCCCGGAATATTCCAGTATATGCTGGAGACCATGGCCTGGACCTCGTCGAATTCGCCGCCGAGATACATGAACAGGTCGAGCATGTGGATGCCCTGATCGAGCAGGATACCGCCGCCGGCCAGTTTCGGATCAGCGCGCCAAGTGCTGAGATAGTTCTCATCAACCGACTTGCCGTAGCGACCGCGCATCCACAGGATGCGGCCATGATCGCCCTCATCGACGATCTGGCGCATCTTGACAGCCGCGCCATGGTGGCGGTGGTTGAAACCATACATCAGAACCTTGTTGGCCTGGGCCTCGACCTTGCGGATTTCCTCGACGCCGGCGGCATTGAAGGCGGGCGGCTTTTCGCACAGGATATGCTTGCCGGCCTTGAGGGCGCGAATAGTCATTTCCTGATTGAGCGAATTAACGCAGCAGATAAAGACGCCGTCAATGGTCGGGTCGTTCAGAATGGCGTCAACACTGTCGACGCGCAGATCTTCCGGCACCGGGTCAGGGCCAAAACCGTAAATGGCCACGACTTCGCCAATGCCGGTCTTTTTCACCGCCTCGTGACGAATTTCCCCCATCTTGCCGTAACCGATAATCCCAAATCTCATTCTGCCTCACAAAAACTATCACGCAGCCAAACCGCGCTCACCTGAAACGAGCGAATATTACGGTTCAGGCCCTGCAAAAAAATCCCCCACACCAGGGCGGTGACTGCGGCACACCGCGCCTGACCACCTTCGGCCTTCCAGCGTTAACGTAGCTTGCCATCAGGTGCAATTCGTTTTTCAAAAAAGTACAACCACGAATGAGGGCATTGCACGTGCTGAGGTCTTGCCGATACCCTGTTGCAATTGCTACATTTTTTTAACGCATCTCAGCGATCATATCTGGCAGGTCCATTCGCTGGAAGATCTCCAGCCGCCCACCGCGGGTCGCGTTGACGATGCGACCACCGTCCAGTTCAAAAGCAATGCGGGCATTCAGAAAGCCTGTTGCGATGTCCGCCCAAGATGGCGGATGCCAGGGCCTGTCGCCACGGTAGTTCGGGATAAAGTGATTGCCGTCATTGACCGCCATCACGCACCCGCCCCCGCCCCCGCCCCCAAGATCATCACTCAGCACCGTATTGAAACTGTAATCCATGCCGTAAAGCCTTACGTCGCGCAGCCCCATATACCAGGCCATTTGCAGCGCCACGAAGACCGACGAACCGCCTACAGACACAAAATGCGCGGGGTCAGTGGAAAAGACCGGCAGAGCGCTGTTTCCGGGCGTCAGGGCCACAAAACGCCCCCGCAGGTGCGACAGAGCCTCACGCGGACGGCAGAACAAGGGCAGACCGCTTGAGCGTTCGATTATTTCCTGACCGAAATCATCGACCATCTGGGCATCGGCGGAAACCACATAGTCTTCACGCAGGGGATGGTCCGCATAACTGAGATAGAACCGGTTGAATGCGAAGACCACATCTCCGGCCGGGATCGCTTCAAGGTCTTCAAGCCGGACGCTCGGCCCGTTGCCGATAATCCATGCTGCTCTCCCGCGGTGTATGTCTCTCAGGGCCGCCAGTTCGCGTGCAGGTCGATGCGGCCCTTTCAACTGAACCCGCGACAAGGTCAGCGGTCGCTGCACAGGCACAGGCACCCCCGGCGCTATTGGTGTGATCCATATCCTGTCGCCAGGCAACTTGTCATGCGCCGGCTGGATATCCCGATCCGGCAAGGGTATCCGGAAGGGAATGGCGCTTAATGACAGGTCGGCCAGGCTGCACCCCTCTGCCATATGGGCCTGGCCCACGATCGCGCCCTGACAGGTCAGTTGCCAGTCGCTCCCGGCTCCCGCCCCGACCCAGAAGGCACCGCTGATCTCCGCCCCGTCGAGGGCGAGGGCCGCCACTTCAAGCCCCGCCAACTGAATGGCATCGCGGCGAATGACCTGTTCTTTTACACAATCTGCCCCGCTGTAATGCCGGATCGTCAGGCTGAGCGGCAATGATTCCGGCGCGCAGATCGTTGCCGCCCTGACTTCGGGGCCGGAAGACCGAACCCTGGCCAGTTCGGCGCTCTCATCTCCCAGTACCCGAACCTCATCAACCCTTTCATCAAGAGCCACACGGATCATCAACAACCGGGCGGCGGCGTTGTACGTGACCTGCACCGGGGAAGGCGGTGCCGCCGGCTCAGATCCCGCTGCATCGTTTGACGGAGGCGCCGTTACCAGCGGTGGCTCCTCCGGCAGGGAGGGCAAGGACGTAACGGAATGACTTGAAATCAATTTATAGAGATGTCTCTCGATACGTTCGACGAATGACATACCCGATGTCTGCGTTATCTCCCGCACATCACCCTGATAAGGCTTATACACCATATGAAGCAGAATCGGCGCCCCGCCGCCGGATTCATCATCGACCGCGTACTGATCAATACCGGCCACATCCATCAGCACCCCATCCATCCGGTAGATATTCAGTTTCAGGCGTGAGGTGCTGGCCTGCTCAGGCGATATGGCCAGCCAGACCGACCAGGTTTCGCCGTTCTGGAACGGACAATTGAAGACCTGGGCGTCATTGAGACGAAAGCGGGCGTCAGGCGCGGCCCCCTGCCCCAGATGCGCAATATGCTGGCCACGGGACGCACCAGGAACGTCCCGAAAAAGCGTTGGCACTTTACCGGCGCGTTTATGACAGGACGCCATTCCAGGCCGGTCAGGCGCAGGGCCAGGGTACGGCGATCCGCATTGAATCCAAGATTGTACGGGATATCCGCATCAGGAAATTCCAGCCGCAGCGACTGGCCCGACAACAGCATATCCGGGGGAACAGCGACACTTCGTTCCGCCCCCTGCGGCAGGATCAGTTCGGCCAGTTGCGTTTTTCCGGCAAATAAGCGAAACCGCTGGCGATGGGAGAAGGTCTGTCCATCGATCGTAAGCATCGCCGGAACATTGGCATCACCCAGTTTAAGCGTCGCGCTGGTGCCGTCATTCCACAGGCCGACATCCGAAGGGGCCGCCCAGCCGCGCCCCAGAATCTGCACCGGATGCGCGCCATCAATGAAGGACCAGCGTTTGCCCGCCAAGACTCAGCTCAATCCGGCCGCAAGATTATCAAGCGTCACCTGGTGGACGTACTCGACGGCGCCAATGCAGTTGTTGCCGTTATGCGAGCCCAGGACCACATTATCCATGCCAATGAACGGGCTCGTCAGAGGCAGGGGCTCCTGCTCGAAGACATCGAGCGCCGCACCGGCAATGATGCCCGCCTGAAGCGCGGCGATCAGGTCGGCCTCCTTCACGATAGGACCGCGCGCCACATTGCACAACAGGGCCGATGACTTCATCTTCGCCAGAAAGTCCGCATTGATCATGCCGCGGTTTTCCGGCGTCAGGGCGCAGGCGATACAGACGACATCAGCCTGCGCGGCGATTTCATCGACACTGAGCGAGTCCTTTGAGAACGGATCATGATGGATGACCGTCATGCCGAAACCCGCCCCCAGTTCGCCGATGCGACGGCCGATGGCACCATAACCGATCATGCCAAGCGTCGATCCGTTCAGTTCGCGGCCACGCGGCTTGGGCCATTGCCCGGCGCGGATGGCGCGGTCGACCGTGCCCAACTGACGATTGGCCATCAGGATCAGGCCGATGGCATATTCCGCCACCGCATGGGCAAAAGCGCCCGGCGCATTCTTTACCGGCACATTAAGTTCGGCGGCAGCCATGCGGTCGATGCTGTCGATGCCGGTGCCCCATTTAGCAATGACCTTCAGCCGCGGCAGGGCCTTTTCGAGCACTTTGCGGGTGATCTGATCATCACCCGCCAGCCAGCCGTCGATCTCGCCCACCAGGTCAAGACAGGCCGCCTCGTCCAGGAACTGGCTGACCGTGGCCCATACCGGCTCATACCCCATTTCCCTCAGCTTCGCGTCGAAACGCGGACGCTCGTTCAACATCATGATGTTGCTGATCAGGACACGGGGCTGGGTCATGGATTCGCCTTGCTGGAATGAAGTCTGCTGCCTTATGCCATCGCATCCCGCCCTTTTCCAACCCCCGATCAAAAAAAACTCCCATGATAGAAAGTTAATTTCGTCCTGATCGACAAGCCCCGCGTTATGAAGTGAATCTCAGTCAAACAGAGCCAGGGCCGGAGGAACCAGAAATCATGTCGCCCGATGAACTGAAGCATGATCTCGATCAGATACCCGGATAGATTTCCATAGACTGGACGTTCTGGATGAAACCGTAGGCCATGTCATGTACGCCAGTATCGGTACAAGGATCCTGACGGGCCTACTTAATTATGGATCGAGGCGCCAATACCTTTTTACCCGTCGGCACGTCAAAATTGACAAAAGCATTCGGCGCGATCACGGCATCATCGCCTATGACCGCACCGCCTGTGATCACGGCACCGGTGTAGATGGTCACACGGTTGCCTATGACCGGCTTCTTTCCTTTATAAGAACCTACCGTAACGTTCTGATTGATATGGCAATCCTGCCCCACCTTTTCAGCGTGCAGATATGTCGAACTGCCGTGCTGGATGCGCAGACCACCGCCAATATCGTCACAAACCAGCCAAAGATCATTGGCGAGATGTTTAAACGCGAGCGTGTCCGTATTGGCGCCGGCCTGTGTAAAGCGGTAATAGGCCAATGAGCGGAACTCCGAAAATTCCGCGAAAATGGACATGAAAGCCTGCGCCAAAGGCACCTCTTCCTTGCCACGCCGCCAACGCCACCAGCTCAGGGTATCGGCGCGCAGACGATCGTCTTCTTCCAGTTGTTCATTGACCGTGTCGATAAATTTGAGGGCCATATGTTCTCGTCAGTCGGTGAAGGCGATCGCATGACCTTGTTCCGCGATCAGCGCGGCGGGCAAGGCTTGGGGGTCCGCGTTGATTGACAGGCAGGCTTCAAGCATTGCGCGCTTACCGGCACCGGCAACCACCAGTGTCAGCAGGTCACATTGCGCAAATGCACGACGCCCCAAGGTCAGGCGCACGTGCTTGTGCGGCAGGGTTTCAGGCACAGTAGCGGCAAAGAGATCCGCGTCAGTAATCTCCGGCCGGTTCGGGAAAAAGTGAGGCATAGTGCGCATCCTCACCTATGCCGATGAAGCCGGCGGCGACCGGCCAGGCGGCCGTTTTCAAAGCCGATTTCCAGGCGGCGAGTGCGGCCTCAGGCGTAACATCCTCACCAAAGCCAAGATAGTTCAGGGGTTTCATCGCCTGTGAAAAAAGCTGACGCACCATGCCCTCGGTTGAATCCGGATGATCGACCGGCACCAGACGTTCATCACTGGCGAAAACATCTACCCGTTGCCAGTCAATATCCGCCGCCAGAACCTGAGGCAGGACGCGACGCGGCGTATTCCCGCCCGACACCATGAAACTGACGCGGCCTTTTGTGGCGGTAAGGGCCGTCGCAAGCGCCGCGGACAGGGTTTCCGAGCACGCTTTTTCGGCCGCAGCCGGATTGCCATATGACCGGGCTTCAATCGCCATGTCAGTTTTTGATGATGATCGGATAGAGGGCGATGGCAATATCAAGATCTTCCTGTGTCTTGATCACATGTCCCGCCATACGGCTGACACTGCTGTACCCGACACGACCGGCATAGGTGGCGCAGCCCCCCTTGCGCGGCCTTGAGGAAGGTTTCCCGGCGCCAGGCGGTCACCGCCCAGACGATGCGGCGAACGGGCTGAAGATCCTGGCTGTTGGTTTTTTCCGCGAAGGTGAAGTTGACCGGCTTGCCATCATAAACGCATTCCAGATTCTCATCGACCACGCTCATCAGGGCATCATACTGGTCGGTCTTCATCTCGGTGACGAAGCTTTTCACATCTTCGACGCTAAGCAGCGGCGCGATCGAATGCACCTGGAACAGGTAATCGCATTCGTGCTTTTCGAGGAACTCGCGCACGAACTGTTCGGAGGTGGCATTATTATTGCCCAGTTCTTCCGGCCGCTGGTGAAATTTCACCCCTTCCGCTTCAGCGATAGGCCCAAAATCCGGGTGCTCGGAATTAACCCACACCTCGTCAAACAGGCCCGTTGCCAGACACTTGCGAATGGCATGAACGATCATCGGCACGCCATCGATCAAAGCCAGGTTCTTCTTGGCGAGACGCTGGCTGCCCATGCGGGCGGGAATCATGGCGATGCTTTTCATGGAAGGCTCTCTTCAGGGACAAATGATGACTGTTCTGATAGGACAGCCACGCCCCTCACGCCACTCTTTTTTCTACCAGGTAATATGACTGGTGACGTCGGCCTTTAGGGTGCCGGTCAAGGTGATGACGTTGCCGCCGCCGAGATCGATGACGGTATCATTGCCCACCTGGGTGATCACCGCCGTTGCCTGGCTGTAGGCGTGCAGATTGAGGCTGTCGTTTTGGCTGGCTGAGAAATCGGTGATCGTGTCCTTGCCACTGCCGGCGCCGAAGAAGAAGATATCCGCCCCGGCGCCTCCGGTCAGGGTGTCGCTGCCGGCGCCCCCCGTCAGGGTGTTCTTGCCGCTGTTGCCGACCAGGGTGTTGGCCTGGGAGGTGCCCGTGCCGTTGATATTGCCGCTACCGGTCAGGTACAGGTTCTCGATATACTGCCCGCCCATGGCAAAGGTCACGCTTGAATAGACGCTGTCCGTACCCTGGTCCTTTGCCTCAATCACCTTGTCGCCGGCATTGTCGACATAGTAGATGTCATCCCCCGCGCCGCCCCTCATCACATCGGCGCCGGCACGGCCATCGATCAGGTTATTGCCGGCATTGCCGGTGATCGTATTGGCCAGGGCATTGCCCAGGCCGTTGATATTGGCGCTGCCTCTTAAGGTCAGGTTTTCGACATACTGGGCGCCCAGGTTGAAGCTTACCGTCGAATAGACCAGGTCCGTCCCTTCGTTCTTGTTCTCGACGATGAAGTCGCCCAGGTTATCTACATAGTAGACATCATTGCCGACACCACCGCGCAAGCCGTCAGACCCCGCCCCGCCATCGAGACGGTCATTGCCGGCCCCGCCGGTCAGGTTGTTATTGCCGCTGTTACCGAACAGGATGTTGTCGAGTGCGTTACCCACCGCATAGCTGTTCAGCGTGCCGGTCAGCGTGGCGTTCTCGACGTATGACCCGCCCATAATGTACTGCACCGACGAGATCACCGTGTCCGTGCCTTCGTTCTTCAGTTCAATAACCTGATCTTGGAAGCTGTCCACATAATAGGTGTCGTTGCCAATGCCGCCCTTCATAATATCGGCGCCCGCCGTTCCGGTCAGTTTGTCGGCACCGGCCGTGCCCAGGATGAGCGGTGTATTGAGGGCATAACCACCAAAATTGGCGGAGGTCAGGGTGCCGATATTGATGTTCTGCAAGGTGATGATCGTATTGCCCTGCAATTGCAGAAGGACGTCGCTACCAAACTGGACGAGCTTCAGGAAGCCCTCGGCAAACGGATTGGTGCCGGCATAATGTTCGGCCGAAAGCAAGTCATCCAGCTTAAACAGATCACCGGCAGCGCCCCCTGGAAATCAGTAATGGTGATATTGGTACTACCGGAAAAAACTTGAGCGGGGTCATAGGTATCCCGTCCGGATCCGCCAGTGATAACCAGATCATTGACGGCGTAGAAGAACATAGTGTCTTCACCGTCACCCAGTTTTACCGTGACATCCCCAACGAGTACACTGACCCGGTCATTGCCCGAACCGGCATCAACAGACGAGCCGGAATAGGCTGAAATAACGTCATTGCCGTTGCCGCCATAGAATTGATTGGCCCCGTATGGGTCATAAAGGGAATCGTCACCGTCACCGCCACTCAGAATGTCATCGCCCAGGCCACCATTGATGGTGTCATTTCCGCCGCCACCATTGATGACATCATTGCCCAGGCTGCCGAAAATCGTATCGGCACCGCTCACGCCATCGATCGTGTCGTTGCCGCCTGTACCCGTAATTGTGTCGTCGTAGCCTGTCCCCGTAATGGCAGTATTCGCGAGAGCGGAACCATCGGCCGGTAAGCCTCCAAAATTATCTGCCGTCAGGTCAGATAAATGAACATCTTGAAGGATAATGATCGTATCGCCCTTCAACTGGAGCAGCACGTCGTTACCCGATTGGACCAGGCTGAGGTAACCATTCCCGAATGGATTCTCGCCCCTGTAATCCGTGGCGGCCAGCAGATCATCTACTTTGATGATATCGCCATCAGGGCCGCCTTTAAAGTCGGTTATGATCGTGCCGGCTGTATTGTGATACTCCAGAATCGGAACATACGTATCCCGGCCGTCTCCCCCCGTAATCGTCAGACCCGTTACATCTTTGAACTGGAAAGTGTCGTCATCCGCACCAAGGTCAACGGTAAATACATGACTGGCATCATAAGCAGTTTGGTAAAGCCAGACAAGATCATTACCAGTTCCGGCATTTATCGTACCATCGCCACCATAGATAAATATGTTGTCGTTACCGGCATCACCATTAAACGTGTTCGTGCCGTAGGTATCTTCCAGGATGTCATCTCCATCCCCACCGTTCAGGGTGTCGTTGCCGGCCTCGCCGTCAAGCGTGTCTGTTTCGCTACCGCCATTGAGGAGGTCATTGCCATCGCCGCCATACAGCGTGTCGCCACCGTCAAGACCGTCAATGATATCATCCGCCCCAGTACCATGAAGTAGGTCAACGGCATTTGTACCCGTGATGTTGGTCATTCTTCCCCCCGAAAAATATTACATTATGCGACATATCATGCCTGCCCCGTAATGCAAGTAATACCACAGGCCGATTCTTTACAGCCAGGATTATACATGCAAAACCACACCCAAGAACTGGCCGTAGGAAGACGTCACTCCTTTTTCTACCACGTGATATGACTGGTGACATCCGCCTTAAGAGCACCGGTCAGGGTGATGACATTGCCGCCGCCGAGATCGATGACGGTATCGTTGCCCACCTGAGTGATCACCGCCGTTGCCTGGCTATAGTCGTGCAGGTTCAGGCTGTCGTTCTGCGACGCCGAGAAATCGGTAATCGCGTCCTTGCCGCTGCCCGCGGTGAACTGGAAGATGTCCGCCCCAGCGCCGCCGGTTAGTTTGTCATTGCCCTGACGACCGTCGATCAGATTGTTCCCCGCATTACCGGTGATCGTGTTCGCCAGGGCGTTACCCAGACCATTTATATTGCCGGTGCCTGTCAGAGTCAGGTATTCGATATACTGGGCGCCAAGATTGAAGCTCACCGTCGAATAGACCAGGTCCGTGCCCTCGTCCTTGTTTTCTACTATAAAGTCTCCCAGGTTATCGACATAGTAGATGTCATTGCCCACGCCGCCGCGCAGGCCGTCCGCGCCCGTCCCGCCGTTCAGACGGTCATTGCCCGCGCCGCCCGTCAGGTTGTTGTTGCCCGAATTGCCGATCAGGATGTTGTCCAGCGCATTGCCGACCGCATAGCTGTTCAGCGTCCCCGTCAGGGTCGCGTTCTCAACATAAGATCCCCCCATGATGTACTGGACGGACGAATAGACCGTATCCGTGCCTCCGCCATTCAGCTCCGTCACCACGTCGTAGAAGCTGTCGACATAGTAGATGTCGTTACCGGCGCCGCCGATCATGGTATCCGCGCCCGTGCCGCCGTTCAGCACATTATTACCGCTGTTGCCGGTCAGCACATTGGCCAGCGCATTGCCCGTCGCATTCAGATTGCTGCTGCCGGTCAGGGTCAGGTTTTCGATATATTGCCCCGACAGGCCGAACGTGACCGAAGATATGACCGTATCCGTGCCCTGCCCGTTCAGTTCGACCACCTTATCGCCCGTATTGTCAACATAATAGGTATCGTTGCCCAGGCCACCGGTCATCATATCAGCGCCGGCACCGCCGTTTAATGTGTCGTTGCCGCCATAGGTGCTGATGGTGTCATTCAGCGCCCCCGTCTTGATATTATCGCCGTATTCGCCGCCGTTTACAGTGAAATAGCCGTCTTTTTCAGCGCTGCCATTCAGCGTAAGCGCCGCATCAGAACTGACCGTCAGGCGCGCGCCGGCAGCAATGGTCGCGTCATGGGTCGTAATAGAGGCACTACCCCCGCTCAGGCTTAAGGTTTCTATGCCTGTCATGGTCGTCGCAGTCATGACCAGGGCCAGCCCCGCGTTGAAACCGGACAGGTCTACGCTGTCCGTCCCGCTTCCCCCGTTTATTCTGTTTGATGCGGTGATGTCGCCGTCAAAAACAAACAGGTCATTGCCGGCATTGCCGTTGAGCGTACCCACCCCGCCATGGCCGACGCCATTGTGAATATAAAAGGTATCAGACTGGGCACCGCCGATAAGCGTATTTTTAGACGTCGCGCTGTCGAAATAAAACGAACCGTTGGTTTCCGCAGTGCCATTGACGTTCAACGAATCGGTCAGTGTCAGGTCTTTGCCGTAAATCTGCAACTGCTGGCCCGCGGCGATATTCGCGTCGTTCAGGATAATCTTGTAGCTGTAGCCCGCGCCGAAGTAGAGGCTTTCCATATTTTTGATGGTGGATGCACCAAAGGTCAGCCCGGCCGAATAATCGCCGATCAGGTACAGCCAGTCGAAGCCCGCGCCGCCATTAATGGAGTCAGCGGTGGTCAGATGGTCATGAATGACGAAATGGTCATTCGCCTGCCCACCTGTCAGGGTATCGACGCCTGCACCCGCCGTCAGGTAGATGGAGGCCGTCGTTTCCGCGGAGCCATCGAAGGTCAGGTTGTCCCCGGCGCCAAGCTGATCCGCATACACATACAGCTTCGTCTGGCCGGGTCCGGCCGTCGCATCGGACAGCGTATAGACATAATCACTGCCCGCTTCGAACGTGATGGTACTTCCACTAATGATAGATGCCACAGTTTGTCCTTACGGATTGACGTAATCGAAATTGGCCATATTGGCGGCGTCATTCACCAAAAAGGGTTTGTAGCGGGTATCGCTGTGCAGGTAGACTTCAAGGAAGGACAGGGCCAGGCGGGCCACTTCCGGATCGGTCGAGTGGGTGCCCAGCGGGGTCAGGGCTATGGCGTGCATACTTTTCCATTCGGCCGTATTCTGCTTGAAGTTCGCCAGCAGCTTGGTGGTGGTGGAAGGAATAGTGCCGTATTGCTGCGGAAAATTGGACAGATACGGATCAGCCACCGCTGAAATCATGATGGTCGGTGTCTTGTCGGCGCCATAGGGATTGGTGCTGGATGACACCGGGCTTAAGCCCACGGCGGCCACGACGTGCGAATTGCCGAGGCCGGTGGCCAGAATGGCGCCAGCGCCGCCGTAGGAATGGCCCATGACGGCGATCTTATCGACCTGGAGGCGGCCGAACAACGGGCTGGCGCTGCGCGTATTCTCCGCCACCAGGGCGTCGACGGCCTGATCGAGAGCGAGCGAGCGTGTATTCGGGGTAGCGTAAAGGTCCTTCGGATCGATAAACATGACCACGAAACCATGCGAGGCCAGGAAATTGGCCCACTGTATGATGTCGGCCTCCACAACCGATTTCCCGTTGATGCTGACAACCTCCGGCGATTCGGTATATGTGGTTCCGTAACCGGGAATGAATACCACCGCGGCATAGGGGGCCGTTCCATTGGTGGGATACCAGATCTTCGGAATGTTATACAGACTGCCGGTGGCGATGCCGCTAGTGTAGGTCGCCACCGTGTAGGTTCCGAGGGTGGAGGCGGAGGCAGACGTTACAGCCGAGGCTGATACTGTGATCGTCACGGATTGGCTGGGCGTCCAGCCGCCGCCCGTACAGGACAGCGTATAGGTGGATGTCGCGCTGGGCGTGACCGTGACAGAGCCCGAAGTGCTTTTCGTACCGCTCCAGTCTCCAGATGCGGTACAGCTATCCGCATTCGTCGAGCTCCAGGTCAGGACACTGGAGCTTCCCGCCGTAATCGATTCCGGCGAAGCGCTCAAGGTGACGGTCGGCGCCGGCGCATTGCTTGAACTGCTCGAACTGGATGCGCCCGAGCCACCGCTGGCGCCCGTTCCGCCACTATTGCCCCCGCCACTACTGCCACCACAGGCGCTTAGCGCCAATATCGCCAAGAACAGCACGGGACGGAGATTCATCGAAACCTCTTATAGGAAACATCAGGACACAATCGGGGCCAGGTAACCGGCAGAAACTTTCATTGTTTTCGCATCTGCCGCAATAATCAGTCGATCTGCCGGCAGAAAGAAATTACCACACAGATATCTGTTCGGACGTAGTCCATACCCTGGAGTTTAAAACGCTTGCCATTCTCCGGGAACAGGCCCGTTTCGGTCAGTTTTAAAACTTCCGGCGGCAGGAACTCCTTAGAACAAAACAATTTCTGATGTCAGGCAAACACAAATACCAAGGTAACCAAAGCCCATTCTCTATATTTCAAGTAAGGCGAAATTTGGCCAACCCTTTCTCGATTTGAGGGAAAACAAGGCGAGATCGGCATGACCTTTAATTGATCTTACTCAAAGATTCAGCCCCAGGTTTTGGCACGGCATACCTGGCTATATTGCGCACTGCAACGCAATGACGGATACGCCATTCCCAAAACCAGGTGAATATCCCGCTTGCCATCGGCAGCTAAAGACATATGCCCGATTGTCTCAGATCCAGCATTTGTACCATTTCCCGCCTAAGATCACCTCGACCAGCTGATCACGGCTTTGCGCCCAGGTCAGCCAGGGCAAGCCGGACGAACGCGGCGCGCGATCCTCTGCGTGGAGGTCAAGCCAGGTTTTCAGGTGTCCAGCCAGGCCAGCGGCGTCATGGGCGTCGAAGAAGCTGGCGCGCTCACCGGCCACCTCACGGAAGACCGGCAGGTCGCGCGCTATAATAGCCAGGTCGTGCCGCGCCGCCTCGATCAGCGGCAGGCCGAAGCCCTCGCCTTCCGAGGCCGCAATCAGGGCGTCGGCTTTGTCGTAAAGCTTTTGAAGAAACTCGTCTGAGGCATTTTCCAGCCAGAACAGCCGATCATGGCGATGGGGGTGATCGCGCACCTGACTGACGAGAGCGCCGACATGCCAGCCGAGCTTGCCGACCAGCACCAGATTGGCATCCACGCCTTCCGCCCACAGGGCATCGCAGGCGTCAATGACCTGGGCATATCCCTTGCGCGGCTCCAGGGTGCCGACCATCAGGAAGGTCGGGCGTTCGCGCATGGCCTGGAACACCGATGTCGATTCCGGAGGCAATCCTGTGGTCGGGCGCGAGCCCTCGATATCGGCGCCGAGATGGAACCAGCCCAGTTTCAAAGGACGGTGTCGCTCTGGTCCATTTGCCTTCAGCCATTCCGCCGTTTCGTCAGCCACTGCTCTTGAGATGGCGACAATGCCATCCATCTCAGCCAGGGTCTTCAGCCAGTTTTGGTGGGCATCCTGCATTTCCACCGCGAAGAAAGCCGGAAGAACGAGCGGCAGAAGGTCATAAACAACAAAATAGACTTCCACGCCCATCCGCCGCCACTCGCGGTAAACCTCCGCCTGGCGCATGACAACGATATGCTGGAGGTCCAGCCCCAGAAAAACATCCCCGCTGCGCACTTCGACGCAGATATCTTCCGCGCTGGGTGACTGGCCCTGGAAAGCATGCATGAAGCGCGTTGCATAGCGGTACCCCTGAACCTCCGTACCGGCATAAACGGGCCGCACCACGAACCCTTGCGGTGGCCGGGCCACAAGTTCACTGAGGATGCTTCGCACCACGCGCTGAATGCCGGTACGGCTGTCCTGGGTCGCCAGCTCCGAGATATCCACCAGCAACTGACGCGGGGCAGGCGCCGGATAGGTTTTGGCGAGCCCGGCGGCCAAGTCGACAAATGCGATGGCCTCCCGATCGGCGCGACCGGCGAAGTGCTCGATGGCCGCTTCAACCACCATCTCCGCGGTCGGCGTACCGCCCGCCGTCTTTGCCGCATGGAGCGCTTCGAATGCAGCTATCGCTTTTTGGGCCGTAATATCCCAGGAATAGTCTGAAGCGCGTCGGAGCCCGCTTTCGGACAGATCGGCACGAAACGCCGTGTCTTCAAGCGCTTGCTGCATCTTTGCGGCAATGGCGTCGACATCACATGGATCAAACAGCGCATCCTGCCGCCCAACGATTTCCGGCATACTGGTCAGGCTGGATGCGATCACGGCGGCGCCGCACGACATGGCCTCCAGAACCGGCAGGCCGAAGCCCTCGTGCAGGGATGGAAATACGAACAAAGTGCAGAGATTATACAGTTTCAGAAGGTCGTCATCGCTGACCCGGCCGGTGATGACCACATCCTGTCCCGAAAGTCCAAAACGCCGGGCCTGATCGGTGAACGCATTGAAATGCGCGTCAGGCAATTTGCCGACAATCACAAGCTGATGCTGGCTGCGAACAGTTTCCGGCAGGCGTGCCCAGGCTTCGATCAGCCGCATATGGTTCTTGCGTTCGTCGGTGGCGCCCGAATACATCACCAGCTTGCGTGACAATCCAAGACGACGGAACAGGTCGGCTTTTTCGCCCGCGCTTATCTCGACCGGACGAAAGCGGTCATCGACAGCGGCGCCGATATTGACTGCATCTTCCGGGCGGGTATTGAGTAGGCTGATGGCTTCATTGCGCGCCGATTCAGAAATGCACAGAAGCCGATCGGCCTGGCGCAGATGGTTCAGGCGATCACGGTAGAAGGGCTCGAAAGCCGGGTCGGGATGCGCGTAGCCGCTGTCCTTCAGCAAGGGGATCAGGTCATAGAGCGTCACGGCCGTGGGCACCGTCCAGGGCGAGCGCCCCAGGCTGTGAACCGCGTCGTCACCGAAGCCCTCGAACAGGCTGGAAATATGCACCACATCCGGCGCCAGTGACGCGATGAACGCCTCCCGCAACCATTCCGCGGCATAGCGCCGCCCTTCATTGCCCGAATGGACGGAATCAGTCGGGGCAGCGGCGTGCCACACATGTATATGTTCTCGCGGCAGCAAGTCCGCAAAGGCGGCCCGGATCGGCTCGATTCCATCCTTCAGCATACCGTTCAGTATGAGATGCACCTCATGGGCGTCACGGTTGCGGACGATGGCTTCGGCCAGGGACAGACTGTAACGACCGATGCCACGTATCCGGCTTTCGCCCTGCACCCCTTGAAGATCGAGGACTATGCGCATCAGATCCCTCGCCCTTTCAGCGACGCCGCCTTAGCGCGAAGCCGGTAATATATAGACTGGGCCGAAGGCGGCAGACTGGCCAGCCGCTTCAGGTCGCCGATTTGAGCGTTCAGGCTGTCAGGCGCGTCCTTTTCCGCTTCGCGTCCCGTAATTCCCCCCTCCAGCCGCGCCAGCACCTGCTCGAACCCCTGTCCCATCCGGTTCTCAAGACGGGCATATCGCCGCGATCCGCCGATCCAGCCCAATCGGTGAAACAGGATGCGCTCCAGTCGACGGAGCATTTTCCCTATTGCATTCGGCTGCCTCACCGCAAAGGGCGTTCCCCCGCGTTCTGCGTAACGCCGCCCCTCTTCAGACGCCGCCAGATCCTGAATAATCGCCCGCCGGTCTTCACCATTACGCAGCAGGGGCAGGTAGGTGCGCAGGGCAGTTTCATCCGGCGTGCGCCCCAGAAGCGTCTTGTAAGCACACCACAGGAAGCGCTCGTCATAGAAAGCCAGCAGGTCTTCCATTGTTTCGGCGGGTCTGATTTTTTCCAGTCGGGAGACAGTTTTCATATGGGCTGTCTTAAGGCGCTTCGATCATCCAGCGCAAGGTATCGCCCAGATCATAGGCCGGCAAATCGAGCGCCAGCGCTTCCAGCCGGCGACGATCCCCCTGCAGCACCCTGACCTCATTGGCGCGGACAAAGGCAGGATTGACCCGCACTTCAATCTCATGGCCGGCAATGTCGCAGGCCATGCGGATGACCTCCTTCAGGGTGTAGGCCCGGCCCGAGCAGATATTGACCGTCTGGCCGGTGGCAGACGGATTTTCGATCAGCCGGCGATAGGCTTCAGCCACCATGCGGACATCGGAAAAATCACGCGCCACATCAATATTACCCAGTTCGATGGTTTTGGCACGGCGACGGATATGGCTGACGATCTTGGGCAGGAGGAAGTTTTCGCCCTGTCCAACGCCGGTATAGTTGAACGGCCGCGTCACAATGAGCGGCAGGCTGTCACGATAGAGGGCCGCCATATATTCCATCGCCACCTTGCTGACGGCGTAATCATTGGCGGGCGCCAGCACGGCGCCTTCCGATATGGCCCCCGGCGTGGCATTGCCATAGACATTGGCGCTGGAGGCCAGCAGCACGCTGTCGGGCCTGTGGGTCCGCTTCAGGGCTTCAAGCAGATGGCGCGTACCGATCAGATTTGTCGCATAGATGGCGTCGGCATCGCCATGCGCCACGAAGCTGATCGCCGCCAGGTGCATCACGGCATCCGGGCGCGTTTCAGACATAATCGCCTCAAGCGTCGGCTGGTCCATCAGATCGGCGCTGTAAAGCCCGGCGCAATGCGGAAAGTCGGCCGCCGGCATATCCCGCCGCGTCAATCCGATCACGCGGTAGCCCCGCGCCGCCAGATCATGCGCCACATAACCACCGGTGAACCCATCCGCGCCCGTTATCAATACCGTCTTGTTCATCAGCCTGTCCTCGATCGACCCTCGTCCGCACCTGTCACCGGTGCGGTACGGTCAGGCCGGAGACTGCGTTCTTGCGTCTTATCATCGCGGGTTTCAAGCGCTTTTTCCGACTTTCCGCGATTGCCGCCCCTACAATCCAATACCCCACCCGTGTCATACAGACGTGAAACTCAACTATATGGATATGCACGCCTATTCATGACTGACAAATACCGCCTATACGAAAAATCTGTTCGATATTTTCGCCGGAAAATGTTCGCACCTGCGTTAAGAAGGGCAGTAACCAAGAGGCGCCTGATGTTTAAACCTTTACCTACCGTGATTGCGGCCGCCCTGATCGGCACGCTTTGTCTTTCTGGCTGCGCCAAAAAGGACGATGGCGGCGCGAAGGGCGCGCACGGACCGACGACGGTAGGCTATGTGGTGGTCAATACACAGCCCCTCAACCTGACCCAGGAACTGGCCGGCCGGACTTCGGCCTACCTCGTCTCCGAAGTGCGGCCGCAGGTCGGCGGCATCATCAAGGCGCGACTGTTCACCGAGGGCGGACAGGTAACGGCAGGCCAGTCGCTCTACCAGATCGATGCGGCCACCTATCAGGCGGCCTATGACAGCGCGCTGGCCCAGCAGGCCCAGGCCCAGGCCAATTACGATTCGGCAAAGCAAAAGGCCGATCGCTACACCCAGCTTATCGGCCTCAAGGCCATTAGCCAGCAGGATTACGACGACGCCCAGACGGCGCTGAAGACCGCCGCCGCTACCCTGGCCCTGCAAAAGGCGGCGGTCCAGACCGCCCACATCAATCTGAACTATACCAAGGTCGTCTCTCCCATCTCCGGCCAGATTGGCAAGTCCACGGTGACGCCCGGCGCCCTGGTGACCGCCAACCAGACGACCGCCCCGGCGACGGTGCAGGACCTCTCCAAAATCTATGTCGATATCACCCAATCGGCCTCCGACCTGCTGAAGCTCAAACGCGCCCTGGCCTCTGGAGAACTGGGCGCGCCGGATCATGCCGACGTCACCCTGACGCTCGATGACGGCTCGACCTATCCGCTCACCGGCCGGCTGGAATTTTCCGATGTCACGGTCGATCCGGCCACAGGTTCGGTGACGCTGCGCGCCGTCTTCGCCAATCCGCAGGGCCTGCTGCTGCCCGGCATGTTCGTCAATGCCCGTATCGTCAAGGGCACGGTATCGCAGGCGATCCTGATCCCGCAGGGCGCCGTGGTGCTGGATCCGACAGGCGGGGCCAGCGTTTTGCTGGCCGGGGCCGATAACAAGGCGCACAAGCAGGCCATTACGCTTGGCCAGATGCAGGGCAACCAGTGGCAGGTGCTGAATGGTCTCAAGGCCGGCGACAAGGTGATCGCCGAAGGCGCCATGAAACTGAAGGACAAGGGCGACATCAAGGCCCAGCCGATCAAGCCCGCTCCAACCGCTTCGGAGCAATAGTTCATGCTGTCGCGTTTCTTTATCGTCCGGCCCATCTTTGCCTGGGTCATCGCCATCGTCATCATGCTGGCCGGCACCCTGGCCATCTTCACCCTGCCGGTCGAGCAGTATCCGAAGATCGCCCTGCCGCAGGTCACGGTTTCGGCCACCTATACCGGCGCTTCGGCCAAGGTGGTCGAGGATTCGGTTACCCAGGTGATCGAACAGGGCATGACCGGGCTCGACGGCCTGAAATACATGACCTCGACCTCCTCGACCGGTTCCGGTTCGGTGACCCTGGTGTTCGAGGCCGGAACCGATCCGGATTTCGCCCAGTCCAGGTTCAGAACCAGGCCAATTCGGTGATCCGCCGCCTGCCGACCGACGTGCAGCAGCAGGGCCTGCGCGTCAACAAGGCATCGGGCTCCACCCTGATGGCCATCGCCCTCTATACCGAAGACGACAGCCTGACGAACGCCGATCTCGCCGACTGGATCGCCTCCAATCTCAACGACCCGATTTCGCGCATCGAAGGCGTTGGCGATACACGTGTCTTCGGTTCGCAATACGCCATGCGCATCTGGCTGAACGCCGACAAGCTGGCCAGTTTCAGCCTGACGCCGACGGATGTCATCACTGCCATCCGGGCGCAGAACACGCAGGTTTCCGCCGGCAATCTGGGGGCCGATCCGGCCACGCCCGATACCGCGATCAACGCAACCATCACGGCGCAGTCACAGCTTCAGACCCCGGCGCAATTTGAAAACATCATCGTCAAGAACAACGCCGCTGGCACGCCGGTCTATCTGCGCGACGTGGCGCGCGTCGAACTGGGGCCGCAAAACTACGGCAGCATCGCCCGCATGAACGGCCACAAAGCGTCCGGGATGCAGATAACGCTGGCCACCGGCGCCAATGCGCTCAGGACCGCCGATCTGGTCAAGGCCAAGATCAAGGAACTGGAACCCTCCTTCCCGGCCGGCGTCAAATACGCCATCCCCAACGACTCGACGGACTTCGTCAAGCTGTCGATCGAAGACGTGGTGAAGACCCTGGTCGAAGCCATCGTGCTCGTCTTCATCATCATGTTCATCTTCCTGCAAAACTGGCGCGCTACGCTGATTCCAGCCATCGCCGTGCCGGTCGTACTGCTGGGCACCTTCGGTATCCTGGCCGTCTTCGGCTTCTCCATCAACACGCTCACCATGTTCGGGCTGGTGCTGGCCATCGGCCTGCTGGTCGATGACGCGATCGTCGTGGTCGAAAACGTCGAACGCGTCATGCACGAAGAGGGCCTGGGGCCGCTCGAAGCGACGCAGAAATCGATGGACGAGATCACCGGCGCCCTGATCGGCGTCGCCTCGGTGCTGGCCGCCATGTTTGTGCCTATGGCCTTTTTCGGCGGCACGCAGGGCATCATCTATCGCCAGTTTTCGGTGACGCTCGTTTCGGCCATGGGGCTGTCGGTCCTCGTCGCGCTCGTCCTGACCCCGCCGCTCTGCGCCACCCTGCTGCGCCGCCCAAAGCCGCACGAAGGCATCACGGTCGCGCCGGAAGGTACGGAAGAAGAAGACGTCAAGGTCAAGGGGCTGCTCACCGGATTCAATCGCGGCTTCCAGGTCTTCGCCCACCGCTACCAGAAGTCGGTCAAGGGCATTATCCGTAAGCCGGGCCTGTTCATGCTGGTCTATGCCGGCATCATCGCCGCGGTCGTCGGCCTGGCCATGACCCTGCCGACCTCCTTCCTGCCCGATGAAGACCAGGGTGCGCTCATGACCCGGGTGCAGTTGCCCGTCGGTTCCACCACCGACAAGACAGTGGCCGTCCTCAAGCAGGTCCAGGAGGTCTATCAGAAAGATCCGTCGGTTGCCTACGTCTTCACCATCGCTGGTTTCGGTGGGTCCGGATCCGGCGGAAACCAGGGCATGGCCTTCGTCCGCATGAAGGATTTCAAGCAACGCCACAGCGACGACATGAAGGTGTTTGCCCTCGTCGACCGCGTTAACAAGAAATTCTCGCAGATCCACACGGCCCGCGTTTTTCCGATCATCCCGCCCGCCGTGCGCGAACTGGGCAATGCCTCCGGCTTCGACCTCCAATTAAAGGATGTCAGCGGGGTGGGCCACGAGGGGCTGGCCGATGCGCGCGACCAGCTTGTGGCGGCGGCGGCCAAGGAGCCGATCCTGCAGAACGTCCGCGCCAATGTGCAGGACGACACCCCCCAGCTCAAGCTCGATATCGACAATACCCGCGCCGGCGCCATGGGGGTGGCGGTCTCCGATATCAATTCGCTGCTGGGCACCGCGCTCGGCGGCACCTATGTCAATGACTTCATCGACCGCGGCCGGATCAAGCGAGTCTATGTTCAGGGCGACAGCCAGTTCCGCAGCCAGCCGGAGGATATCAACCGCTGGTTCCTGCGTAATAACGACGGTAGCATGGTCCCCTTCTCGGCCGTAGGCTCGTCGCGCTGGACCTTCGGCCCGCCGCAACTGCAACGTTATAATGGCGCCGGCTCGATGGAAATCCAGGGCACCGCCGCCACCGGCCAGTCTAACGGCAAGGCGATGGAAAAGATGGAAGAACTGGCCGGCCAGTTGCCCCCCGGCATCGGTTACGAATGGACCGGCATCTCGCTCCAGGAAAAGGAATCCGGCCAGCAAGCCCCGGCGCTCTATGCCCTGTCCGTGCTGGTTGTCTTCCTGCTGCTGGCGGCGCTTTATGAAAGCTGGTCGATCCCGTTCGCCGTCATTCTCGTCGTGCCACTGGGCGTGTTCGGCGCCCTGCTGGCCACCTGGTTCCGCGGGCTGGATAACGACATCTATTTCGAGGTCGGCCTGCTGGCCACCATGGGGCTTTCGGCCAAGAACGCCATCCTGATCGTCGAATTCGCCAAGATTTTGCACGAGGAAGGCCGCACCCTGCTCGACGCCACGCTTGAGGCCGTCCGTATTCGCCTGCGCCCGATCGTCATGACGTCGCTGGCCTTCACCTTCGGCATCCTGCCCCTGGCCCTCGCCAATTCGGCCGGCTCGGCCTCGCAGCACGCCATTGGGACAGGTTTGATCGGCGGGGTGCTTTCGGCCACCTTCCTGGCCATCTTCTTCGTGCCGCTGTTCTTCGTGCTGGTGCAGAAGCTGTTCCGCATGGATAACCTGCCGCAGGATATAGCCGCCAGAAATGCCGCCAAAGCGGAGCGCAACCAATGAGACACACCTCGATAATTTCGCTGCTCGCGCTTTCTTCGGCACTCTCGGCCTGCACCCTGGCGCCGAAATATATCCAGCCCGCGCCGCCGGTCGCTGCCGAATGGCCGGTGGTGGCGCCGGCCGCCTCGGACGCACCGGTCAAATGGCGCGACCTGTTCACCGATCCACGCCTGCAGGCGACCATCAGCCTGGCGCTCACACAGAACCGCGACCTGCGGGTGGCGGCGCTCAATGTCGAAAAGGCCCAGGCGCAGTATCGCATTGCCCGCGCCGACCTGCTGCCGGCCATCGATGCCTCTCTCAGCAACCCGCGCAGCGAGAACGGCCAAAGCTATACGGCTAACCTCGGCCTCAGCGCCTACGAGGTCGATCTGTTCGGCCGCGTCCGCTCCCTGAAAAATGCCGCCGTCGAAAGCTTCTTCGCCGAACGTGAAAACCGCAACGCCGTGCAGATCAGCCTGATCGCCGCCGTGGCTTCCCAATGGCTGACCCCGGCCTCGGACCACGACCAGCTCCGCCTGGCGCAGCAGACCCCGGCCACCCGCAATGAGGCCCTGACCATCGCCGAAGGCCGCGCCCGGATCGGCGTCCTGAGCGATCTCGATCTTGCCTCCATTCAGGTGCTGGCCCAGACCGCGCGCGGCGATGTTGCCCGCCTGCAAACCGTCATCGACCAGGACAAATCGGCCCTCACCCTGCTGACCGGCGCCCCCCTGACCGCAGACCTGCTGCCCGACGGCCTGCAAACCGGACAGGTGGCCGATGCCCTGCCGGTCGGGCTGCCGTCCGATGTCCTGCTCGACCGCCCCGATGTGCTGGCCGCCGAGCACGACCTGAAAGCGGCCAACGCTAATATCGGGGCGGCGCGCGCGGCCTTCTTCCCGCGTATCTCGCTGACCGGTTCGACCGGCTCATCCAGCCCCGATCTCGACGGCCTGTTCAAGTCCGGCAACGGCACCTGGAGCTTCGTGCCCTCGATCTCGGTTCCCATATTCTCCGGCGGCGCCAATGTCGCCGGACTGAAGAGCGCGCAGGCTAGCCGCGACATCGCGGTCGCCCAGTATGAAAAGGCCATCCAGTCGGCTTTTTCTGAGGTCAGTGACGCCCTGGCCGTTCGTGCCCGCATCGATGAGCGCCTGAGCGCCCAGACCGCCGCCACCGCCGCCGCCCAGCGCAGCCTGACCCTTTCCCAGGCGCGCTATGATAATGGCGTGGACAGCTACCTGACCCTGCAGGATGCCCAGCGCACGCTCTATGCCTCGCAGCAGACCCTGATCAGCCTGCAGGCCCTGCGCGCCACCAATCTCGTGGCGCTCTACAAGGCGTTGGGCGATGACGGGAGCCTGCAATAGGCTGCTTTGTTTACACGGATTTTTGACATTTCACGGCTAAGCTGACACTGACATCACCTCCGAGGCGGCCATGGAACTGAAAATTACCCGGATCGGCAATTCGCTGGGCGTCATCCTGCCGCGCGACCTGCTGACCCGCCTGAAACTCGACAAGGGCGATTCCATCTTCCTGACGGAAACACCGGAGGGCTACCGACTGTCGCCCTACGATCCCGTCTTCGCCGAACAGATGCAGACGGCCCGCGACCTGATGAGAAAACGCCGCAACACCGTTCACGAACTGGCGAAATAGATGCCGTTCGTCCTGATCCAGGAAGGGGTGATCGAGGCGATACAAGCCGAACTGGCGGCCGAACATGGCGGCCGGTCGGGCCTGCGCGAACTCAGCCCGATCAGGATCATGCACGCCCGTGCCCATGCCCTCAATGACAGCACCGCCACCGACCTGGCCAGCCTGGCCGCCTGCTATGGCTATGCGCTGGCCCACGACCAGTTGTTTCATGATGCCAATCTTTCCACTGCTCTGATTGCCACCGAGCTTTTCCTGTCACTCAATGGCAGCCGGCTCGGCGCCGACGACACGACCTGTTTTCTGGGCTTTATGGTCGTCGGCAATGGCGAACTAAGCGCCGAAGCTTTCGCAAGCTGGATACGCGGCCATATTGTACCGCAGGCAATGATCACGGCGTAATCGCTGTATTTCGTCGGACAAGTTAACAACATTACAATCATATTGCGCCATACTCACTGATATATGCCTGTAAAACGGGCATGGAAGCGCTCAACGACCGGTAAAATACCGGCGGCAATTCGGTGGTATAAATGTATAGAATTCTTTACTGCTTAAAGGATCAGCATGACTGGAAGCTGGTCTTTCTGGCTGCCGCCGTCTGCATTTTATCTTCTGTTGTCGCCGTCCTGACCATTGAACGCGCTCAGTCCACTTCCGGCGCACAACGAATGCACTGGGTGCTGACGGCCGGCGCCGCGGGCGGTTTCGGCATCTGGGCCACGCACTTCATCGCCATGATGGCCTATAATCCGGGCGTCGCCACGGGCTATGACCTGCGCCTGACTGTGCTGTCATTGTTCTGCGCCATGGGCATCACCGCCGGTGGCATCGAGGTCGGCATCAGCCGCGGTTTCAGATATTCAAGCTTCGTTGGTGGCGCGGTGCTGGGCGCCGGCATCGCCTCCATGCACTATCTTGGCATGATGGCGCTGGATCTTCCCGGCCATGTCGTGTGGGCGCCCGACCTGGTTGCCGTATCCATCCTTCTGGGGATTGTCTTCGGCGCCATCGCCATGTGGACCATCAATACCCAAGGCCGGCACCGCTGGGGCACCCGGCTGTCGCCGCTGCTGCTCGTCCTGGCCATTGTATCGCATCACTTTACTGCCATGGGCGCGGTGACCGTGCAGCCCGATCCCACCCGCACGGCCAGTGGCTTGATGCTGTCACCCGGCTCGATGTCCCTGACCATCACCATGGCCGCCATCGCCGTCCTGACCCTGTGCGCCTTCGCCGTCATTTCCGGCCGAAAGCTCGACCTGATGCGCGATGAAAGCAACCGCCGTTTCCGCGTCCTGCTGGAGGGGCTTGAAGACACCGCCATCTTCCTGCTCGATCCGCAAGGCCGCGTCACCGACTGGAACGCCGGCAGCGACCGCAACAACGGCTACCTTGTGGAGGATATTACCGGCCGGATCTATGCCGATGTCTGCGCGGTCGATACCGATTTCCCCGCCCGCTACCGCGAGGCCCTGAAACGGGCCGAACTTGAAGGCCGCGCCGAACTGGAAGGCCCGGCCCGCCGCGCCGATGGGAAGCTTTTCTGGGGCCAGACCCTGCTGCGCGCCCTGCGCGACGGCGACGGCAAGCTGCTGGGCTTCGCCAATATCACTCACGAAATCACCGAACGTAAGGCAGCGGAAGACGCTGTGAAAACCACGGCGCAGCATCTCGACGCCGCTATCTCCAACATGCCGATCGGCTTGCTGCTCTTTGACCGCAACGAGCACCTGATCCTTTCCAACGGCCGTTTTGCCGAACTTTACGGCGTCGATCCGACCGTCTTACAGCCCGGCATGACCTTCCGCGCTCTGTCTGACCATATCGTCACGCTCTGTCTTGGCGAACGTCCTGATGAAGAGACCCTGACCCGGCACCATGCCCGCCACATGGCGCTGATCAGTGCGCCTGGCGGCGGCACCATGACCTCCGATCTTTTCCAGTCGCGCTCCATGTCGATTTCGCACAGGCCCGTCGGCGACGGCGGCTGGGTCTCGACCTTCGAGGATGTCACCGAGCGCCGCGACTCTGAAGCACGCATCCAGCACCTGGCGCGCCATGATGCCCTGACCGGCCTGCCCAACCGTACCCACTTCAACGACGCGTTTGAAATCGAACTGGCGCGCGCCGCGCAGAATGGCGAATATCTCGGCATGGTGGCGTTCGATATCGCGCAGTTCAAGGAAATCAACGACCGTCTCGGCCACGAGGCCGGCGACGAAGTCCTGAAAAAACTCGCCACGCGACTGGTGGATCATGCCCATGTCGATGGCCGCCTGGTGGCGCGCTTCGGCGGCGATGAATTCAATTCCATGCGTCGTTTCAAGCGCCTCGAAGACCTGCGCGAGGCGGTACAGAAGCTTTATGATTGCACCTGTGAGCCTATTCGCATCGGCGACGAGGATATTGTCCTCACCATCAATATGGGCGTCAGCATCTATCCGCAGGACGGACAGACGCGGGAAGCCCTGCTCAATAACGCCGATCTTTCGATGCAGCGCGCCAAGACGATCACCGGACGATCGCTGTGCTATTATGACGCCGCCATGGATGAGGCGGCGCGCGAGCGCAATGCCATCGCCAAGGATCTGAAGCGCGCGTTGAGGGACGAGGAATTCCGGCTGTTCTATCAGGTCCAGCAGTCGGTCGTGAGCGGAGAGATCACCGGCTATGAAGCCCTGATCCGCTGGAAGCATCCGGTGCGCGGCTTTGTGTCGCCCATGGATTTCATTGCCGTCGCCGAAGAGAGCGGCGCCATTATCGAGATCGGCGCCTGGGTGCTGCGCACGGCCTGCCGCGAAGCCGCTGGCTGGGGCAATGACCTCAAGATCGCCGTCAACCTGTCGCCGGTCCAACTCAATGATTCCAGCCTGATCGAAACGGTGCGGCAGGTGCTGGTCGAAACCGGCCTTTCGCCTTCGCGCCTCGAACTGGAAATCACCGAATCGACCATTATCGGCGACAAGATCCACGCCCTGCACCAGTTGCGTCAGATCAAGGCCATGGGCGTCACCATCGCCATCGATGATTTCGGCACCGGCTACGCTTCGCTCGATACGCTCAACTCCTTCCCGTTCGACAAGATCAAGATCGACCGCTCCTTCCTGATGGAGGCCGACAAGAGCGCCCAGGCGCGCGCCATTGTTCGGGCCATCCTGGCGCTCGGCAAGTCGCTGGAAATACCGGTCCTGGCCGAAGGCGTCGAAACCGAGGCGCAACTGGGCCTGCTGCGCGAAGAAGGCTGCGAGGAAGCGCAGGGCTACCTGCTCGGCCGTCCGGTGGAATTTATCGGCGCTGTCAAAGCCGCCTGAAGCAAATCAGCGAGCGGCCTGACAAAGCCAACGCTATGCCGCGAACAACTTTATCAGTTCGGGCTGATGGGCGTTGTATGCCTTAAGGAGATTCGCGTTTTCCGGACGCCTGTCGACAATGGCAGCAATCTTTTCGGCAACGCCGGCAGGCGGCGCCTGACGCTGGGCCTGGATGAACATGCGATTGTAATGGTCGAATTGCCCGGCCGGCAGATCCATGGCTTTCAGGAAATAATCCCATCCCCTGGCAAGATGGCGGCGGCGGATCAGGCGTAATCCGGAATAGAACAAATAGGCCGAGCTCAGTCGCCGACCGTCACGGATGAGGGAGCGGTATCCCTTTTCCGTCGCCTTGCCATCAATGGTTTCGAGAACCACCTTTTCGATCAGATGCGTATCTCCCAGAAACCGCAGTACTTCATGATCCACCATTGGGAACAGCAGCGGGGTAATTTTGGCGCCTGTCGCCTGGATCAGGTCGAAGTGCTTTCGATCCAGCACCTGGTAAGGATCGTAGGACACGTAGATCTTTGCCGTTTTGGAAATCTGGGCAGCCATGTCCTCCATGACCGGTGCGATCGCCACGCGCTCGTCCTTCCAGCGCGTTTCAAACGGTACCTTGTCTGCCATAGGGGAATACTGCGGGACGAAGGCTGTGACACATGTGGCATTGAGCGGCCCTGAAAAAGCCAGGGCGGCATAAGCCCCCATGCTCGAACCATAGGTCACGCGATGCTTATAGATAGCTGCCGCATGAGCCGCCGCAGCCAGGGCTTCGGGCAGGTCGGGACTTTGATACCAATTATTGACACTGGTCTGGATATGAATGGCATCGATTTCGCGCGACCGGAGGAATGGCTCGCCGAAGTTACCCTTCTGAAATCCCGGCGCCGCTACACGGCCATGGAAACAAATCACCACCTTGTCGGTCGGAGACTTGTCCGTGCGGGAAATGTACACGCGGATGTTTTGTCCGTAAAACAGATAAGTGTTGGGTTTTGCGCTCATGAACTTTTTTATGGTCGGCGCCACAGGGCGGGGCGGTTCGACGGCCTTCTGTAATCTGATAATGTGGGGAGAACCTACCAAGGTCTGTCCGTCGCGGCAATCAGTTTAAGCGCTCAGCTTTCCCTGAAAGTCTTCCACAAAGACTGGTTCAAAGGTTCCAGCAGATATTGCAGCATAGTACGTTTACGTAATGGCACCACCACTTCCACAGGCAAGCCCGGCTTCAGGGAATCGCTGTCCTTCATGATGCGGTTCAAGGTTTTCATGGTTTCGGGACTAATCTGAATACGGGCGGTGTAAAAAGCCTTGTTTGTTTCCTTGTCACTAAAACTGTCACCTGAAACATCGAGCACCCGGCCATTCAGAATCGGCACATCGCGTTCATGCAGGGAAGTAAAGCGCACCTGCGCCAATTGCCCAGGTTTGATGTCATTGCCATCCTTGATATCGACCATCGCCTGGATGACCAGGGGCGTGGCGTCGGGCACGATATCAGCCACCTTCTGTCCCGCCGCGATGACGCCACCCACGGTTGTCACGCTCAACCCCATGATCTTGCCGGTTGCCGTCGCCTTTATGTGAAGACGATCGAAGCTGGTGCGCGCCGCCTGCATCTGCGGTTCCATCGCCTTCAGTTTGGACTGGGTATCGCTGAGATCGGCAATAGTCTGATCGAGAAACTGTTTGCGGACGGATACGGCCTGCATCCGGGTTTCCCCTATCTTCGCTTCCGAGGCCGCGATATTGGCGCGAAGGGCGCCATATTCCCCTTCCAGGCCGGCAATTTCCTCCTGAAGGGCACGCACACGCGTCATTGGCGCATATCCCTTGGCCTGTAGATCCTTCACCCCCGACAGCTCATCTTTCGTCAGAGACTGTCTCTGGATATTGGACTTGGATTGTTCCTCATAGCCCGCAATGCCTTCGCGCGTTTGTTCCACACGCTGATCAAGCACAGAGAGCTGTGTCGCCATGTAGGTCCGATTGGCGGCCAGAGTATTGCGCTGCAGGCGGGTGGCGCTGTCGACCAGGGGCTGGTACTGAGGGCCGAAATCATTCACGGCCTCCGGAACGGCAAATCCGCTGCCACCTGCCTGTTCGGCCTGCAAACGCGCTTCCTTGAGCTTGAGATCGATAAATTGCGCGATCAAGGCATTGGCCGTGGCTTCCGTCTGGTCCCCCGCCAGGTCAACGAGCACTTGGCCCTTGACGACATGATCGCCCTCTTTCACATGCAGGGCCGAAACCACGCCGCCCTCCCTGTGCTGAACTTCCTGACGGCTGCCGCTCACCACGATGGTGCCGTGCGCATATACAGCGGCATCCACCCGCGCCAGCGCGGCCCAGCCGAGCAAGACGACGAAGAAGGCGATAACGACAAACAGCCCCCTGGCGATATCCGGCGCCGGATCATCCAGTCCGGTCGCATCGGCTTTCCGGTATCGAAACGAGTTCAAGATGTCGAATTTTCGTGGAGCATGCGGATCGGGCGGTTCACTGTCAAATGGCATGTCAGTTTCCCCCCGTCCTGCCACCGGCGATTGGCGCCAGATTAACCTGGCCGCGTTGCTTGGCGACGGCCTCGGCCCACTGCTGCGGTGTCCCGAAAAACTGCACCCGACCATTGGCCAGCATGAGCAGTTTCGACGCCCGCTCAAGTACACTGGTGCGATGGGCGATGATGATGACACTTCCTCCCCGCTTGCATACAGCGGTCATCGCTTCAATCAGGGCAATTTCACCGGCGCTGTCAAGATAGGCGTTTGGTTCATCCAGCACCAGAACGGCAGGATCACCGTAAAGCGCGCGCGCCAGGGCCACGCGTTGCGCCTGCCCTCCGGACAGGCCCTGCCCGTTCAGTCCCAGGATAGTATTATACCCCTGAGGCAATTGCAGGATCATCTCATGCACACCGGCCAGCGTGGCTGCCGCGACAACTTTTTCATCCACCCCGGCATCGCCGCCTTCACCCACGGCCTCAAACCGACAGATATTATCGCGGATCGTCCCGCCGAAAAGCGCTGAATCCTGCGGCAGATAACCTACATGGCGCGCGAGTTTTTCCGGATCCCAGTCGCGTCGCTCGGCGCCATCGAAACGGATGGTCCCCACGTCATAGGCATCCGCGCCGACAATCAGGCGCGCCATGGTGGATTTCCCGACCCCGCTTGGGCCGGCCACGCCGACCAGTTCACCGGGCATGACGCGAAAAGATATCCCCTGAAGGATGAACGCTTTCATGTCCGGATGCTGCACTGTCAACCCATCGATTTCGACCAGGCCTTTGGGCGCCGGCAGGGCGGTCAGCACCGGACTAGCGTCCTGCTCGTTCAGCGCCTTGTCAACCGTACGAAACGCATTATAGCCCCGGATAAGGCTGCGCCAGGACGTGATAACCTGCTCCATGGGCGTAAGCGCACGGGACATTAGAAGCGACGCTGCGAAAATGGCACCGGCCGAAATCTGCTGATGGATAGCCAGCCAGGCGCCAACACCCAGCGCAACCGATTGCAGAAACTGACGAATGAATTTGGACGCCGTGGTATAGCCACTGACGCTCAGGCTCGCCTTCACCTGATCGTCCAGCGCACCGTGACGATCCTTTAACTGCACGTCGACCAGGGCCCGTCTCATGCCCAGCGCCCGCACCACATCGGCCTTCTGGCTGGTGGCATCCTGACGCGCATAGGCGGCCGCCATGGATTCAGCCGAACGGGTGACAAACTGATAGGACGCCCGCTCACTCAGCCAGGTGACGATGGCAAGCAGGACACCGCCGGCAATGGACAACCAGCCGAGAAGCGGATGAAGATAAAAGGCCAGACCCAGAAAAATGACGATCCACGGCAGGTCGAATACAGCCGTCATGCCCTGGCCGCTCAAAACCTGGCGAAAAGCGTCGAATTCACGCAGCAGGGTTGTGTTGGCCGCGCCTTTCTTTGTGCTGCTGCGGGCAAAGAGATGATTTAACACATCACCGGCCAGAATTCGATCAAGCCGCACGCCGGAGCGCATCAGCAATCGACTGCGCAGGCTGTCAAGAATGGACAGGGCGCCTAAGGAAACAAGCAGGATCGTCGTCAGATAGACCAGGGTCATCACCCCGCCCGTCGGCACCACGCGGCCATATACCTGAAGCATGTAGAGCGTGGGAGCCAGGCTGAGGACATTGATGAAAAAGCTGAAGACCGCCGCATTGACAAAATGCGGCCGGCATTGCGCCAATGCCCGCCCCAAAGTCGGGTTAACCTTGAAACGCGTGAGCAGGTGAATCATAAACGCTTCTATCCGGCGGGGAGAGAAGCAAATCTCCTCACCCCTTGCCAATATATCTAAAATAAAAAATTATAGCACATACGACATGCAAAAAACGCGCCGCACACCTACCACGTAATATGGCTGATCACATCGGCCTTCAGCGTGCCGGTCAGGGTGATGATATTGTCGCCGCCGAGATCGATGACGGTATCATTACCCACCTGGCTGATCACCGCCGTCGCCTGGTTGTAGGCGTGCAGATTGAGGCTGTCGTTTTGTGAGGCGGAGAAATCGGTGATCGTGTCCTTGCCGCTGCTGGCACCGAAGAAGAAGATGTCCGCCCCGGCGCCGCCGGTCAGGCGATCCGCACCCTGGCGGCCATCCAGCGTGTTATTGCCGGCATTACCGATAATCGTATTGGCCAGGGCATTGCCAAGGCCGTTGATATTGGCGCTGCCTCTTAAGGTCAGGTTTTCGACATACTGGGCGCCCAGGTTGAAGCTTACCGTCGAATAGACCAGGTCCGTCCCTTCGTTCTTGTTCTCGACGATGAAGTCGCCCAGGTTATCTACATAGTAGACATCATTGCCGACACCACCGCGCAAGCCGTCAGACCCCGCCCCGCCATCGAGACGGTCATTGCCGGCCCCGCCGGTCAGGTTGTTATTGCCGCTGTTACCGAACAGGATGTTGTCGAGTGCGTTACCCACCGCATAGCTGTTCAGCGTGCCGGTCAGCGTGGCGTTCTCGACGTATGACCCGCCCATAATGTACTGCACCGAAGAAATCACCGTGTCAGTGCCCTCGCTCTTCAGCTCCGTCACCACATCGGAAAAGCTGTTGACGTAATAGACATCATTACCCAGGCCGCCCTGCATGATATCAGCACCCGCTGTCCCGGTAAGTTTGTCAGCGCCGGCCGTTCCCAGGAACAGCGGCGTGTTTAGGGCTAAACCGCCGAAATTAGCTGAGGTCAGGCTTGCAATATTGACATTCTGCAGGGTGATGATCGTACTGCCCTGTAATTGCAGCAAGACATCCTTGCCAAACTGAGCAAGCCTGAGAAAGCCATCGGCAAAGGGGTTGGTGCCTGACCAATGCTCCGCCGAGAGCAAGTCACCAAGCTTGATAACATCACCGCTCGCACCACCCCGAAAATCAGTGATGACGGTGTCATCTGTGTAAAAGCTAGTATAGGGATCGTAGGTGTCTCGTCCGGCGCCTCCCGACATAATCAGGCCGCCGTTAAATCCGAAGAACAGGATGGTGTCGTCACCAGCGCCCAGATTTACTGTAACATTGCCTTCATACAGAGTTACGTCATCATTGCCTGAGCCGGCATCTACCAAACTGCCAAGGCTATCAGAATAGGCAGTAATATGATCATTCCCACTGCCGCCGTAGTATTTATTTGCCCCGTGCGTATCAATTAGCCAGTCGTCACCATCACCACCGTTAAGTATATCCTCGCCGAACTCACCGTTCAGAAAGTCAATACCATCGCCGCCATTCAGCGTGTCATTCCCCATACCTCCATAGAGAAAATCCGCTCCTCCCAGACCATCAATAGTATCGTCAAGCGCACTACCGTTAATGTTCTCGCCGTTACTGGTTCCGACTATATGCGTCATGCGCGCCTCCCAAAACACCAAGAGTTGCATATCATAACGACAACTACATGCAAATCATACCTCACCAAATAAGGCTGCTGGCAGGTTTGATTCAACTAAATGACGTTACCACGTGATATGGCTGGTCACATCCGCCTTGTGAACGCCGGTCAAGGTGATGATATTACCACCACCTAGGTCTATGACGGTGTTATTTCCCACCTGTGTGATCACCGCCGTCGCCTGGTTATAGGCATCCAGATTAAGCTTATCCCCCTGGACAGCAGAGAAATCGGTAATCGTATCTTTGCCGCTGCCGGCGCCGAAGAAGAAGATGTCTGCCCCTGCTCCGCCGGTCAGGGTGTCGTTGCCTGCACCACCATTCAGTGTATTCACATTGCTGTTGCCGATGATGGTATTGGTCAGCGCGTTACCTGAACCGTTGATCTTGCCTGTCCCCGTCAGTGTCAGGTTGTCAATATACTGCCCGCCCATGGCAAAGGTCACGCTGGAAATTACCATGTCCGTGCCCTTCCCGTTTGCTTCGATGACCTTGTCACACAGATTATCCACATAGTAGATGTCATTGCCGGCGCCGCCCGACATTATGTCCGCACCCTGGCGGCCATCGAGAATATTATTACCCGCATTGCCGGTGATGGTGTTGATCAGAGCATTGCCGGAACCATTGATGCTGGCTGTCCCCGTCAGAGTCAGGTTTTCGATATATTGGGCGCCCAGGTTGAAGTTGACGCTGGAGAAGACAAGGTCCGTGCCTTCGTCCTTGCTTTCAACGATGAAGTCGCCCAGGTTATCGACATAGTAGGTATCATTACCCAGTCCGCCGCGCAGGCCATCCGCCCCCGCACCGCCATCGAGATGATCATTGCCCGCACCGCCAGTCAGGTTGTTATTGCCGCTATTGCCGGTCAACTGGTTGTCCAGCGCATTTCCTACGGCATAGCTGTTCAGACTACCGGTCAGTATGGCGTTCTCGACATAGGAACCTCCCATGATATACTGGACCGAAGAATAGACCGTGTCCGTTCCCTGGCCCTTCGATTCCGTTACCACATCATGGAAATCATCCAGGTAATAGATATCGTTGCCAGTCCCGCCTAAAAGGGTGTCGGTGCCAAGGCCGCCGATCAGAACATCCGCACCTGCGCCGCCGTTGATCGCATCATTTCCAGCACCGCCGTCGATATAGTCGTCGTCGGCGTCACCGTAGAGATAATCATCCACGGCGCCGCCGCTCAGCGTATCGTTGCCGGTTCCTCCGTGATAGGTCACCGACAGGGCTGTATGGTTGTAGAAGTGGGCCTGGAGCGTATCGTCACCGCCGCCGGCATTAATGACGTCATGGCCGGCCTCGGAATAGATCGTGTCAACCTCGTTTCCCATATTGAGGACGTTATTGCCGCCGCCCAGGGTCATATTGATTGTTTCAAAATGATCATAAATCCCGATATTTGAAGACGCGGTCACATCGCCGGTAATTGTCCAGACCACATTCTGTATTTCTGCACCCAATATGGCCAGGTTCATTTCCAGTCCGTCTGTTCCTCCGGCACCATCTACATGCAGTAAGCCTCCGGCGAGGGCCGCCTTGTTCATTCGCCTTTGTTTCGCGCAGTTATCTGCCTGTAGGTAGTGCTGGCAGTAGTGCCGGCACTGGTGCTGGAAAGTTTTGTCGATGGCTACAAGCGGGATATATGTTCAGCGCCGGACCTGGAGTTGGCAAGAGAAGCGTCAAATTGTGGACGAGGCGTTTTCGGGAGAGGCCAGTGTTTCGGCCGTAGCACGGCGGCATGGCCTTCAAAACCACCAGATATATCGCTGGCGGGATGGCCTTGCGGCAGAACGTGTGAATGAGGCTGCCGGAGATTTCGTTGCGGTCACGGTGACGCCGGAGGCTGGCGTGGCTTTGGTGCCGGCCCTTTCAGGTCCTGGCAAGGACACGGAGGCCAAGACGCCGAAGCGTGCAAGTGGATGTACCAAGGGCATGGTCGAGATCGTTATGCCCGATGGATCGTTGATCCGGATTCCGGTCTCAGCCGGCGCTCGATTTGCTGCTGACGTGGTGGCGGCGGTGTCGCCCAGACGGCTATGATCCCGGTTCCGGCCGGTGTTCGGGTGTGGTTGGCGATGGGCCATACCGACATGCGAAAGGGCTATAACGGTTTGGCCCTGATGATCCAGGAGAGCCAGAAGCGTGATCCATCGAGCGGGCACCTGTTTGTCTTCCGTGGCCGCCAGGGCGACAAGATCAAAATCATCTGGCACGATGGCCAAGGCGCCTGCCTGTTTTACAAGCGTCTGGACCGGGGCCGTTTCATCTGGCCGGCCGTCAAGGATGGCAGTGTCAGTATCTCGCCAGCCCAACTGGGCTATCTCCTGGAAGGGATCGATTGGCGCAATCCGCAGATGACATGGAAGCCGGAAAGTGTCGGCTGAACGGGCATGTTTATTGGGTTGAGAGCCGTAAAATTCCTTTGCAAGATAGGGGTTTTGTGATTCACTTCGGCATGGAAACGACGCCCCAAATCACTCCGGACAATGTGGTCGCTTTGGAGGCGAAGCTCCTTCATGCGCAAGCCGAGCTGGCGGCCGCCAAGGCGGAAAATGCTGACGCCCTGGCGACCATCACGCACCAGAAGCTGGTCATCGCCAAGCTCCAGAACGCGCTGTACGGTCCGCGCTCGGAACGTAGTGTCCGTCTGATCGATCAGATGGAAATGACGTTCGAAGAGATCGAGGCGACCGCGACCGAGGCGGAACTGGCGTCGCAGGCCGCTGCCACCAAAACCTCCACGGTCGAAGGCTTCGTGCGCAATAAGCCGGCGCGCCGGGCCTTCCCCGAGCATCTGCCGCGTGAGCGGGTTGTCGTGCCTGGTCCCACAGCCTGCGCCTGTTGTGGCGGGGATCGTCTGCGCAAGCTTGGCGAGGACGTTACTGAAACCCTGGAGGTCATTCCACGCCAGTGGAAGGTGATCCAGCATGTGCGCGAGACGTTCACCTGCCGGGACTGTGAGAAGATCAGCCAGGCGCCAGCCCCCTTCCACACCATCCCCAGAGCCTGGGCCGGGCCGAACCTGTTGGCCATGATGCTGTTTGAGAAGTTCGGCCAGCATCAGCCCCTGAATCGGCAAATCATGCGCTACGAGAAGGAAGGCGTGCCCATCAGCCTGTCCACGGCCGCCGATGCTGTCGGCGCCTGTTGCGCCGTGCTCGATCCCCTCATCCGCCGGATCGAAGACCACACCTTTGCGGCCGGACGCCTGCACGGTGACGATACGACGGTGCCCGTGCTTGCAAAAGGCAAGACCGACACGGGGCGGATATGGATCTATGTTCGCGATGACAAGCCCTTCGGCGGCACATCGGCGCCGTCAGCCATGTTTTATTATTCAAGGGATCGAACGGCGGAGCATCCACAGGACCACCTGAAAACATGGCACGGCATCTTTCAGGCCGATGCCTATGGCGGTTACAGCAAGCTCTATCTTTCGGAACGAAGGCCGGGACCGATCCTGGAGGCGGCCTGCTGGGTTCATGCCAGGCGGCCCTTCTTTGCCATGGCTGATGCAGAGCAAAATGCGCGTCGCGTGGCGCAAGGCAAGGTGGCCTCCGTCCTATCGCCTATGGCGCTGGAGATGGTGCGTCGCATGGATGCCCTGTTCGATATCGAGCGCACGATCAACGGCAAGAGCGCTGAGGAGCGCAAGGCTGTACGTCAGGTTTCATCTGCGCCCCTGGTCGATGACCTCCATGCCTGGGTGGTGACGCAACGCGCCAAGCTGGCGCGCGGCAACGACCTTGCCAAGGCCATGGACTACATGCTGAAGCGCTGGCCGGCCTTCACGCGCTTCCTCGATGATGGACGAATCTGCCTCAGCAACAATGCTGCCGAGCGCGCCCTGCGCGGCATCGCCCTGGGTCGAAAATCATGGTTGTTTGCAGGCTCTGACCGCGGCGGTCAGCGGGCCGCTGCCATGTACAGCCTTATCGTCACGGCAAAGCTCAACGACATTGATCCCCAGGCCTGGCTGGCGGACGTCCTCGACCGTATCGCCGCTCACCCAGCCAACCGAATAGACGACCTCCTGCCCTGGAACTGGAAGCGGCTCCGCCAACTCGAACAGAAGGCGGCATAACCCCACCTGCGGCCTACGCCGAATGCTTACTACATGCAGGGAAACATTGCCGGTAAATGCCGGCAGACTGTTAACGACAATGCGATTGTCACTATTATCTGCCGTATAGTTTAGGTGCTCAAACCCATCGGAACTGAAGGCACCCGATCCGCTGATTTCGAGTCTGAAACTGTTGTAGCTATCAGAGATGTAACTGACATGAGCAGTCGCATCGCTTTTCGACAGATCCAGAGTCAGGGAATCATTGTCCGCCGCCATATTTGGGGCGTTGGTCCCGCCACTGACATAGTTATTCAGCCCCTGGAAACCATCAATGATAAAAGTATCAGCGCCATAGCCGCCGGTCAGGGTTGTTCCCCAGTCCCTCATATGGCCGATGCCATTTGTTATGGTAATCGTATCATTGCCGGTGCCAAAATTGATGCCGATATTTTCAATGTTCCTGAGAGTCGTGCCGCCGGTTAGTGTGCCCGTTTCGGTCAGACTGTCATAGATGAAAGCCACGTTCGTGGTCATGCCGTCGAGATTGGCGCCCCAGTAATCGATGCCGTCACCGCCATCCAGAGTCCACGCACCCAGACCTGAATCACTGAGAATTTCATCGTCACCACCACCAAGCGACAGGTGATAATTGGCTGTTCCCGATATCCTGATGACGTCACGGTAGCCAGTACCGATCAGGCCTTCAATCGATGTGAAGGTATCCGTGCCGGAGCCATAGGTTTCCTGGCTGCCGCCCGTCGTCAAATTGACAAACACGCCTTCATCGGCCGAGGTGGTGCGGCTGTAATCAACGGTATCATCGCTGGCGGCAGTGCCGGTGAAAGTGTCGTTGCCAAGGGTCGCGATAAAGGTGGTCATATGTCTCGTCCATGAATAACGTTATTGCAAGTGCGGACTTGCGGCCCAAAAGTGTCATCCGTTGAGCGCTGCAGCCTGTCCGGCTGCGACGTAAGGCCGTCACCACGTAATATGGCTGATCACATCTGCCTTGTGCGTGCCTGTCAGGGTGATGACGTTGCCGCCGCCGAGATCGATGACGGTATCATTGCCCACCTGGGTGATCACCGCCGTCGCCTGGCTGCAGGCGTGCAGATTGAGGCTGTCGTTTTGGCTGGCTGAGAAATCGGTGATCGTGTCCTTGCCACTGCCGGCGCCGAAGAAGAAGATATCCGCCCCGGCGCCTCCGGTCAGGGTGTCGCTGCCGGCGCCCCCCGTCAGGGTGTTCTTGCCGCTGTTGCCGACCAGGGTGTTGGCCTGGGAGGTGCCCGTGCCGTTGATATTGCCGCTACCGGTCAGGTACAGGTTCTCGATATACTGCCCGCCCATGGCAAAGGTCACGCTTGAATAGACGCTGTCCGTACCCTGGTCCTTTGCCTCAATCACCTTGTCGCCGGCATTGTCGACATAGTAGATGTCATCCCCCGCGCCGCCCCTCATCACATCGGCGCCGGCACGGCCATCGATCAGGTTATTGCCGGCATTGCCGGTGATCGTATTGGCCAGGGCATTGCCCAGGCCGTTGATATTGGCGCTGCCTCTTAAGGTCAGGTTTTCGACATACTGGGCGCCCAGGTTGAAGCTTACCGTCGAATAGACCAGGTCCGTCCCTTCGTTCTTGTTCTCGACGATGAAGTCGCCCAGGTTATCTACATAGTAGACATCATTGCCGACACCACCGCGCAAGCCGTCAGACCCCGCCCCGCCATCGAGACGGTCATTGCCGGCCCCGCCGGTCAGGTTGTTATTGCCGCTGTTACCGAACAGGATGTTGTCGAGTGCGTTACCCACCGCATAGCTGTTCAGCGTGCCGGTCAGCGTGGCGTTCTCGACGTATGACCCGCCCATAATGTACTGCACCGACGAGATCACCGTGTCCGTGCCTTCGTTCTTCAGTTCAATAACCTGATCTTGGAAGCTGTCCACATAATAGGTGTCGTTGCCAATGCCGCCCTTCATAATATCGGCGCCTTTGCCACCATCGAGCGTATCGTCACCGGCAAGGCCGATCAGCGTATCATTCCCGCGCCCGGTGTACAGTCGATCCAACTCCGATGTTCCGCCGAGGAAAACATTGTCGACATGATCATCCACCACAGTCATTGTGAGTTTACGGCCGCTGGACACCATATCGCCATCATACGCAACGACGCTGAAACCAAACTCGCTGCCAATCGTATCGGCCGCACCATTTTGCACAAAATGCACCCGCCCTGCGGCCACTTCATCCGACGTGAAGCTATCGACCATGTAGCCGTTAAGGGTGACATAACCGCCATACAGGCCACCATAATACCATCCAAAAGAGTAGCTATCGGCAACATGATAGGTGACTGAAGTCGCACCGTTAGTCGTGTGAAAATTCAGTTCATCCGTCGTCACCACATGTTCGCCGCCGCGGGCCATTGTGGCGTGAAGAGCCCCCTCGACTTCAGGCGGATGATTAACCACCTGTGCAGCAGTATAGGTGCCATCGGTGAATACAAATTTTTCGACATTTCTTACGGTAAGATAGATGCCCGCAGCCTGGAAGGTGATCTGTCCGTCATATTCCGTCGCCCCGACGCCTTTAAAGGTATCCTTGGACACATTGAATATAAGGGTATCGTTGCCTGCACCGCCATCGACATCGCCGCCAACGGAACTATCCTGAAGGGTCAGGTTCATGGTTATACTGTCGTTACCACCGCCACTGTAGATGGTATCAGACCCGCCATTGCCATTGATGACATTGCCCACATCGTTGCCGTAGATCGTGTCCCGCCCGGCATGACCATCCGCCCGCTCGATGACGACGCCTGCGGCAATGGTCAGGCCCCCATCGACATCGTCAACGCGTGAAACCGCGCCACCACTGGTGCTATTGTAAGGATAGGCGCTGCCGTCACTGCCATTGCCATTGCCATTGCCATTGCCATCAGTGTAATACATGTTGGCCGGGCGCAGATCTATAACCGCCCCCTGATCAGCGGACAGCTTCGCAGCCGAAATCTTATCCGTGCCGCCCGTATCCCAGATAGACTCAAAATGTCCCAAATGCCCGACGCCGGGGTCGAGGTAATAGGTATTGCCGCCGGAATTATAGGTGGTGTTCGCACCATATTTGGCTTGAAGGGCTGCTATGTCGATCGCCATCGGCGTTGTGGAATACCCGTTGATATTGCCGTAATAAGGTCCGGTGTGGAAAGGTCCGCCCGGCCAGCCATCATTATAGGCCATGACGGTATAGACACCCTGGTTCTGCCAGCCATAGCCTGAATAATCATACGTGTCGGTGACACCTGTCATGACGGTCGACGTGCCGCCATTATCAAACGGATGCGCCAGGCCCAGACCATGCCCCAGTTCGTGCACCAAGGTAGTGAAGCCGATACCGCCCTGATCCAGCGCCCCGCCGGCGTGATCTGACCAGTAGGGGTTATCCGTAGCGAAAACCCCTACGCCAGCATTGGTGGTGCCCGGTGGGTTCATGTAGGCCAGCACTGTGCCGTCGTCACCGCCATCCAGCGTTGCCGTGGTTACCAGTTTGAAATTGGCTTCCGCCGCGTTGGTTGTGCGAACGAAGGTCAGGTTGACAATGTGCGAATAGGTGGTGAGCGCCGCCATGGCCTGCTGGATTTCATAGGCGGTCCAGCCTTCCGAAGTCTGGCCGTCGTAGGTTTCCCCGTTGTTAGCGAAATAGACCTTCACGACATTATTGATAGGGGTCAGCTTGGCGCCCCAATCGATAGACTGCGTCAGCAGAGGCCGATCGCCAGCCGCCGCCGTGATCGTATAGCCGCCATAGGTTACGTCGCCGCTACCTTCAGCCACAAGATAATAATTTCCGGTAGTCAGTGTCTCAAAGTCGAGATGCGCGTCGGTGCCGCTGCCAAAATCGTCATTACGGGCCAATAGCGCACCGGAGCTATCATAAACGGACAGGGAGCCGTTGAAACCACTGAGGCCCTTGACATCAAAATCATAGCCCTGCCCTGCCTGGAGCTCTATGGTATACCAGTCGTGATCGCCAGGCGTATCAATATTGGCGGACTGGGTCACACCGACTGTCAATGCTGTAGCGCTCCATGTGGTGTTGTTATCGCCATCCACGGTCGGCGTCACGCGCGCGCCCATACTCAGCGTATAGCCGCCAATATTGGTGGCTGGCGGATCGTTAGGGAAAGACTCCGCGGAGATATAGTAGGTGCCGCCACTGGCCGCATAAAAGGACAGAGCTGAATTCAGACCGGCGCCGCCATCGTCGTTAAAGGCAACACGCTGTCCGTTGGCATCGTACAGTTCCAGATAGGGATCATTGAGCGGACTGCCACCCGCGCCATTCAGAGCGAAATTGTAGATATAGCCGGCCTCCAGCGTCACCGCGAACCAGTCAGCATCGCCCTGGCTATCAATTACAGAGGTAACAGAATGACCAGGCGTGAGCGTGCCTGTTGTCGTCGAATTATCGGCGTAGACATCGTTCGATTGCACGGCGCGGATCGTGTAGATGCCCGCTGCCTCGTCTTGCGTAGAGGCTAGCGCGCTGCCGCTGGCCGCAAGGTAATAGGTACCACCCGTTGTCGCCGTGAAATGGAGGGACGAATTGATGTTACCGGGATAGGAGACATCATCATTGGACGTCAGAAGATTGCCGGCCGCATCGCGCAGTTCGAGATACGGATCGGCCAGACCATCCGTGCTGTAGCCAGTAAGCGAAAAGTCATATGACTTGCCGGCGACCAGCGTGATCGAAAACCAGTCGGAATCGCTGCTGTCCTCGATCAGCCCCGTCTTGCTGCCCCCAACGGTCAGCGCAGACGCCGTGGCTGTTGTATTGCCGATCGTGTCGACGAGGCCGACCGTATAATAGCCCAGCAGCCCGCTGTTTGAATTGACATCCAGATAGACATCGCCCGTGCTTGTCGCCGTAAAGGTAATCTCGGCATTGAGCGTGCCGCCATGATCGTTGTTGGTCGCCAATACACCACCAGAGCTGTTGCGCAGGGTCAGGAAGGGATCATCCAGCCCGACAAGTTGACCGGTCAGATCGACCAGTTTGTCTGCGGATATTGTATAGCTGATGCCGGCGACCACATGCAGGCGAAACCAATCATGATCCGCGGCCGAACTGGCGTAACCTATATCACTGGAATTAAAGCCAATGGCTTCGCCTGTGCCCGTGCTGGCTGGAATGGTGTCAGTTCCCGCCACTTCAAAACCATTTCCCCCGTGGACAGGGCTGATCAGATGTTCATGCGTGCCGGTAATATCATTCACACGGGCTTCAAAGGCAGGCACATGAAGCCCGTGGGACACGGTGTCGGCGTAATCGTCTGCCAGCCTGGCCATCGACATCATGAGAATCTGCCCCCGCTCGAGGGCGCTCTCCACGAGATGTACGGTTTCCCGCCCTATGCGATGCGGCATGACATCTGCGGCACCCCCGGCTTTGGACTCTGTTTCGCCGTCGCCGAAACTGGAACCCTCAAAAACGACCTTGTTCATGCTTTCCCCCTCGAAACCGATATCTTCAGTCAAATTATGTTTGCGAAGACATAATTTACGCCTCAAAATAGTATATAAAAAGCTTGAATGCACCCGTTAGTTTTTACCGCTCGAAGATATTGTTTCCCCTATCCGAAACGCGAAAATATATGCAGAATTCATATGTTATAGTGGCCGCCCTTATGTATTTTGCTGGTTTCGGAACAGCCTGTGCCCAGACGCCAGCGCAAACGGCACCGGAAGGACGTCCAATGGCTACATCGATCAAAAAGGATGCCCTGGCTTACGCCGACGGACGGAGCTTCAAGACCCTTGACGATTACCTCGCATTCAGGAAAACGCTGGGCACCACAGGCCGATCCTTTTATGAAGAGATTTCCCCAGGCAACTATCGCCTGGTTACCGGCCGGCGCCTTCCCGGTGCTGAGGAAAAAATCTATACCCGCGAAGAGCTTTTGAAAAAATTCGGCTTCAGCGAGTAGCCTGCGACTATTCCGCCGCGCCTTCGGGTTGAAGTGAATCCACCATCTCCAGAGACTCCGAAATGATCGCCCGCATGGCGCGCTCCGCCACCGCCGGCTGGCCGGCCTCGATGGCGATCAATACCGCTTCGTGGGCCGGAATACTGGCCGTGTGACCGGCAATGCGGTTGGTCAGGCCGATCGAAATCGTCAAGGCCGTATGGATCAGTTCCTTGAGCTGGATGATAAAGGGATTACCGGACGCCTGAAGGATGGCCACATGGAAATCGATATCAGCCAGCAGCGCCAGGTCATGATGATCGGCATCATCGCGCATCCCGTTCAGGCCCGCGCGAATGGCCCTGATATCGGCCCTGGTGGCGCGTTTCGCGGCCAGTGAGGCGGCGATCGGCTCGATGGCCAGCCGCACCTCCGACAGGTCGCGGTAAATCTTGTGCGAGTAGGGCCGCTCGGTCATCCAGCGCGTGACATCGGGATCGAGCAGGTTCCAGTGGCTGACGGGCTCCACCCGCGTGCCCTGGCGGGGGCGAGAGGTCAGGAGCCCCTTGGCCGTTAGCATCTTGACGGCTTCGCGGGCGACGGTGCGGCTGGCATTGTGCGCGACGCACAGTTCGGCCTCGGTCGGGAATCCGGTCTGTTCGTATTCACCAACCACGATGGCCTGGCCCAGTGTTTCCACCAGCGAATAGGTGAGGCTTACCCCCGGCATGTGCCGCATGTGCGTTTCCCGATTTTCGTTCGTTATGCCTTTAATTTAATTGGCTAAATTGCTTTTGTCATCTCAATTTGCGATCACAGACCACCATCAGCGCAAGTCATTGATAGCGCTAACATATTCACTTCAGGTTTGTGCCGCGAACCGCTCTATCAGCCACTGCGCGGCCGGTCCGGGCGGCGTATCGGTGCGGTAGATGGCGTGCATGTCGTATTCATTGACAGGCCAGTCCGGCAGGTTTAGCGCAACGAGGCGCCCGGCCTCCAGATCGCCGCGCACCATGAATTCCGGCATCGAGCCCCAGCCGACCCCGGCCAGCAGCAGGGCGTGTTTGGAGCCCAGGTCGGCCAGCCGCCAGGTCTTGACGCCGATGACCCCGAAATCCTGGCCGGCGGTCAGCGGAGACCGATCGGTCAGTACAAGCTGGATATGGTTGCGCGCCTCGCCCGGCGCCTTGCGGCCGGTATGGGCCAGCGGATGGAAGGGTGCCGCCACCGGCACAAGCTTAACCGCGCCGATATGGCGACGGTCCAGCCCCTCGACCGAGGTATTAAGCGGCCCGCTGATGCCGATCACCGCCGTCTTCCCGGTCACCAACTGGGTAATGCCGCCCAGCGCCTCGACATGCAGACGCAGGGGAATGGTGGGAAAGGCCGCCTGGAAGGCTTGCAGTGCATCGACGAGGCGGGCCGTCGGGAGCATCACATCCACCGCCACGGAGACCTCAGCCTCCAGCCCTTCCAGCAAGCCCTTTACGCGCGCGCGCAGGATATCGACCCCGTGCGTCACCGTGCGCGCCTCGGCCAGCACCGCCCGGCCCGCCTCGGTCAGTTCGGGCCTGCGCGTCCCCACACGATCGAACAGCAGCAGGCCGAGCTGAAGTTCGAGATTGTCGATGGCATAGGTGATCGCCGAGGTTGCGCGGTTCAATCGACGCGCCGCAGCGGCAAAACTGCCGGCCTCCACCACACACAGCAGGATCTGCAACTGGTCAAGCGTGGGTGTGCCGGGATTAGACATTTCTAAAATTCCGAAAAGTTTATTCAATATTATATGGATTTTCAGAACAGTCCGCAAGGCATAGAAGATCACTCACCGACGAGGAAATGACCTTGTCCGAGGAGATTGTCGCCATGACCACCCTGACCGCACAAAAAGATCGCCCGATCACCACCGTCCATACGGCTTTCCGCACTCTGGAAGGCGACGGCTTCGAGGTGCGTCGCGCCATCCCTGCCAAAGCTTATGAAGCGATTGGCCCGTTCATCTTCCTGGATCATTTCGGCCCGATCGAATTCCTGCCCGGCGAGGCCAAGGGCGCCTCGGCTCACCCGCACGCCGGGATCGAAACCCTGACCCTGCTGCTCGAAGGCCGCAGCATCCACAAGGACAGCCTTGGCAATATGAGCGTCATGCAGCCGGGCGAAGTGCAGTGGATGCGCGCCGGTCGCGGCATCATCCACGATGAAGGCCCCGATGCCGAAATTCAGCGCACCGGCGGCCGCAATCACGGCATCCAGCTCTGGCTAAACATGCCGAAGGGCCGCAAGCACGACGAGCCGGCCTACCGCCATTTTACCGCCAGAGAAATCCCCGTGGTTCACGGTGACAAGACCACGGCGCGGATCGTCGCGGGGCATGTCAACGGCGTTAAGGGGCCGCTCGAAAGTTTCGGCGCGCCGGTCGTTATCCACGCCTCGCTGCAAGCCGGCGGCGCGATCACCCTGGAAACCGATGCCCGCGAACTGGCACTCTATGTCATGACCGGCGCGGCGGTGGTTGCCGGCCAAACCGTCTCTCCCGGCGAACTGGTCCGCTTCGGAGACGGCGATGCCATCACCCTTACCACCGATCAGGACAGCGAAATCCTGCTCGTTGGCGGTGATCCGCTCGACGCACCGATCGTCCGCCATGGCCCGTTCGTCATGAACACCATCGACGAACTCGAACGCGCCGTCCGCGACTACTACGCCGGCCGCATGGGAAAGATATCTTAATGCGCTCATAGGCCGCGCAGGCTCGTCGCATCAGCGACGGCGGGCCTTGCCCTTGCCGATCCGCAAGCGCATCGGAAATTTTTTTCCTTCCCCCCTCCCCAATCAGTAACAAGGATTACCCCAATGGCTAAGGTTCTCGTTCTCTATTATTCCTCATACGGTCATATCGAAACCATGGCGAAGGCCGTGGCCGAAGGCGCCCGCGAAGCCGGCGCGCAGGTCGATATCAAGCGCGTGCCCGAAACCGCGCCGCTGGAAGTGGCCAAGGCGGCGCACTTCAAGCTCGACCAGGAAGCCCCGATCGCCACGGTCGCCGATCTCGAAAACTATGACGCCATCATCGTCGGTGTCGGCACACGCTTTGGCCGCCTGGCTTCACAAATGGCCGCCTTCTGGGATCAGGCCGGCGGCCTGTGGGCACGCGGCGCCCTGCACGGCAAGGTCGGCGGCGCCTTCACCTCGACCGCCACGCAGCACGGTGGCCAGGAAACCACCCTGTTCTCCATCATCACCTCCCTGCTGCACTTCGGCATGACCGTGGTCGGCCTGGATTACGGCCACGCCGGTCAGATGACGCTGGATGAAATCACCGGCGGCTCGCCTTACGGCGCCTCGACCATCACCGGTGGCGATGGTTCGCGTCAACCGAGCGAAAACGAGCTGACCGGCGCCCGTTATCAGGGCCGCAAGATTGCCGAAACGGCCATTAAGCTGCACGGCTGATATGCTATGAAAGGGTCGCCCACACACGGGCGGCCCTTTATTCTCAGGAGACATTCATGGCCCGCGCCACCGCCCATATCGGCACCGAGCAATACGCCACCACGCTTCATGTCGCCGGACGGACCCTCACCGCCGACGAGCCCTCCGACAATGGCGGCCAGGATGCCGGCCTGGCGCCCTATGATTTCCTGCTGTCGGCACTGGCTTCCTGTACAGCCATTACCCTGCGCATGTATGCCGATCACAAGGGCTGGCCGCTGAAGACGGTTGATGTCGCCCTGCACTTTTACCGCGACGGCGAAAAGGAGATCATCGACCGGGTGGTTACCCTCGATGGTGACCTGACGCCGGAACAACGCGAACGCCTGCTTCAGGTGACGGAGCGCACGCCGGTGACCAAAACGCTCAAACAGGGCCTGACCATCGCCACCACCCTGCGGAACGCCTGACCTGAGCGGTATCCCCTGGCCTCATTCGCCAAATGCGCGACTCATGTTAACCATTGGTTAGTTGAGTATGGAGGCTGGGCAAATGACGGAAGCGGTTACCAGACTTGTGGAGGGCCTGCGCGATGCCGGCTTCACCATCAATCCCTTGAAATCATCCCCCTTGTGGCAGGTCGATGGACGCGGGCCTATGAGTACGGCGCAACTGATCGACCTGGCCTCGAAGCTGCGGCTGACAACCAGCCGCCCGCATTGAGCTTGAAAAAAAGCGTCCGGTGGTGCGCCGGACGCCAAATACTGAGGGTCAAAGTTCAGGGAAGGACACAGGGGGAATGATGTCCGACTTCCATGAAACAGGAAATGTTGTAAAGATTCGATAGCAATCTCGATACGATCTATGTCTGGCCGGTCATTTCTGAATACGCAGGCCGGGTGGAAGCTCGTCCCCGGTGGGCAAATCCCCTTCCATGATGGTCAGGACTTCGCCCGTCGTTTCCAGATTGCTCACAGCCGGCGTCACAAACACCGTGTCGCCGGTTTTCAGAATGGCTGACAGGGCATCGGCAAACGGCTTCGGTATCTGCACTTCGTGCGATATGGCGCTGTCGAGCGGCTTGCCGGCTTCGTCTTCGCGTCCCGGCAGGCTGGCAAAGATCCACTGCCTTTCCCCTGATTTTGTAATCGTCAGGGTCAGGACATGGCTCTCGAAATCGCGCGCCGGCATGGAAATACGGGCCCGGCCGATTTCGACCCCCGACCGCATGACGATGATCCGGTTATCGGCCTGGGAAATGATGACGGTCACCGGCCCCTGCGGCGCACGTTCCGGATGCCATTCATAGTCCGCCGAGGCCGGTATGGCACTGTCGGAAGACGGGGCGGCCGCGCCCACGGCATCCACCGGCAGCAGGAGATCTCCCCCCGTCATGCGCATGGGCACGGCATCCACCGCGTTGACGATAACCGTAATACCCAGGCTGGTAATGGTGAACAGCTTTTCCGCCAGGGCATAGGGCAGCCGTATGCAGCCGTGGCTGGCGGGATAACCCGGCAGGTTGCCGGCATGAAGCGCCACGCCACTCCAGGTCAGGCGCTGCATAAAGGGCATGGGCGCGTCGTCATAGAGATTGGAGTGATGATCGATATCCTTTTGCAGAATGGTGAAGACACCGGTCGGCGTCTCGTAACCATCCTTGCCGCTGGATATGGTCGTCACCCCGATACGCACACCGTTGCGATAGATGGTGGCAATCTGGCGGGAGAGATCGACATAGATCATGACCGGACCGGTGGGTGCGATTTCCGGCGCCCAGACCCACTCGCCGGGCTTCAGCGCCTGCGCGGCATAGGCCAGCTCGATTGAGGAAGACTTTTTCGCGGTCTCGGCCAGGCCCTGCCCGGACATACCGAGCATAAGAATGGAAAGGCTGAGGGCAGGAAAAAGCTTCATGTTGCGTCAGGCCTTTCCGGCATAGATGAGGCGACCGGCGCCCAGACGGTCCATCACGGTCTGGCGATCGGCTTCGGAAAACGCCAGGCACCCCTCGGCTGCGGCCCAGCTTGCCGGTCGTGGCCACCATTTCGGGACTGACATACCAGGCGCCGTGAATAACGATGGCGCGGCTGAAGGCATTATTGTTCTGAGGATCGAGCCCCTCAAGCCGGCGCGAAAGGCCGTGCTTACCCGTATAGGTATCGCCGGTCAGGTAGCTGCCTTCCGAGGTCGCTTCCGAACCGGGGGCATTGGAAAAACGCTGGAGCCATCCCGTATGGTTGAGATCGGACCCCTTGCCGTGGGCCACCAGGAAGGACTGGCTGCGGCCATCCGCCAGGTTGAGAATATGGAAGCGCGGTTCATGCGAAGGCCGGGAAAAATCGGCAATACCCATCAGGTCGGTATGGGCGATCCGGTCGCCGTGGCTCAGCAAAGCCTGCCGCGCCCTGGCCAGCAATTGCGGAGACGGGCCGCCCGATGTGGCCGCGTGGGCGCGCGGCACGATCAGGCCGGCGGCGCCGGCGGACAGGGCGAGGGACAGGAAATGACGGCGGCTGCGCATACTGGATACCTTAACACGGGAATGGTCTTTTTTCACTACCTACATAATGTGGCTTTGATGGGTCGCCACCCCGGCCGCCAGACAAATCGCCGGTCAGGCTGTGACGCCACTGGAATACTGTGTGCCTGCGGCGGTAAAGGTGGCCGTCAGTTGCTGCATCCGCAGACGCGGATCGAAAGAGATATGCACCCAAGTGCCTTCCTGGATCAATTGATCGAAGCGGATGTCGCTGGCAATGATCTTCTGGCAGATTTGCAACGGCGTACCGAAGCCCGGACAGACAAAATCGACCGCATAGCCGCTCATATGGGCGCTGTTTGGGGCACCGCCGACGGCTGCATTGAGGGCCGGCGAGCGGTAGCCGCTGTTGACCCTGATCGGCTTGCCGAGCAGCGTGCGCACCCGGTCCATCTGCTGTGCCGTCTGTCGCAGGGTTTGGACCATTTCCGGCGATGGCATATTGTCGATATTGCGGTGCTCGGTATGGGTCAGTTCGTCGAGCGTGAAATACTGCGCGAAACCGTTGGCCGGCGGGGCGGGTTCGGCGGGCACGTCCAGCGCCGGGAAGACGGCCCTGGCCTTATCAAGCCAGATTTTGCGGTCTTCCAGGCCATTGACCCCGCCATTGACGATGCGTGTCACGCCCTCGACGTCGTCGGCGTCAGCCTTGGCGTTGCAGCCCGTCTGTTTCCAGAAGGCGGCGGCACCCTGAGCGGCGTAAACCGGGTCTTCGAGCAATTCCGGCTGGTCGAGGAGGGGCTGGTTGATGAGCGCGGCATAGGTGGCGTAGTTGCTGCGGCCGGTGATCATGATGAAACCGCGACCGATATATTTCGCCCCCGTCGCCGGGATTGACATTGCCGAGCGACGGCCGGTTGCCATAGACGAACTCGGCAATGGCGTCCGGTCCCACCGCCACCAGTTCATTGGCTTTCTCAATGGTCTGGACCCGGCTGCGGAAGACGGCCAGCAGCACATCCGGGCGGTAGTTCAGGTTTTCCTTCAACGCCCGAAACCCGGCGCTTTCATGCGCCAGTTGCGCCAGGAAATGGACGAGGCGCTGACGCGAGGTGATATTGCCCAGGGCCAGGCAGGCTTCCAGCGCCGGCGCATAGGCCAGCGCACGATCGTCACGGATTGAGGGTGACAGCGCCTTCAGCCGTTCAGGCGTGATGATGGTCATGCGTCCCCCCCCCCGTCAGTCGTCGCGCGGGCGCTGGCCGGGATCGAGCGCGCGCAGGGCGGCGAGGTCGTCCGGCACATTGCCGGCAGACGCCACGAGAGATGGCTGGTAGCCAAGTTGCGGCGTGACCTGCGAAGTGCCGGTATTGTCCGCGGCCGGCTTGAACGCGTTCATCAGGGAGGCCAGACCATCGGATCCGGTCACGCCGCTGCCGCCATCCTTGGGCTTGAGGGTCGAGCGTACCGTCATCAGGCGGGCCAGTATATCGAACCAGAAAGGCGCGCCGAGCGTCACGGCGAAGGCGGTCATCAGCCACCCCGCGACCAATGAGATCAGCGGCAGGACATTGAACAGGGCATTATCGCCCAGCGAAGGCGTGCCGCGATAGAGATTGACCGTGCGTTCGGAGATATTGCGCCAGCTCTGGCTGAGATTGTGCGTAAAGCTGCCTTTCGACCAGTCCGGCATGGGCGTCACCGGAATTTCCGTGGTGCGGCAATTGCCCGGCGTATAGGTGGCGTCGCCGGGACTATCGCAGAAGCGGAACAGGTGGTTCATGGTGTCGATGGTGGTGTCGTTCCAGCCCAGGGGCAGGTCGAGCGCGCTCAAGGGGTTATTGCCGGAATCGGGCATCAGTTGCGAGGCGTCGCTGTGAACGCTGGCCTTTTCCTTGTAATAGGTCTCCGACGACGCCTCGACCGCCTTGCGCAGGGACGGGCTGAGATAGAGGCTCTGGGCGATCACCACCGTATTGACATTCAGGATGACGCAGGTGACCAGGGCCAGCCAGAAGATCAGCGTCTGGGTTTCGAGGCGATACCAGCCGGAAACGCGGTCCATCGTGGCATTGTACCAGTTTTCCAGGAACATCCGCGCCTTGTCGATATCGCCGGCCGAATTATTGATGGCGAACTGGACCATCTTCGACAGCCGGGCATTGGGCAGGTTGCGGCTGGCCGTGAGGATGGCGTTCGGGTCGAGGCTGCCCTCGGCGTTATTGCCGCCCCTGTCCGCCAGCAGGTCAAGCACAACGAAGGCGAAATGGCTGCTGGGAATATAGGAGGGCAGGTTCTTGCCCTGGAAGAAGCGGCGCTTCGGCGGAATGGTGTAGCGGCCGCGATAGAGCGACATGGTCAGGGGATGGTCGTAGAAATTTTTCAGCAGCTCGTAGCCGGTGGCATCGGCTGTGACCCTGGCCGTCCTGTTGCTGACATTTTGCGGCGGATGATCGCACAAAAGCTCGATCAGCCCCTTTTCCAGGTTGCGCGACCGGCGCTTCATGAAGCCCTCTATGGCTTCGCGCACCACGGTGGTCAGCAGGCTCATCAGCAGGTAGACGAAGACCAGCCCCGCCGCCACATCGATCGAGTCAGGTAATAACGAACCCACGCGCAGCCCCCTGCCCTTTCTTATGCCATTTTGGCAACCTGCCCGGATAACATGGTTAACCCAAATTAACCAAAGTGCAATATCAAGAACCCCGACGGCCCCTCAAGGGTGCGGAATAACGCCGTCATGCGCATTTTTTGCCACAGATTCGGGGCGCCCCGTCAGGTCGAGGTTCCATTCATTATCCGGAAATCGAAAATGGAAAGTCACAAGACGGACATTAAATATTTCGTCTGTAATAATTTTTTTAATTTTGAAATTTCACGCTGCGCATTTATCATACATAAAAAAATTTACGCCATTTCAATGACTTCTGTGGCATTTTTGCTATCAAGCACCCTATTTATAGTACAAGTGATCAATAAAACCTGGCAACGTTGTCAGACCCTATGATAGCGTTATCAGGAATACGGACCCAAGGCCCTCGGCGCACACACCGAGTCCGCCGGCGAGTATCGTATCAAACAAGTTGGGAAAGAACGTAAGGATTGGCGAAACGCTCATACGGGCCTTATTGTCACGTTTCAGCGTTTTTACATTTAAACAATGTTTTATATGCACGCGGTCGCCACGCCGTGGGCCGTTCTCCCGTCTTGTCAGTTCCGCTTATGCCGCGTTCGGAAAGCGCGCGGCTGTTCACTCCAGGGAGACGTTTAATGACGACGACTAAAAAGAAACTGGGCCTGCTGATGGGAACCGCCTCCATGGCCGTTCTCGGCACGCTGGCCCTCGGCGCCATCGCCCACGCACAGGACGCCGCGCCTGCCGCCGCCCCGGCTGACGACACGGTCATCATCGTGACCGGCCAGCGCGCCCAGCTCAAGAGCGCGCAAAAGATCAAGAAGGACTCGGACGTGATCGTGGATTCGGTCACCGCCGTCGATATCGGCGCCCTGCCGGATCGTTCGGTGGCCGACGCCCTGCAACGCATTTCCGGCGTCACCATCCAGCGCGCCGCCGAAGCCAATGACCCGATCCGCATGACGGCTGAAGCCGGCGGCGTCGAAATCCGCGGCCTGGCCTGGGTCCGTTCGGAAACCAACGGCCGCGACATCTTCTCCGCCAAGAACGGCCGCGGCCTCTCGTGGGGCGATGTGTCCTCCGACCTGCTGGCCGGCGTTGACGTCTATAAGAACCCCTCGGCCGACATGATCGAAGGCGGCATCGGCGGCACGGTCAACCTGCGCACCCGCCTGCCGTTTGACTCGAAGAAGCCGATCATCGCCTTCACGGCGGACGCCACGCAAGGCGACCTGCAAAAGAAAAACCACTATTCGCTCAGCGCCCTCTATTCCAACCGCTGGAACACCTCGATCGGTGAAGTCGGCGCCCTGCTGAACTACTCGCTGGTCAATGAAGGCAATATGACGAATGTCATTGCCGTTGACCGCTACAATCAGGTTGGCGACAAACTGATCCCCAATACCATGGGCTGGCGTACCATCGACTGGAACCAGAAGCGCACGGCGATCAACGGTGCCCTGCAATGGCGTCCGAGCGATGATCTGGAATTCACTCTATCGGTCCTGAACGCCAAGGCGGAGCCGAAGAACACCGAATATAATGTCGGCTTCTATAACGACAGCGGCGAATTCTCTTCGGCCGACTCCATGGCAACCTATCAGTATGACTCCAACGGCGTCTTCAAGAGCGGCACGGTCAAACAAGCCGGCATAACCTCGAACACGCGCTATGGCGAAGACCATAATGAAACGACTGATGTGTCGCTGCACGCCCGCTGGAATGTCAATGACCGCCTGACCCTGGCCGGAGATGTGCAGTATGTGAAGTCCACAGCACATGTCCTGTCAAACACCGCCTTCCTGCAGATCGGTCAAACCGCCGCCGACAAGCCCGACGCCACGATTGATATTTCGGGTGATCTGCCCGTGATCAGCGTTTCCGGCAAGGATACCGCCGACGCGTCTCAATACTGGTGGGCTGCGGCGATGGACCATATTGAACAGAATGATGGCAAGGAAATCGCCGCCCGTATCGATGGCGATTATCAACTCGACGCCGGTTGGCTCAAGAGCTTCAAGTTCGGTGTCCGCACCACCGACAAGGATTACAACACCCGGCAGTCCGGCTATAACTGGGGCTTCCTGTCTTCTCAGTACTGGGGCAATGCCGGCGATCCGCAATCAACCACTAATACCGGTTCCGGTACATATGAAGTGCGCGATTTCAGCAACTTCATGAATGGTGATGTCCCGGTCCCCGGCTCGGTCGTCTTCCCGGAAGCCTCGATCGTCAATCGCGGCACCGCCACGACAGCCCAGCTTCTGGCGATGGCCAACACGGCCTCCTGGGGCTGGAAGCCACTCAGCGACGACTGGTCGACCTATGCCGCCAGCGGCGGTCTGAACACGCAGAACGAGAAAACAACTGCCGCTTACATCAACGCCAAATTTGGTGGTGAAATCAGCGGCCACACGGTCGATGGTAATTTCGGTGTCCGCATCGTGAAGACCGAAGCCACCGGCAACAGCTTTATCTCGGCAACCCTGCCGAATATCGCCGGCACATGTACGGAAAACTGTACCGACTATAACGCCGCCGTGGCATTTGGTACTCTCGGCCAGGCCTATGGTGGTTCGCAGGACTATACCAATACCCTGCCGAGCCTGAACGTGCGCATGAAATGGAATGATCAACTCCAGTTCCGCTTTGCCGCCTCCAAGGGCATAGTCCGTCCGGAACTGGCCTGGCTCAGCCCCTACACTTCGCTCGGCTATACGTTCAACAGCTATTCCACCGGCACGGACACCAACGGCAACCCGACCTTCGGCATATCCTACGCTCCGGGCAGCGAGCCCAAATATACCGGTACCGGCGGTAACCCGAATCTGAAACCGATCGAGGCCAACCAGTATGACCTGACGGCGGAATGGTACTTCGCCCCGACCGGCAGCTTCACGCTCGACCTGTTCAAAAAGGATCTCACCAACTACATCTATAATGGTACGCGCGCCGAAACCTATACCAGCAACGGCCAGACCTTCACCTACGATGTCACCCGCCGCTTCAACGGCACGGTCGATGGCAAGGTCGATGGTTTCGAAGTCGCCTATCAGCAGTTCTACGACTTCCTGCCGGCGCCGTTCAACGGCCTGGGTATGCAAGCCAACTACACGCATATCGACTCGTCGGGCGGTCGTAACTCCGGATCGGTCGATGGCAGCGCCCTCAACGCCCTGCCGCTGGAAGGCATGTCCCCGGACAGCTACAATGTTGCCCTGATGTATGAAAAATACGGCATCTCGGCGCGCCTGGCCTACAACTGGCGCTCCAAGTACCTCTACACCACCTCGGCGGCCAACGTGAACCGTCCGCTGTGGGCGGATGATTACGGCCAGCTCGACGGCTCGATCTTCTACACGATCAACCCGAACTACAAGATCGGCGTCCGTGCCGTGAACCTGACACACTCGACCACCACCCAACTGGTGTCGAGCGATCTGACCGCGCCGCTGGAAACCCAGTGGTACTCGGCCATCAAGACCGACCGCCGTATCTCGGTCGTCCTGCGCGGCCTGTTCTAAAGACGGCAGCTTCCCGGCGCCGGCGGTCCCGAGACTTTCCGCCGGCGCCGCCTCCCTGAAGTTTGCTTCTCTCTGCCCCTTCCGGTTTCACCGGGAGGGGCTTTTTATGTCAGGCCCTGTTTTGCTGCTATAAGACGGTCGCCACAGTCCAAAAACCGGGGAAACGTGCATGGCTGAACCAATTCGCAAGATCATCATCGCTGGTGGCGGCACGGCCGGCTGGATGACCGCTGCCGCCCTGCGCACGGGCCTGGCTCAGGCCGTCGAAATCCTGCTGATCGAATCGGAAGACATCGGCACGATCGGTGTCGGCGAGGCCACCATTCCGACCATCCGTCTGTTCAATGAACATGTCGGCATTGATGAGGCGAGCTTTATCCGCGCCACCGAAGCCACCTTCAAGCTCGGCATCGAATTTCAGGGCTGGGGACACGAAGGCAATCGATACTTCCACCCGTTCGGTGATTACGGCGGCACGCACGAGGGGATTGCCGCGCACCAGATCTGGCGCCGCCTCAACCTGGCGGGTGATCCGACGCCACTGGAAGCCTACAGCGTCGGCACCCAGATGGCCTATGCGGGCAAGTTCTTCCCGCCCAATCCCGACCCGCGCTCGCCGATGCACGACTATTCCTACGCGTTCCACTTTGACGCCGGCCTCTATGCGCGTTTCCTGCGCCAGCATTGCGAGCAGCGCGGTGTGCGCCGTCTCAATGCAAAGATCAGCCATGTCAATCTGCGCGGCGAGGACGGCTATATCGACAGCCTGACCCTTGATGATGGCCGGGTCGAGACCGCCGACCTGTTCATCGACTGCACCGGTTTCCGTGCCCTGCTGCTGGGTGAAGCGCTGGGCGTGCCGTTCGTCGACTGGTCGCACTACCTGCCGGTCGATCGCGCCTGGGCCGTGCCGACGGCGAAACCAGCCTCACCCCACCTGACGCCGTTCACGCGCTCCACCGCCCGCGAAGCCGGCTGGCAGTGGCGCATCCCGCTGCAGCATCGCACCGGCAACGGCCATGTCTTTTCATCGAGCCACATCAGTGAACAGGCTGCACTCGATACGCTCATGCAAAATCTGGATGCGCCGCCGCTGAAAGACCCGATGCTGATCCGCTTCAAGACCGGCCATCGCAAGGCTTATTGGGAAAAGAACTGCGTCGCCGTCGGGCTGGCCACCGGCTTCCTCGAACCGCTGGAATCGACCTCTATCAACTTTATCCAGAATGCGGCCATTCGCCTGCTGGAACTGTTCCCAGCCAGGGACATAGACCCCTATCTGCGGGACGAATACAATCTGCGCAATCAGGCCTCCTATGACTATGTCCGCGATTTCATCATCGCCCATTACCGCCTGAACAGCCGTGACGGCGAGTTGTGGCGCTACTGCGCGAACATGCCGATCCCTGACGATCTGCAATGGAAGCTGGAGCTCTACAAGCGGCGCGGCGAGGTTCTGGTGCGCAAATTTGATCATTTCCACGAACCGTCATGGATTTCGATCTACCATGGTCACGGGGTGAGAGCGGCAGCCTATGACCCTCTGACCGACCGTATCCCGCTTGAGACCCTGGACGCCCTGATGCAGAAGCGCCGGGAAGGCATCAAACGGGTCGTGACACAGGTGCCTTCACATGCCGAATTCATTGCAAAACATTGTCCGTCGGAGAATTTCATGAAAACGGCCTGATCTGGCTATTTCTCCTCGTCCGGGTATGGCCCCACGCCCCCTTTGGCGATAAAGGCGTCTATATGCGCTGTCAGAACCGGCAGGGGCACTGACCCCAGTTCGAGCACGGCATCGTGGAAGGCGCGAATATTGAATTTGTCGCCCAGCGCCTTTTCGGCTTTTACGCGCGCGTCACGGATGGCCATTTCGCCGAGATAATAGCTCAGTGCCTGACCGGGCCATGAGATATAGCGGTCAACCTCGGTATCGATCTCGTGTTCGGACAGGGCGGTGTTGTCGCGCAGGTACTGGCGGGCCTGCTCACGCGTCCAGCCCATTGAGTGAATGCCGGTATCGACCACCAGCCGCGACGCCCGCCACGCCTGGTAGCTCAGGTAGCCAAAACGATCATAGGGCGTGTCATACATGCCCATTTCGACACCGAGATATTCCGAATAGAGCGCCCAGCCCTCGCCATAGGCCGAGATATAGGTTTTCTGACGGAATTCCGGCAGGGATTTGTTTTCCAGAGCCAGCGGCATCTGGAAGGCATGGCCCGGCGCCGATTCATGCAGGGTCAGCGCTGTAAGCTGGAACAGCGGCCGCGACGGCAGGTCGTAGGTATTGACATAATAGGCGCCCGGCCCGCCGCGACCTGAGGTATAATAGGGCGCGATTTCGGGCGCCACCGGCACGATGGCGAAACGGCTTCGCGGCAGCCGACCGAAATATTGCGACGCCTTGCCATCGAAGGTCTTGGCGATCCAGGCGGCGCGGTCGAGCAGACCTTGAGGCGTCTTGGCATAGAATTTCGGATCGGTGCGCAGGTATTTCAGGAAGGCCGGCAGGTCGCCCTTAAAGTCGACCTCCTTCATCACCTCCAGCATCTGGGCGCGGATGAGGGCCATCTGGTCGAGACCCAACTGGTGAATCTGCGACGGCGGCATGTCCAGAGTGGTGAATTCGCGGATCTTGGACTGGTAATAGGCCTTGCCGTCGGGCAATTCGCTGGCGCCCAGCGCCACCTGCGCGTGCGGTACATAGTCCGTATCAAAGAAAACCAGAAGCGTCTTGTGCGCCGGGATCACCGCATCTGTGATGGCCTTGACCGCCGCGGCGCGCAATTCGGCCTGTTTTGCCGCCGGTATGCTGGCGGGCATGGTCACGAACGGCTTGTAATAGACGCTGTCCTCCGGTTTTTTGACATCGATCACCGTGCGGATCGAGGCGTCGCGGCCTTCCAGCGTCACCTGCGGCGCGGTGAAATGACGCTTCAGCCCCGCCTTCATGTTGACGATCTGCTGATCGAAATAGCGCGGCATGTCGGAAAGCTGGCCGATATAGTTGCGGTAATCGGCCTCGGTATGGAAATCGCTTTCGGTAATATAGGTCAGGTCGGCCCAGAAACTGCTGTCGGAATTGACCGGCTTTTCATATTCGCGGAATTGCTTTGCGGCCACCAGCCCGTCGATCTGCGCCTTGTAAACCTGATAATTGACCTGGTTTTCCGCTGACAGGCTTTTGGTATCGATGGCGGCCAGCTTCGCTTCCACATCCTGCCAGTAGGCCAGTTGCTTCATTTGCGCCGCCGCGCTGACATCGGGCAGGTGCGCGGCCACGCCGGCATTGACATTGTTCTCGTCGGTCTGTTGCAGCGATTGCCGCCAGGCCCACTCGGTGGTGTAGATCGCCTTGAACTGATCGTCGGACGCCTCTGCAAATGCCGGCGCGGCGCCCGCGATCATGGGCACGGCCAGAGACAGGGACAGACAAAGGGCGAGCGCAAAACGAGAAACGGGCATGGGCGGTCCTCTAAAAGGTAAGAAGCGACCATGCCCCCTGCCGCATTGCGATGGCAACTTCTAATTTCAGGCTTTACGACATCATATGCCGCAGGGTGAGATCGGCCCCCCCCGGAAGCGATCCACGCGGGGTAAAGGTAATGATCCGCGTCTGGCCCGGCAGCAGATCAAAGAAGTTATCGCTGAACACCCCATCATGCCCCTCGAAACTCAGGCACAGGTTCTTGACCAAAACCGGCGAAGTGACTGTGACGGCCACCGCACCATCAAGCGGCTTCACCCGCCTTTCGATCGCGGGTTTCGGCAGGGCCAGATCCTTGACCGGCTTGAAGTAGACAATGTTCTCCGACAGCAACTGGTCTGCGTCCATAAGCCGGACATGCAGCAGGGCGTTTTCCGGCGTCAGGCCATTCGGAAGGCCCGCCACATTGCCGGTAAAGACGGCCTCGGCACGATTGGCTTTGAGCCTGAGCGGTACGGTCTGGATGCGCCCGCCCTCCCCCTTGAAATCCATCGTCCTGATTTCAAGTGTGGCCGCCATGTCCTTCTGATGGTCGCTGACCACGGTAATGGTGACCTTGTCGCCCTCCAGCACCGGCGACACCAGCACCGGCGCGAACGCCTTGCGGGCGAAATACTGCTGAGCCTTCCAGCGGCCAAAATAGTCGATGCTGCTCCAAGAAGCGACCGGCCAGCAGTCATTGATCTGCCAGAACAGCGAGCCCATGCAGTATGGCATACGTGCGCGGTGGGCTTCCATCGCCACCTTGATACCCTCGGCCTGCAAGACCTGCCCGACATAGAGGAATTGCTGGAAATCCCCGGGCACGGCATAGTCGCGCTGCATGTAATTCTTGATCGTGCCATTGCCGATCGAGGACCGTTGGTGTGCCGCCATGACTTCGGAAAAGATGTCGTAATCCTCCGGCTTCGTGTAGCTCTGCACCGTCCTGAATTCCGGGAAGGACTGGAAGCCGTATTCGCTCATGAAGCGGCCGATGCGAGTACGGTAATCGGCAAAGGGCTTCTGGCCCCACCAGACATCCCAGTAATGGATATCGCCGGACTGCTTCGGTTGCGATAAATCTGCATGTTTGTCCCACGCGGCTTGCGGGGAGGACGGCCAGTAAAAGCGCTGGCCGTCATGTACGGCCACCACCTTCGGCAGGATATCAAGGAAGACCGCCTTGTAGCCCGCCCACATTTCGTCGCGCTGGCTTTGCGTGAATTTCTGCTTCCAGCCCCAGCCACCTTCGGGCACGTCGTTCTGCCAGGCGGCGTCGATCTCGTTATTGCCCACCCACAGGGCGATGGACGGGTGATTGCGCAGGCGGCGGACATTATATATCGCCTCCTGCCGGACGTTTTCGAGGAAGGCTGCATCACCCGGATACATCGAGCAGGCGAACATGAAGTCCTGCCAGACCAGTATGCCGTTGCGGTCGCACAGGTCATAGAAATAATCGTCCTCATAGGTGCCGCCGCCCCAGACACGCAACATGTTCATATGGGTATCGACCGCCGACTGCATGACGCGGTCATAGACCTCATGCGTCACGCGCGGCAGGAAGCTGTCATTGGGGATATAGTTGGCGCCCTTCATAAAGACCGGCACGCCGTTCAGTTCGATATAGAAGCTGCGGCCATCGGCATCCGGCGTCTGGACGATCTTGACCGTGCGCAGGCCCGTGGTCACGGTCCGGCTGTCGGTGGCATTGGCGGTGGCCACCCGGCCGGTCAGGCTGTAAAGGTGCGCCTCACCCGGGCCGTTGGTCCACCACAGTTTCGGCTGTTTGACGTTCACCTTCAGCGGCAAGGTATTGACGCCTTTGACGAGCGTGACCGCCTGACGGGCCCGGATGGCGCTATCCGTCTCACTGCTGAGGTCGATGACCGCCGGACCGGCTTTCTCAGACATGATCTCGAACACGATCGTCAGGGCCGCCGCATCCGTCGTGAGGCTGTCCTGCACCACCTGCAAATCGCTGATCCGGGCACTGCTCCAGGCGCGCAGGGTGACCGGCCGCCAGAGGCCGGAGGAGACAAAACGCGGTCCCCAGTCCCAGCCATAATGATAACCGGCCTTGCGGGTGAATACGCTCACCTTCTTGTCGTCCAGGCCGCCGTTTTCGCTCTGGTCATTCGGCGCCGGCGGATTGTAACCCAGGGCATCGAGCCGCTTCAGCCCTTCGGCGATCGGCGAGCGGAACAGGATGCGCAGGGCGTTGGCACCGGCCTTCGCCTGCGGCTTGATGTCCGCCGTCCATTCACGGAACATATTGTCGGCTGAAAGCACCAGCGCGTCGTTGAGCCAGACGTCGGCGTAGGTATCGAGGCCCTCGAACACCAGTTCAATGTGATCCTGCACCAGGGTCTTCGCGTCGATATCCAGCGTGGTGCGGTATTCCCAGTCGACCTTGTCGATCCACTGCTGGTCGCGTTCGTTCGTGCGGTAGAAAGGATCGGCGATTCTGCCTGCCGCCAGAAGATCAGTATGGACTGTTCCCGGCACGGTGGCCGCGATCCAGTCGTCCTTGCCAGCCTGGCGCATCTGCCAGCCGGTATCAAGCCGCCGTTCGATTGGCGTCCCGGCTGCCGTTTTCGCCTGCGTCTGACCGGCGAGCAGGACCAGGCCCAGTCCCGCGCCCGAGGTTTTCAGCAGCGCACGCCTGTTCGGGGTGTTACGGCGCATGGTCTTCTCCCTGAATAAATATATTTGTTATATTTATTCAGGGTAACACAGGCCGCCCCACCGCGTCACGCGTTTTTCGCCTCAGCCTCCAGCCGGAAATACTCGATAATATCGGCGTGATCCTCGAACATCTGGCCGCGCATGGTTTCCAGATCATCGATGGCGACCCAGTGCGCGCCGGCGGCGTCATCGGCCGCCTCGACCTTCGGCAATGGCCCTTCCGGAAAACGGAAATGGAACGCGTGGGTGATTGTGCGGCCGCGCGCCGATCGTTTCGGATAATCAAAGACCTGCGACGCCACCAGATGTTCGGCGATATGGGCGGGCGTCAGGTCAAGGCGCGTCTCCTCCGCCACCTCGCGCACCGCTGATTGCAGCAGGGTTTCGTCCGGCTCGACAAAGCCGCCCGGCAGGGCCCAAAGCCCTGCGCCCGGCTGGCCGCCGCGCTTGATCAAAAGCAGGTGACGGCCATGCTGGATCAGGGTGTCGCAGGTGACGAAGATCGGCGGATAGGGCGCCACGCCCCAGCTTAACCTGTAGTCGTCGATATAGAGCTGCTCCTCGCGCAGGCGGTTGAAATCGGGCGTGCTGGCATAGGCGCGCAGCATCTCCAGCACCGCCTTTGGCACCTGCCCGGCTATGGCGTCCGGGCCATCGCGCAGAAAGCCAGCCCGCACCTGTTCGGCCCTTTCGGGCTCGGCCGGCGGATGCGACAGGTCTTCCGCGCCCAGCCAGCCGCCGCCATCTTCCGGCATAAGTGCCGTCACCTGTTCGCAGATACTGCCCTGTAGATCCGGCCGGTACAGATGATCGCGCGCATGGCAAAAATCGGCCCGATCCGCCAGCGGCCCCAGCGCCGCCCGCAGCATGGCCTCACGCATGTGGGCCGGCCAGGGCATCTGGGTTGACGGCGCCCGGTCGGCGCCGGTCAGGACGATATGGAGATGTCCGCAGCGCCGGAAAGCCTCTTCCAGCCGGGCCAGATCACCAGCCAGGGGCGGCGCGAAAGCGCCCGTGATAACGCCATGCTGGAATTCGTAGATCATGGGGCACCTGTCGTGGGATCATACGCAAGGTTAGGCTTCTCCAGCGGTCAGGTAAAGGTCTTTACCGCATCGGCCAGCTCCTGCCAGGCCGTTTGGTTCCAGAAAATCCGCGCCTGCCCTGAGGGAGACGGCAGAACACAGATGCGGGTGTCGCCGACTGTTTCCGGCTGAAAGCCCAGGGGGATTTGGCCGGTCGGCCGACCCAGGAGTACGCTGGCGCCGGTCTTGCTGGTAAAGGCCAGGATTTTAGGCTGGTACTTTTCGATCTTTTCGCGCAGGGCGACTGCATCCAGCGCCCACGGCGGAAGCTGATTGTCATTGCCGAAATGCGCCTTGCACAGGTCGGTCAGGCCGATGCCGTAATCCAGCAGCCGGGCATAGTCCTGCGGCGCCAAGCGTTCAGGCGTCAGGCCGGTATTGTGCAGGGTCCGCCAGAAGAAGTTGCCCGGATTGGCATAATAGGCCCGCTGTTCAGCCGATACGCGCCCCAGGGCCGTGCCGCAGAAAACGACCTTCAGCCCCGGCGCCAGCAGGTCGGGTACGTGGCCGGGCGGCAGGGGGCCGGACTTATCCATCTCAATTCCACATCAAAGAGAAGCCCCTATACCACCGGCTTGCGCCCTTTGTGAATTCCGCTAGGCTGAACGAAAGAATACGGGGAAGCGGACACCATGCCTCTGGCGCATAATCTGAGTTGGCTCGATCTGGGCGTCTTCGGCGTCTATATCGGCGGGCTCCTGTTGTTCGGCCTGATTGACCGCCACCGGCAGCTCAAGGCCCGCGAACATTTCCTGGCCGGGCAATCCGCCTCATGGCCGAAGATCGGCTTCGCGCTCTATGCCTCGACCATCTCGGCCACTTCACTCGTCGGCCTTACGGGTGCTGCCTATTCGCACGGCATTTCCGTCTTCAACTACGAATGGATGGCGGCCATTGTGCTGACCATTTTCTGCGCCTTCGTCCTGCCCACCTATATTAAATCGCAGGTCTTCACCGTGCCGGAGTTCCTCGAACTGCGCTACGGCCGGTTCGTGCGCACCTATGTGTCCGGCCTGTCGGTCGTGCTCGGCATTTTCCTCGATGCGGCGGGGGGCTGTTCGCCGGCTCCATCCTGTTCCAGATCCTGGTGCCGGATTGGCCCCTGTGGCAGGTATGCGCGCTGCTGGCCCTCCTCGCCGGCGGCTTCCTGATCGCCGGCGGCCTGCGCGCCGTCCTGATGGTCGAAGGCATACAGGGCGTGGTCATGGTCATTGTCGCCTCCGGCATCGCCTTCTTCACCTTCCGGGCGGTGGGCGGCGGCGATGTGATCGCGGGCTGGAGCCATACCCTGAAAGCCATCGACCCCGCGCATCTCAAACTGATCATGCCGGCGGATGACAAGGACATGCCGTGGACCGGCCTGCTCACCGGCGTGCCGCTGATCGGCTTTTATTTCTGGTGTACCAACCAGATCATGGTCCAGCGCGTTCTGGCGGCGAAATCACTTGATCACGGGCGCTGGGGCTCGCTGATGGGCGGGGCGCTCAAGCTGACCAACCTGTTTCTGGTCATCCTGCCGGGCGCCGCAGCCCTGCTGCTCTTTCCTGCCCTGCCGCAGCCTGATCGCGTTTTCTCGCATATGGTCTTCGAGATCATGCCCCACGGCCTGATCGGGTTAATCGTGGCGGCCTGCCTGATCTCCATCCTGGCCAACCTCTCCGGCATCTATAATTCGACCTCGACCCTGCTGACCATGGACTTTATCCGCAAGCTCAAACCGGACATGACCGATGTGCAACTGGTGCGCACCGGTCAGGCCATTACGGTGATCCTGATGGTCATTTCCGTCCTGTGGACGCCCCAGATCATCCATTTCCAGGACACCCTGTGGAAGTATCTCCAGGCGGTGCTGTGCTATTTCGTGCCGCCGATCGCCGCCGTCTTTATCGCCGGCCTGTTCATCAAACGGGTCAACCGTGCCGGCGCCGCGGCCGGGCTGGTGGCCGGCACGATCACCAGCCTGATCCTGTTTATCGACGCCTTCGCGTTTCACCTCCTGCCGCTGCATTTCCTCGTGGCGGCTATCGTCATTTTCGCGGTCGCCTTCGTCGCCCTGCTGGCCGGCAGCCTTTTGGCGCCCGCGCCCGATCCCGCCACGGTCAACCACCTGATGTTCGCAAAGGACGTTTGGCGCGCGGAGACGACGCACCTGAAGACGGTAAAATGGTATCAGAACTATCGTGTGCTTTCGGTAGCCCTGCTGCTGCTGACCGGAGCCGTGGTCATCTGGTTTGCATAATCGGCGGCGTCTGCTAGGCTGCCGCCATAAGCCGAAAAGGCATCAGCGAAACACAAAAAACAAACGCTTTTTACAGGAGACGCCCGTGTCGCCCCTTGCCCGTTTCATGCCCCTGCTCGCCCTGATCCTGCCGCTGACCGCCCAGGCCGATCCGTCCACACCGCCGGCCACCGATTCCCTGGCCATCGACGAAGCGGGCGGCATACCCGCCGGCTACACACTGAAATGGTCGGATGAATTCATCACGCCGGGCCTGCCGGATGCGGGGCTGTGGACATACGACACCGGCGCCAACATGCACGGCTGGGCCAACCACGAACTGCAATATTACAGTGACGCCCGGCCGGAAAACTCCCGTGTCGAGGACGGAAATCTGATTATCGAAGCCCGCAAGGAAGACCTGAAAGACAAGTCGGACTGGAGCGGCCAGCACTATACTTCCGCCCGCCTGCTGTCGAAAAAGACCTATACATACGGCTATGTCGAGGTGCGGGCACAACTGCCGTGCGGCCTGGGCGTCTGGCCCGCCATCTGGCAATTGCCGGCCACCAAGGCGCTCAAATGGCCGGATGACGGCGAGATTGACATCATGGAATATGTCGGCTGGAACCCGGACACGATCTACCACACCGTCCATACCGGCCTCTACAACCACGTCAAAGGCACGCAGAAAGGTGTTCTCAAAACCATGCCGGCCGTCTGTGGCCAGTGGCATACCTACAGCCTGCTGTGGACGCCGGACGAGATAAAGGAAGGCATAGACGGCCGCTTCTACTACCGCTTCCGCAACGAAGGCACCGGCAAGGGCGCCTGGCCGTTCGACCGGCCGCATGAGCTGATCCTCAACCTGGCAGTCGGTGGCGATTTCGGCGGCAAGACCGGCGTCGATGACAGCACCATGCCGTGGCAGTTCAAGATCGACTATGTGCGGGTCTATCAGAAATAGATCGCTTCCTGAGTCTCGGGAACTCAGGAAGCGTATTTTCCGGATATGCCGGCAGCCCGATGATCGTTTCGCTGGTCATCGGACCGGTTTTATCCGGGGCTTGTGACGCGTGAAACACATAGTCCCGGCAAGACCGGCTGTAAATGAATTCTGACAATGTTGTCAGTCAGCGCCACGTCTTCGAGACAATACCAATTTATTGAAATAACTGAATTTTTGCATAAATATCACAGAAAAATTTTCTATTTTTCATAGGCTTATCGAAGCTGCCCTGTCCACAAGGACAACCAGACCACGCCAGAATGACAGCCACCACGAACCGGGGCTGAAATTTTCTATTTCAGTTCAAATTCTTAGCCTGTCCCGCAGCCCTGTCCATTGCTTGCCCTCCGCCTCGCCTCGTGTTAGCGTCACACACCTGTCATCATTTCTATCGTCCTTTGGGGGGCTTGCATGACATCCTCACCGCGCATCCTGATTGCCGGCGGCGGCACGGCCGGCTGGATGACCGCCGCCTATCTGGCGCGCGTATTCGGCCAGGGGTCCGGCGCGCCACGGATCACCCTGATCGAATCGCCCGATATCGGCACGGTGGGGGTGGGAGAAGGCAGCATTCCGACGATCCGCACCACCCTGCAAACCCTCGGGCATAGACGAGGCCGAATTCCTGCGCGAGTGCTCGGCCACCTTCAAGCAGGGCATTCGTTTCGATGACTGGGAAGCGCAGGGCACGAGCTATAGCCACCCCTTTGAGGCGCCCTATTTTACCGATGGCGCCGGGCTGCTGCCCTACTGGCTGTTGCAGGATCCGGCCATGCGCGCGCCTTTCGCCGAGGCCGTCACCCTGCAAAAGCGCGTGGCTGAGGCCGGCCGCGCCCCCAAGCGCACGCACGAAGGCGGTTATTTCGGCGGCCGGATGAACTACGCCTACCATTTCGACGCCGGCCGGTTCGGTAATTTGCTCGCCAAATATGCCCGCCTCTATGGCGTCACCCATCTTCAGGGTCGCATCAGCGGTGTCGAGACTGGACCTGAAGGCATTGCCGCTGTCGTTTCACCCGAACACGGCCGTCTGGATGCGGACTTTTATATCGACTGCACAGGTTTTGCCGCCCTTTTGATCGGCAAGGCGCTGGGCGCGCCCTTCCATTCGGTCAGGGACGTGCTCCTGACCGACAGCGCCCTGGCGATCCAGTTGCCCTATGCCGACCCGCAGGAAGCCATTCCCAGCTATACGATATCCACGGCGCATGAGGCCGGCTGGACCTGGGACATCGGCCTCGATAGCCGGCGCGGCGTCGGTTACGTCTATTCCAGCGCCCACAGTTCGGACGACCGCGCGCGCGAGGTCCTGCGCACCTATCTGCGCCGTCATGCCGGCGACAGGGTCGACAGCCTGGAGCCGCGCCTGATCCGCTTTGATCCCGGCTACCGCAAAGACCAGTGGGTTAAAAACTGCTGCGCCATCGGCCTTTCCGCCGGCTTCTACGAACCGCTGGAAGCCACCGGCATCATGATGATCGAGGTGGCCATCAGCCTGCTGGTCGATTGTTTTCCCTTCGCCGGTCCGGCTGATGCCTCGGCGGGCCTGTTCAACGAACGCATGCGCCAGCGCTATGAGAAGACCGCCGAATTCCTGAAACTGCATTACTGCATTTCTCGGCGGCCGGAAGCCTTCTGGCGCGACAATGCCGATCCGGCCACCATTCCTGAAAACCTGCGACACCTGCTGGCCATGTGGGCATATCGACCGCCCTCGCGTTTCGACACCCTGACCGATATCGATATCTTCGCCGCCTCGTCCTACCAGTACATCCTCTACGGCATGAACTACCCGACAGACATCCGCGGCCGGGCGCCGATCCACAGCCGCACCGAGGCCGCCGAAAAGACGTTCACCCGCATCCGCGCCTTTACCGATGGCGCCATCCGCGATCTGCCCGCGCACCGCGACCTGATCACCCAGGTCTATGCGCATGGCTTTGCCGCGCCGCCCGCCCCCAAACGCGCCGATCCCTTTATCTCCGTGAGCCGCTAGATGCCCGATCCGATCACCCGTAAACCGACCATCATCGATGTCGCCAGCCTGGCCGGGGTTTCGATCAAGACCGTGTCGCGCGTCATCAATAATGAGCGTCATGTCTCAGCGGACATGCGCACCCGCGTCCGCCAGGCGGTCACCCAACTGGGCTTCGAGGCCAATGAATCGGCGCGCGGTATGCGCAGCCTGGCGCCGGAAAAATCCTATGTCGTGGCCCACCTCTATGGCGATGCCGGCGGGCTCTATACCCACGATATCCAGCTTGGCCTGATGGAGCGCTGCCGCTATTTCGGTTATCACCTCGTCGTCGAGGAACTGGATTACCAGAGTCCCGATGTTGAGCGCCGCGCCAAGGATCTGGTCAGGCGCCTGAAGCTCGACGGTGCGGTGCTGACCGCGCCGCTGACCGACAATGAAATTGTCCTGGGCGTGCTCGATGAAGCCGGCGTGCCCTATGTCCGGGTGTCGCCGGTAACGGAAGTCCCGCACCTGCCGAGCGTGCGCATCGATGAAAAGCGTGCCGCCTACCAGATGACGCAGCACCTCCTGACCTATGGTCACAAGCGGATCGCTTTCATTCGCGGTTTGCCCAATCACGCCGCCACCATCTATCGCTTTGAGGGCTACGCCCAGGCCCTGAAGGAGGCAGGACTGGAGGTCGATCCCGGCCTGGTAGAAGATGGCGAGTTCCGTTATTTCGCTACCATTCCCTGTGCCCGCCGACTTCTGGAACGCGAGGCGCCGCCGACCGCCATATTTGCCTGCAATGACGAAATGGCCGTCGCCGTCATCAAGGTGGCGCATGAAATGGGCCTGACCCTGCCGGACGACTGCTCGATCGTCGGGTTCGACGACATCCCGACGTCTGAAATGCTGTGGCCCTCGCTGACCACGGTTCGCCAGCCTGTACCGAGACTGGGCGCCATGGCCGGCGATCTTCTGTTTACCCGTCTGTCGCCGCTCGGTACCTCGGAATGGCCGACGCCGGTGCCTCATCAGGTTCTGCCGCACGATATCGTGCTGCGCGGCTCCACGGCGCCACTGCGCCAGCGTTAATCGGATTCAGGCGCTTTCAAGCAGGCGCAGGGTTGCATTGTCCGCCCCGTCACACCACCGCTCAAGCGCTTCATCGAAAAGTGTGGCATCCTTAGCGGCTCTGGAAAACAGCGTCATGCTGGAACAGAACTTCAGGTCATCCGGCGTGCCGAATATCTGATGCAGTGATGGCGCCTGCGTGTCGATGACGATGCGGGTACAGGCACGAAGGCGCTCTCCCAGGACAGGATGGTCCAGATAAGCCCCAGCCTCCGCCAGACCTGACATGCCGTAATATTGGGCCTGCGCCGAGCGGCCAAGGCCGGATAACTGAGGGAAGATGAACCACATCCAGTGGCTGGACTTGCGGCCAGCCCGCAGTTCGGTCAACACCTGCGCATAGACCGGCGCCTGCGCGGTGACAAAGCGTTCAAGATCGTAGTCAGGGCGCACAGCCCGGTCAGATCAGGTTCATTTCATACTGAACTGGCTGGTCGGGTAAAAGCGGGCTCATCACCTGGCGGATATCACGGGCGGCGTCGCCAGCCGACATATCACCGGCGCGCACCGTAGACAGCACGCGAGTAAGATAACCCGACATCTGCCGCGCTTGCTCGACTGTCAGGTCGATATCGAACAACAGCAGGATATCGTCGCGGGTTTCCGTCTCGGTCAGGCTATGTTGCCTGAGGCCGGCAAGGGTGAGTTCAACGGCGTCGGCCTGGCCGGTGGCCGTAAGGCTAGCGGGAATGGCGGTCATCGCTTCCTCCTGGGTTTGCAAAACATTTACTGTCTGCCCCATTGCCGCTTTCACACGCGACGACCTTATACAATCGCGTTCATTATAAATTTTCAGTCTGAAAATTCAGCCGGCCGCGATATCCTCGCTCGGGCGGCCGATCGACGAATAGGTGAAGCCGTGGCGTGCCACCTCTTCCTTACGGTAAATATTGCGCAGATCGACCAGGACCGGTGATTTCAAGGCCGCCTTGATGCGCTTCAGGTCCAGGCCGCGGAACTCGTTCCATTCGGTGACGATCACCACCGCGTCAGCGCCGGTGGCGGCGTCATAGGCCCCTTCGCAATAGGTAATCGGCGGCAGGACGGCCCTGGCATTCTCCATGCCTTCCGGATCGAAGCCACGGATGGTGGCGCCAGCCTCGACCAGTTCCTCGATGATGGTGATGGCCGGGGAATCGCGCATGTCGTCGGTTTCCGGCTTGAAGGTCAGGCCGAGCACGGCCACCGTCTTGCCGGCGACGCTGCCGCCCAGCGCCTTGATGACCTTCTTCGTCATCTTCGACTTGCGGGCGTCGTTGATCTCCACGGTCGTCTCGATCAGCCGGATCGGCGCGCCGAAATCCTGTGCGGTCTTGACCAGGGCCAGGGTGTCTTTGGGGAAGCACGAGCCGCCATAGCCCGGACCGGCATGGAGGAACTTGGTGCCAATGCGGTTATCGAGGCCGATGCCGCGCGCCACTTCCTGACATTGGCGCCCACCGCTTCGCACAGGTCGGCCATTTCGTTGATATAGGTGATCTTCATCGCCAGAAAGGCGTTGGCGGCGTATTTGATCAGTTCGGAGGTGCGGCGCGTGGTGAACATCAGCGGCGACTGATTGATGAACAGCGGGCGGTAAACCTCTGTCATCACCGGGCGGGCGCGTTCATCCTCGATGCCGACCACGATGCGGTTAGGGATCATGAAGTCCTTGATCGCCGCGCCTTCACGCAGGAATTCCGGATTGGAGACCACGGCCACGTCAGCGTCCGGATTGGTCTCGCGGATAATGCGCTCGACCTCGTCACCGGTGCCGACCGGCACGGTCGACTTGGTGACGACGACGGTAAACCCTTCCACCGAGCGGGCGATATCGCGCGCGGCGGCATAGACGTATTTGAGATCGGCATGACCGGTTTCCGGGTGTGGCGGGGTGCCCACCCCGATGAAAACCACCTCGGCGCCGGCTACGGCTTCCTTGATGTCGGTCGTAAAGGTCAGGCGGCCGGCCTTGACGTTATCCAGCGTCATTTCCTCAAGACCTGGCTCGAAGATCGGGATGACGCCCTTCTTCAGCCCTTCGATCTTGTCGGCATTCAGGTCCATGCAGACGACATCATGGCCGAATTCGGCGAAACACACACCCGAAACCAGGCCGACATAGCCCGAGCCAATCATCGTAATCTTCATTTTTCGACCTTACTTTGCCCAAACCCACGGAGCGAGTCATCAAAAACTTTGAGCCGAACCAAACCCAACTGCACCCGCAAAGGCAAGCGAAATATGGTGACCGATTGTATCAGGTCGCTTGCAGCCCCGACAGGGCGTCGAAATCGGCCGCGTCATGGCGTTCCTTCAGCCCGTCGGCGGCGCGATTGACCCGCCGGCCGCGCTGCACGCCCGGTCGCGCCTCAAGCTGGTCCATCCAGCGGCGGATATTCGTATATTCGTCAACCGACAGGAACTCGGCGGCGGAATAGGCATTGTTCACCATGCCGCCATACCAGGGATAGATGGCCATGTCGGCGATGGTATAGTCATCGCCAGCCACATATTCGCTTTTGCCCAACTGCGTATCCAGCACATGCAACTGGCGCTTGGTTTCCATGGCGTAGCGGTTGATGGCGTATTCGATTTTGAATGGCGCATAGGCATAGAAGTGGCCGAAACCACCACCGACAAACGGCGCGGACCCCATCTGCCACATCAGCCAGTTCATCGTCTCGGCGCGTTTATAGTGCTCCGTCGGGAGGAAAGCCCCGAACTTTTCCGCCAGATAGAACAGGATCGCACCGCTCTCGAACAGCCGTGTCGGCGGGTTGGTTGAGTGATCCATCAGGGCCGGGATTTTGGAATTGGGATTGATCGAAACAAAATCACTGCCGAACTGGTCGCCCTCACCGATATTGATCAGCCAGGCATCATATTCGGCACCGGCATGACCCAGCGCCAGCAACTCCTCCAGCATGACGGTGACCTTGATGCCATTGGGCGTGCCCAGCGAATAGAGCTGAAGCGGATGCCTGCCCACAGGCAACTCCTTGTCATGCATCGCACCGGAGACAGGCCGGTTAATATTAGCGAACTGCCCGCCGTTGCCTTTGTCCCACTGCCAGATTTTTGGCACGACATAGCCGGCGGGCTGGTTTTGGGCGGGATCGTTATCGGCCATGGCGCACCTAAATCTGTAACTGTCTGGCCTTCATATGGTCGCGGCTGGCGGCTTTGCAACCGGTCCGGCCTATTCTTACACAGGGGCGTCGTGCTTGTCCTTGCGGCGGCGACCGAGCAGCATCTTGGCCTCCAGGTGCGCGCGGAGGGCGCCGTAATAGGCCCGCAGGAAAGTCTCGTCACCCGGCGGATCATTTTTCGGGTCCACCCAGTTGATCCGCGCCTTGATCCGGGCGGCCACCGCTTTCATCACCGCCGGTTTGCGTTCGCGTAGCACCTGCTCAAGCACTGTCAGTTCCATCTCGCCATAGGCCAGTTGATCCGGCGTAAAGCTGAGCCCCAGATTGCGATCACCCTCCAAATCGGCCAGATCGTAACTGAGGGCGGCCTTCGGCATGTGGACGACGCGCGTGCCGGCCAGGAAATCGCCCAGACGGGCATGCTGTTTGTTGAACAGGGGCAGGAGCAGCAGGGCCAGCGCCCACAAAAAGGCCAGCCATGAGCCGGCCGAATGGTTGGCCGACCAGGCGAAGATCAGGGTCACCGGCAGGTAAAGCTCGACCTCGCGCAGGGCATTGCGTGTAAAGACCGCCGCCGGGGTCAGCCGGCCGCCATCATGCGAGATGACCCGCAGTTTCATGACCCGCTTGCCCGGCGTGGCGGCGCGCGCGCCCATCTCGAAGATAATGAAATAGCCGGAACGCAGGAAAAACAGGAAGAACATGGCCACGATCAGCACGAACGAGCCCAGCGCCTTGTTCTTGCCGTTGTCGAACACATGCTCCAGCGGCAGGATCAGCCAGATGATCAGCACGATGACCGGTGCCAGGATCATGATCAGCCAGTCGAGCAGAAGCGCACCGACGCGCTCACCGAACGTGGCATTGATAAAGGGCAGGACCACGCCTTCAGGCGTGAGGATTTCCGTGGCGGTGCGGCCGATTTCGCCATAGGGCGCATCGCTGGCCAGGTCGCGCTTTCCGGCTTTGGCCATCAGGCGCCCTCCCCCGGTTTCCTGCGGCCGACAGAGGTATAATAGAGCCCCCAGATCGTCAGCATGACCGCGCCGATGCCGATGCGGACAAACGGATCAGTGAGCATTTGCCGGCCGATACCCTCCAGGCAGCCAGCCACCGTCAGCATGATGGCGACACCGATCATGGCCGTGCCGGTCAGGGTGCCGGCCTCCCGCAGCGCCTGCTTGCGGGTGGCGTCGCCGGGGAACATCAGCCGGCGGGCGATATGGAAGCCGCATCCGGCGGCGATGACCAGGGCGAACAGTTCCGTCGTGCCGTGGATGGTCAGCCAGGCGGCGAATTCAAAGCCCAGCCCCTGCTGCGCGAACAGCCACACCATGGCGCCCAGCGTAATGCCGGTATAGAGCGTCAGGGCGAAGGTCGGCAGGCCGAAGACCGCGCCAAACGCGAAGGTGGAGATCGCCACGCCGACATTGTGCGTCATCAGGAAGACGGCGAAGGGCGACAGGGCGTGGTTTTCCGGATTGCCGCCGATGGTCTTGCGCAGTTCCTCCGCTGATGAATCGAGCCCGCGGCTGCCCTGTTCACCCGGCAGGAAGACATTGTACCAGGTGGAATCGTGCGCGCACATCAGCCAGCCGGCAATGGCGCCCGCCACCAGTGTGGCGAAGGCCAGGGCGATTTCGCCGCCCAGTCTGCGCACGGCGCGCGGCCAGGCGAGGACGAAAAAGCTGTAGAGCACGTCCTTCAGGCGGGTCTGCGGGCCATAGACATAGACATAGGCCCGCACGCACAGGGCCTGCAGATAGGTAATCATGTTGCGATCGAGCGAGATCGATTGCGCCATGGAAAGCGACGACATGGCCGAGCGATAGAGCAGCGGCAGGTTCAGCAGTTCATCGATGGAAAAACTGCCAAGGCCGCGCTTTTCCACCTTGTCGAGCTGGGTTGAAAGCGCGCGCCAATCGGATTGCCGCGCCTCGCGGAACTTCTGGCTTTTCAGGCGCAGAACGGGCTTTGGCGCGTCAGCCGGTGCATGGATGTCTTCGTTCATCACGTCCCCCCTACAGCCGGTCGGCGCGTTTCAACGCCAGATACTTGCTGACAATCGCTGTCGCCATCTGTTCGGTCGGCGTTTCCAGCACCTCCACACCCTGGCGGCGCAGTTGCGTCAGAACGCGTTCGCGCTGGCTGGCCAGGCGGCGGGCAAAGACCGCGCGCGTCACGTCTTCAGCCTGGTTCGGTATTTTCGCCATCAGACCTTCGACCACCTCATCCCGGCAAGCGACGAACAATACCAGATGCTTTTTCGACAGGCGGTTCAGGCTCTCGATCATCAGGTCGGCGCTGATTTCATCGATGAAATCGGAAAACAGTATGATCAGTGAACGGCGGGCCACGGTGGCATTCAGATCAGCCAGGGCCAAGGTGTGGTTGGATTCCTCCGGCGAATCCTCCAACGCCGACAACTGGTATTTCAGCGTATTGAAGCCATTTGTGCCGGAAATGGCCGGCGCATTATGATAGGGCTTCGAGGCGAAGGCGAAGGTGCGGACATTGTCGCCGATCTTCAGCGCCGTATAGCCGAGCAGCAGGCCGGCATAGATGGCGCGGTCCAGTCGTTTCAGCCCGCCGAGCGGTTCGCCCATCAGGCGGCCGGTGTCATAGGCCAGCACGATATGATGATTGCGTTCGGCCTGGTATTCACGCGAAAACAACTTCATGTGCCGCGCCGACGACCGCCAGTCGATGCGGCGGTGATCCTGCGAGGCGTCGTATTCGCGCAGGGCATGATATTCCGAGCCGTTGTAAAGCTGGTTCTGCACCCGGACGCCGTAGATATTATCGAGCGAGAACAGGTCGGCGGCATCCTGCTCGACGCCTTGCAGGTCGGGCGTCACGACGATTTCGCTATCGAGCGGAACGCGCGTCTGGACATGGACCAGCCCTAAGAAACCCTGCCAGCGGATATAGGCAGCGTCGATATCGCCGCGCCCCCGCGCCATGGCTTTCAGGTTCAGCGTGCCATGAAACGCGCCGTCCTGCCGCACCAGCCGGCGTTCATAGGTCGAGGCCAGCAGCAGGCGATGCAGGCCAAGGCGCAATTCGATAATCGCCGGTTGCCGCCACTTTGTGAAGCGTGCCTCGAACGGCACATCGACCGTCCGCCCGACGCCCAGAACAGCCGGCGGCCTTATGGTGAAAGTCAGCCCGGCGCCGACCGGTGCGAACATGCCATCCAGCAGGGCGGCAACAAACAGCAGGGCCGCCGCCAGCGGCACCCAGGCCCACAGACCGGGCGCGAATATCCCGATGCCGAGCGCAGCGAGTACGCTCAAGGCCAGCAGGATCAGCAGTCGCGGTGTGGGATAGATGGGCATCAGCGAGGTATTTCAATTCTTTCAAGCAGTCCCTGAAGGACGCGATCGACACTTTCTCCCTCGATTTCGGCGGAAGGCGACAAGAGGACGCGATGGCGCATGGTGGCGGGATAGAGCGCCTTGATATCGTCCGGCAGCACATAGTCGCGTCCATCGAGCACCGCCCTGGCACGGGCCGCACGGGCCAGCAAGGCGCCGGCACGCGGGCTGGCCCCGACCGACAATTGCGGCGCTTCGCGGGTGGCGCGGATCAGGGCAACGATATAGTTGAGATTGGCGTCGTTGAGTTTGACGGTGGAAACGACCTGGATCGCCTCCGCCAGCGAGGCGGCACTGAGAACGGCCGAAACGCCGGCCAGCACCGGGTCGGTTGCCGCCGCATTCCCCGCCGTATCGACAATGCGCTTTTCTTCCTCAAGCGACGGATAGCCCAGCACATGCTTGAACAGGAAGCGGTCGAGCTGGGCTTCCGGCAGCGGATAGGTGCCCTGCTGCTCGATCGGGTTCTGCGTGGCGATGACAGTAAAATGCTGGCCCAGGTCATGCCTGACGCCATCGAGCGTCACCGACCGTTCCTGCATGGCTTCGAGCAGGGCGGCCTGGGTCTTCGGCGGCGTGCGGTTGATTTCATCGGCCAGCAGCAGGTCGCAGAAGATCGGCCCCTTAGTCAGGGTGAAACTCGATGTCTGGAAGTTGAACAGGTTCGAGCCCAGCACATCGCCCGGCAGCATGTCCGGCGTGAACTGGATGCGGCCGAATTTGAGGCTTAAGCTTTGGCAGAATACGCGCGCCAGCAGGGTCTTGGCGGTGCCCGGCGGGCCTTCGAGCAGGACATGGCCCCCGGAAAACAGCGCCGTCAACAGCAGGTCGACCGTATCGGTCTGGCCGATGATGACCTTGCCGATCTCACCGCGCAGCCGGGCCGCGAGGAGTTGGATTTCAGGTATGAGCACGTTGTATCTCCGTCTTCCAGGCGTGGAGCTTTAGGGTGATATCGATGAGTTGGTGTACGGTCATGACCTTGGCCGCGCGGGCTTTGAGGTCGATAAAGGAGTCAGTCGTCTTTTGCGCCTGGCCGAGGCGTTCGGCGAGATCGTCCGGGCTTTCAGGGCTGACGCCCAGCCGGTATCCTTTGTCCTTCAGTACCTGATCGCGCACCAGGTCGGCATAGGCCGGCCCCAGCTTAACCTCTTTCAGCGTGATGGCCATCAGGCGGGCGGCATTATCGGCCAGGATTTTCACGCCGCGCCCCAGGGCGGCCCCACCGGCGCCTCGCGGGCCGGGCCGAAGCGCGAAAACGCTGCCCACATCAGGCCTAAGCCAGCGATCAGCAAGCACAGGGGCACGGCGATGAAGGGCGGACGGCTGAGGGCGTGCAGCAGGTCGTGATCGGTCGAAATGCCATTGAAGGTCAGGTTGAAGATCACCCGGCCGGGCTTGTCCGCCGGCGGGCTGATCGTATCGATCAGGTTCAGCGCCGCGATGACCTTTTGCGGATCGGCCAGTATCTGATTGTTGAGCAGGTCGGGGTCACTGAGCAGGTATATCGGCGCCTTCGGTTGCGGGCGATTGCCGGTCACGATGACTTGCGACAGGACCGCCTCGCCATTGGGACCGACCAGAAGCGGCTTGAGGTTCGGCCCGGTGATCGATTGCAGGCCAGTGATCGCACCCACAGAAACTGGGGCGTTAAAGGGGCCGCCCTGGACCGGACGGAACGTCCAGAGATGCGGTGCCGGCTCAAAGGGCTGCGCTGTCCCCTTTTCGGCTTTCCCGGCCATCGGACGCATGTCGCGTTTCAGCACATAGGGGGCTCTATCGAACGTCACCAGACTGTCGCCATTGCGCACGGTTTGCGTCCCCGGCGGCGACGCTTTTACCTTGGCCACGGCCTGCTTGTCATCTTTCGGTGCCGGCGTTTCGCTGACAGGCGACAGGAAGCCCAGGCTGTCAATGACATTCGCCGTCGCCACCAGTGTCGCACCGCGATCCCAGTAGCGGTTGCGCGGATCGGGTCCGGCGTTCCATTTTGGCGCCACGACCAGCACCACCTTGCCCAGCGGCTGGCGCAGGACGTGTTTTGAACGCCTGGGATCAGGGATCAGATTCGCGGAGCCCGTTTCCTCGTCCGCGTCACCACCAGCTGAAGCGCTTGCAGAGGCGGCGCTTTCCGAGGCGTCATTGGCCGAGGCAGCATTGGCCGAGGAAACCTCAGCCGAAGACGCGCTGCTCGAAGAGGCTGACGACGTATCGTCACTGTCGAAATGATAGGCATAGGTCAGGGTGCCGCCGTCATCATCAAGTGTAATGATTTCCAGGTCGCCGTGCTCGATCAGCGGACCGTCTTCCATGCGGTTGACAATGACCTCATGCCCCCTCGCCTCCAACAGGCGGCGCAGCCCCGCCGTGCCTTGCGCCGAAAGGCCGGTCACATTGGCCTTCTGGCCCGTTTTCGGCACTGAATTGACATCGAAAAGCGTGATGGCCGCCGCCGCGAACAGGCACAAGCAGAGAAAGGCCGCCACGGCCGGCAGCCAGCCGGACACCTTGCCGATCCTGGCCCCGATATGTTGGCCCAAGGTCTTTTTGTCTGCCGCCGGTTTGGCCATCAGGCGATCCCTTCGGCGGCAATAAAGGCGGTATAGGCGGCGCGGCAGGCTTCAAAATCCGCCCGCGTGGCCGAAATGCCGGCGAAATAGCTCTTTTCCACGCAGCGCACAATTTCGGTGAAGGCCGGCCGCGCCGCTTCCGGCAGCAAGGGATGCGAACGGATGTCGCGCGCCGAATAATGTTTGCGCACCAGGTCGGGCCGGAAGGCGTTGATATCCGCCACAGACCGCACCAGCAGCAGATGGACCGCCTCGTCATAACTGCCCTCGGCCGCCAGTTTGTCGATATCGCCTAGCAGGGCCGTCACTGCCTCCCGCGTCGGCCGCCACGGCGCATCGGCCCGCAGGTGATCGCGCGCGAACAGCCGCTGGAAACGCGAGGTAATCATCATGCGCACGAAGGGCGACAGCAGCAGTGCGATCAGGGCTATGGCCAGGGCGCCAAGAATATAGGGCATGAAAGGGGCCAGCGGCTTGAAGGCACTGGCGACCTTCTCGAAAAATTCCCCGATATTCTTGAAAAACCGGTTCCAGAACTCCAGCGCCTTCAAATCCGGCTTGGGCATGGCGGTGAAGGTGGTTTGCAGGTCATGACTGCCATTGACCTGCCCGATCAGGCGCTTGGCTTCGGCAACGTCGACCCTGTCATGCCCGGCCCCCGCCGCGGCATGTGAGGCGCTGTCTGTTGCCCCGGTCTGCGTCAAAGCCTGCTATCCCCCATCCCGTTCGCCTTACAGGCGCCCCCACGCCGTAACGGTAAGACCTTAGGGCGCAAGCAGGGGCCGGGTCAAGCTTTAAGCGAGACAACAGGACGTCAGGCGTCCGCCGCCTCTTCCAGTATCTGATCGATGGTCCAGCTTGAAATCGTGCCTGGCAGTCGTCTGACCGCCGCATCCCCCATTCGCCACGGACGGCATTTGAAGGTAGCGCCATTCAGGCTGATGCACAGGCCGGTCGGGTCAAAATGCTCAATCGTAGCCTCGACCTTACCGTCTTCTTCCAGATGTAAGTCGAGGACATCCATCCGGCGCAGGACCCCGCTCTGGATGGTGAAGGCCATGCCGCGGCCAATGTTCCGGCTGTTCGCAACCGCATGATATTGGGCCATCAGAACCTCCCTGTCTGATTTTTGTGTGTCCCGTCATACTGCCCGGTTTACTATCAGGAACCAATGCGGAAGTGAGCGCCTCGCTTTTCTGTGAACTCAGGCGCTGTCATGCGATCCAGCGCACCGTGATTTCAGCATCGGCCGCCGGCCGGTATTCGACATAGGCGTTCCCGCTGTCCGTTGTTTCCAGCCCCTCAATTGAGACTTCAGGCGACCCGGCCTTATCATCAAGCGCGATCAGGCGGAGGCGCGCCGTGCAGCCTTTCGGCCCCTTGAGCCGGATGACGATACGGCCGTCCTTCGGCTCGATATTGGCCGGATGATCGGCAAACAGCCGGAAGGGCGCGTCGCCGCAAGCGAAGTAAGCCCGCGCCGCCAGCACAAACGCGCTGCCGGCGCCATAGACCTCCTGTCCCACCTGCCCGGCGGGACTGCCGTCGCCGTAAATATCTTCGAGCGGCAGTGAAAGCGCCCGGTCGATATGGCCGTTGCGCACGGTATCGGAAAGGCTCTCCGCCGGCAGGAAATCCGGATAGAAGGACCACAGCACATCGAGCGCATAGCGCCGGTATTCGCACATCAGAAGCTTCAGCGCCGCCGGCAGGTCTTCATCCGAAACCTTGAGCGCCTCATCGAAAGCATCAAACACCTCGAAGGCTTCGTAGGCCGCCATATAGGGGCCGTCATGCAGGCAGGTGACGCCGAAGAAGTTGGTATAATGACCGGCCCAGCCGATCTTCGATCCCCACAGTTCGCAATTGTGCATCAGGCCGGCAATGAAGACATAGGCCTGGTCCAGATAGTGCGGCTCGTCCCCCATTTTCCACAGGCGCAGGCAGGCCAACGCCCCCCAGGCGGTCAGATTGGTCTGGTAGACCAGTTCGAAGCGGTCATCCTCCAAGGCCTTCAGCGCCGCCTTCGCTTCGGCGACGTAGGTGTCGTCGTGGGTCAGTTCGTGCGCCAGCAGCATGACATAGGCGTAGAACCCGCCGACATCGGTCTGGCCCAGGCCGTCGCCGCGATCCTTTTCGATCACCTTCAGGTTCGTCAGGTCATACTGGATCGGCCACCTGTATTTGAAATGGTGCGCCGCCTTCACGGTAAAGGCGATCGACTTGCGAAACAGGGTATCGGCCCAGGCTTCGCCCTTAAGCGCCAGGCGCGCCAGATTCATCAGCGGATGGTATATGTACCAGGAATCGACCGCGTCACGGTCCTTGTCGTTACCGACATCCGGCAGGTAGCGGCGCAGGGTGCGCAGGTCGTTGTCAAAAAACCCTTCCATGGCCACGGCCAGGTCATCCGAAAACGGATCACGGCGCCCGCGCCAGGCTTCGTATTCGCGCAGGGATTTCAGCACCGTCATCTGGACCATGCTGTCGGGATATTCGGCCGCGACATAGGGCCGGATATAGGTCTTGCCGTCATGCACCTCGGTGACATCGGGCGAGGTCTTGAGGTCAAGCAGGGTCTTGTCGGCCCGCCAGATCCAGTCGCGGTATTCCGGTTCGGGCTTGTCGAGATGGGGATAGATATCCGCCAGCATCTCGACGAAGTTGCGCGCCACCTCGAACTCATTCGCGCCGCAGTCGGCGCGCAGGCTGACCAGGGCGTCGGAAATCACATAGTCCTGCCCCGCTTTCAGCGGATTGACTGGCGGCGAGTCGCCATTGGGTGATCCCGGCGGCTGGTAGCCGAGTTCCGGCCATTGCCCGCCCACCACGCCGTCAGGCTTAGTTTTTGTATCGATAAAGAAGGGATTGAGCGCCGTCAAATTCTGCATGTAGAGCACGCTGCCAAAGGCCGGCTTTTTAAGGCACAGATAACAAAGGCCGGCATTCAGGCCGCGCTGCCCGGCCTCCACCCGGCCTTCGGCGTGGCGCGGATCGTCGTTTTCATCGAGCACATAAAGATCACGCGGCCAGAAGACGACCAGCAGATCATGCGAGGGTACAAGGCGCGAGGTCATGCGCAGGAGAGTGTCGCCTAGAAAGGTCAGGCTGATGCGGTAAACACCGGAAGGGGTCTCGACTTTCCAGTCGCCGCCATCCTCACGACGATGGGCCTCGACAATGATATTCTGGCCCATGATCGGATAAGTGCGCAGGGCAATGCCGCCCTGGCCCGGCCCGTGAACCACCACCCAGAAGGCGTCGCGGCCATGATGCGTGGAAACCCTGTAATCACCCAACGTCCACTGGCTTTCAGCCCCGGTGGCCGCCTGAAGTTCGAAACAGGCATTCAGCGTTTCTGGCGTGAAGCCTGGCACTTCTGGGTGCGGATTTTCTTTTTCCGGTCTTCTCGTCGGCACTGGTCATTCCGCTCAACTCCCATCCGTTCGATTGGACGAAGCTATGACAAAGGCCCGTAAAATATCGATGCGCCCAAAGGCCGGCAGACGGCGCACCGACATAAATTCGCCAGTGCGCCTATCGCTTCTTCAATGCGGCCCTGTCCAGCACGTCACGCACACGCAAGGCCAACTCCTCCAGGGTGAAGGGCTTGCCGATCAGTTCGACATCATTGTCCAGTATGCCATTGTGGACCACTGCATTGCGCGTATATCCGGTCGTGTAGATAACGGGCAGTTCCGGGCGCTTTTCGCGCACCAGATCGACCAGTTTGCGGCCGTTCATTTCCGGCATGACGATATCGGTAAACAACAGGTCCACATCGGGCCGGTCAAGCAGGGTGGCCAGAGCGCCCTGGGCATTGCCGGCTTCAAGGACGCGATAGCCCAAATCTGCCAGCGCCGTGGCCGAGAACTGCCGGACCAGATCCTCGTCATCAACCACAAGGATCAGTTCCCGCCCGTCATTGTTCGGCAGATCCGCCAGGCGGTCGGTGTCGCCTCCGTCAACGGCATCGCCCATATAACGCGGCAAATATATCTTCACGCTCGTACCGTGACCGATCTCGGAATAGATCTTGGTGTGCCCGCCCGACTGCTTGATGAAGCCATAGACCTGGCTGAGCCCCAGGCCGGTACCCTTGCCGACTTCCTTGGTCGTGAAGAACGGATCGAACGCCTTCGCCAGGACATCGGGCGCCATGCCGCTGCCGGTATCGGTCACGCCGATCATGACATACTGGCCGGGCGTAATGCCCAGTTCCCTGGCGACATAGCGCTTGTCGAGATGCGCGTTCTGGGTCTCGATGGTGAGTCGGCCGCCCCCTTCCATGGCATCGCGGGCATTGACCGCCAGATTGAGCAGGACGCTTTCCAACTGGTTCTGATCGACATGGATGCGCCAGACGCCGCCCGACAGGACCGTCTCCAACTGGATGTCCGCGCCGAGGGAATGGCGGAACAGATCCGACATGCCGGCCACCAGCCGATTGGGATCGGTCACTTCCGGCTTCAGGGGCTGCTGGCGCGAGAAGGCCAGCAAACGCCGGGTCAGGTTGCCGGCACGTTTGGATGCCTCAAGCGCCGAAGAAATCAACGCCTTGGCGCGCGGATCATCAACCGCTGTCCGGCGGTCAAGAAGTTCCAGCGAACCGGAGACAACCGCCAGCATATTGTTGAAATCATGCGCCACACCGCCGGTCAGGTGCCCTACGGCCTCCATCTTCTGGGCCTGGCGCAGTTGCTCCTCGGCTTCACGCAGGCGCACCTGGTCGCGTATGCGTTCGGTCACGTCGAAGACGAACTGGTAGGCGCCGATCTGGCGCCCCGCCTCGTCATACAGGGGGTTGAACTTCATTTCATAATGGCGAGGCTCACGCTCGGGGGCGCCGAATTCAGCCACCTCGGTGAAGGCTTCGCCGTCCAGGGCCCGGCTCCAGACTGCGCGCACCGCCGCCTGCTGCTCCGGCAAATGACTGAGAACCGCCACCATATTGTCACCGACTTTCGGCGTGACTCCGAAAATGCGGCTGAACTCTTCCGCACTGGCCCGGTTGATGGCCAGCCAGTTCAGATCCATATCCGCCACCTGAACAAAGGCGTCGGTCGATTCCAGGATATCCGCCAGAATGCGCTGTTCCGCCAGGGCCGCGCCGACGCGCTCCTCCAGTTGGGCATTCAGCGCTCTGAGTTCCGCCGTGACGCGCGCGCGTTCCGTCGCGGTGCGTGTCCGCTCCGCCACCTCGCGCACGAAGGCCAGTTCCTCCTCAGGCCACTCCCGCGCCGTCTCGTGATTGAGGTAAAGCAGCGCGACAAAGCGCCCGCGCTCGGTCACCGGCATATTGACGACGGACTGCGCGCTGATCGCCTTCAGGGCGGCAGCGGAACCGGCCGTTCTCGGGTCCGTTTCGGCATCGGCGAAGACCACGGTTTCGCCCTGTTTCAGGTTTTCGATGTAGGAGCCGTAATTACGGAAATGCAGCACGCCAGCGAGGCTCTTTATGCCCGGCGCATTCCAGTCGCGCTCGATGGTAATCGTCTCGTTGAGCGTATCGATCACGCCATATCCTGCCCGGCTGACCTTCAGGGTTTCACCCAGGAGCCTCGCTGCCACAAAGGCGATCTCGTCGGCGTCTTCCACATCGCGGATTTCGTCGGTCAGCCGCATCAGCGCCTGGCGGCGGACCGTCTCACGCTTCTGCTCAGAGATATCACGGGCAATCTTCGATGCCCCGATAATCCGGCCCTCCGGGTCACGAATGGGGGATACCGTGACCGACAGATCAATGGCCGCCCCGGATTTGTGGCGGCGGACGGTTTCAAAGTGATGAACGCGCTCGCCGGCCCTGATCTTGCCGATGATCAGGTCTTCCTCGGAGCGGCGGTCATCGGGAATGACCAGGGTAATGTGCTGGCCGATCGCCTCCTGCGCGGAATAGCCGAAAATCTTGGCAGCCGCCTCATTCCACGAGGTGATAATGCCGTCCAGCGTCTTGGCGACAATAGCGTCATCGGACGATTCGACAATCGCCCCCAGACGGGCCTGCGCCAGCAGCGCTTCACTTTCGAGCTTGTTATTCACGGTTCCGATGGTTCGAGTAAGCGCGGGAAGCCTTTTGGCGTACAAAGAATAAAATAAGAAAACAGTTGGAACTACCCAAAGCCGCTGACTCGACGAACCGGTTGTTCGCTGAGCCCGCCCTCCGTCCCCTGCATGATCAGTTCCCCGCGAACCGCCCTATTTCTTCCTGAACGTTTTTTCGGCTTCGGCCGTCATCGCCCTGATCTGCGCCGTTTCGGCCGGCCGGTAAGGCTTGCCATCGGCATAGAAGATATCATGGAACCAAAGGGTCGGCGGGCTTTTCGTGTAGGGTTTTTCCCATGAATCCCAGGGCATGTTGGTCTGGCTCTTGCCCAGCACAAAGCCCCAGTTGATGGCCCCCACATTATACTTGCGTGCCATAGGCAGGGCCGAGTCAAAGGTCGAGCCGTTGCCGCGCGCCATGTACTCGGTCATGATCAGCGGACGGCCATAGGGTTGCAGCGATTTGATGCGCTCTTCCAGACGTTCGGGCCAGTCATAGCTATGGAAGCTGATGACGTCCGACTGGTCGATCTGCACACGCTCAACCGCATTCAACTTGCCGTTCGGCGACCAGTCATCATTATGCCATACGCCGGAGGTCAGGGGCTGTATGGGGTCTTGCGTCCGCGCCCAGGCAAAGACCTGCGGCAGCAGCTTGGCCACCTGAGCCGTCTTGGTGGCCTCATCTAGCTGCTGATAGTTGCCGCCCCCCTGATTGTCGGGCTCGTTCCACACATCCCAGGCCAGGATGCGATCGTCCCTGGCGAAGGCGCCGACAATGCCCTTGACGTAAGCCTCGTACCTGCCCCAGCCGGCCTCATCCATCAGGCCCGCCGTACCGGGCGACTGCACCCAGCCGGAATTGTGCACGCCGGGGATCGGCGGGTGCTGCGGCCCCAGTTTCGGGTTCGGATCCCAGCAGGAATCGAACAGGACGAGCATCGGCTTGATATGATGCTTGGCGGCCAGGTCGAGCACGATATTGATGCGCTTCTTGAACCCTTCCGGGTCCTGCGCCCATAGCTGGTCCTGCAGGAAGATGCGCATGGTGTTCATGCCGATGCCTTCGGCGTAGCCGAATTCCTTGTCGATCTCGGCCGGATTGAAGGTATCGGCCTGCCACATCTCGAACTGGTTGATGGCGTCGGTCGGCAGGAAGTTGGAACCGACCAGCCAGCGCTGCTTCGCGTACCACTGGTTGGCCGCCGCCGCTGACCAGCGGGCCGTCTCGGCATGGGCCTGACCGCCCAAAATGGCCAGAAGCGCCACAGACGCCACGCCCGCGCGTAAAGCTTTCGAAGACATGAAACTCACGACTATTTCCTCCAGTTATTATTTGTTTTCTTCAATGATTTTGATGCCCCAGGGCTCAAGGCCCAAGTCCGTCTTGGCGGCCACGCTGACGCCCGACAAAAGCTCCTTGCCGGCGGCGAACTGGTAGGACAGGGTTTGCGGCGTCGCGGAATAGTTCAGGACATAATGGACGTTGTGGCCATTCTGCAAAGTGCCGGAACGCACAATGACCGGGAAGCGCGCCCCGGACGAACGATCAGCTACGCCCGCGCTTTGGACTTCCTGCGCCATGATCTTGTCGATCAGGGCATCGGTGGGCATGAAGCCGATATAGGTTACCTGCCCCTTGCCGTACTGATTGCGCGTCACGGCGGCATAGTCCGGCCAGGCCGAATGTTTATAGCGCGCCACCACCTTGGCCGTGGTCGGCGTCACAAATTCCATCCACCAGCGCGCCTTGTTATCCGCCTCGGCAACACCAAACGGATCGCCTTCGAGCGACACATTCTCCGGGATTGTGAACTGGTTGTATTTTATGCCGGCCGCCTCGGCGATATGGCCGGGCTGGCTTTCATAACGCACCTTGGTGTTCTCGTCGGAGAACCCGCTCTTGAAGGTATAGACGATGTGCCCGCCCTTTTTGGCAAAGGCGTTCAGGCGGTCGATCTCGGCATCGCTGGCGGCATAGAGCGCCGGCACGATGATCAGTTGATAATCGTCCAGGGGCGTGGTCGATGACGGCGACAGGATATCGACCTCGACATTCTGGCGATAGAGCGAATCGTAGAAGGGCCGCAGCACCTCGTTGTAGCCGATGCTCCTGCCCTCGGCATTCATCTTGAAAGAGTCAAAGCCACTGAGCGCCGTGTTGCTGACATAGATGGCGACCTTGTTATGCTTGCGCATATGGACGAGCTTCGGCCCCAGGCGCTTGAAATCGGCGCCGATGGTCTTGGCCTCCTCATAGGTGGCGTTCGGCTGGTAATCCTGAGAGAGCAGTCCGCGCCAGTAGGTCTCGATAGCATTGGCGGTCGTCGCCCAGTGCCAGTATTCCACCATATCGGCGCCGGATGCCAGATGACTGAACGCCTGCAAACGCAACTGTCCGGGATAGGGCGTCCACTCGGGGAAGCCCTGCGCCTCGGTTTCCAGCACCAGGTAGTTCTGACCGTTCTTCATCGAGCGGGTGACATCGCCGCCAAAGGCGATCTCGGCGCCGGTCAGCTTGTCCTGACTGGGATGATAGATATCGATGCCGGCGATATCGAGCGGTTTGGCGGCTTCCCAGTGATTGACCTCCGGCTGGATGCCGTAGGAATAGCCACGCCAGCCGAGGTCGAAATTCTGCGTGATGAACTGATCCGGCCGGGCATGGGCACGCACCAGGCCCGCCTGCCAGGTCAGGAAGTCGGTGACCAGGCCGCGCTGGTATTCGGCAAAAGCATTGCTCAGGCTGGCATTGATGGAACCATTGACCGAGGGAAAGTCTTCCCAGGTGTTGATCCGGTTGCTCCAGTAGTCGAGACCAAAGGCTTTATTCAGATCGTCAAGATCCGGATATGTCTGCTTCATGTGCGCCACGAAGCCGGCCTGCACATTAGGGCCTGACGTTCCGTAAGCCTTGGTCTCGTTATCGACCTGATAGCCGATGACCGCCGGATTATCCTTTACATGATCGATCAGGGCGATGATCACCCGCTCGGCCGCCCGGCGATAATCGGGATCGGTGATATCCATATTTTGCCGCGGGCCGTATCTGTTTGGCCCCTGCGGCGTGATGGCCAGCACATTGGGATGCGCGCGGACGAGCCAGGTCGGGACCGCATAGGTGGGCGTGCCGATGATCACCTTGATGCCCTGCCGGTTCATGGCCGCCAGGGTGCGATCGATATGGCTGAAATCGAAGACGCCTTCCTGCGGCTCCAGCGTGCCCCAGGTGGATTCCGCGATACGGACAACGGAAATACCCGCCGCCTTCATCATGCGCGCGTCTTCCTCGACACGGTCGACCGGCGTGTATTCGTCGTAATAGGCCACGCCGAACAGGACCGTATCCGGCTTTTTCGGTTCGGCATCAGCGGCGCCCGACCAGAGACCAAACAAGCCGGTCAGCGCGGACAGCGTGATGGCGAGGGATTTGCGTGTTCTCATGGATGGGCCCCTGTCTGATATTAATGGGGCCGAATCCGTCCGGACCGGCCCCAAGAACTTGAAATCCAGCAATAATGAGGGGGCCGCAAGGCGCGGCCCCCTCATTCATCAGTTATATTTGAAACGAACAGACAGGCCATAGTAGCGGCCTTCGTCACGGATATCACGGACGAACTTTGCGTGCGCATTGCCGTCATACTCGTGGAAGTTATGGAACGGTTGCGCCAGCAGGTTGGAGGCATCCAGGTTGATCGTGTAAGCGTCGTTCGGCGAATAGCTGAGCGAATAGTCTAGGCGGTTCACAGCTTCCGTACCTTCACCTTCCCAAGAGCCCTTGCGGTTATCATAGGAGTTGATCCAGCGAGAGCGGCCGTTATAGGACAGACGCGTGGAGATCTTACCCTTTTCGTAGAACAGAGCCAGGTTATAGCTCCAGTTCGACACGCCCTGGATTTTCACCATCTGCTTCGAGTGGTCGATAGCGTCCGGCAGTTCATTGTACGCATCGATATAGGTAACGTTTGCCTGAACACCGAGACCATTCCACGCCCCCGGCAGGAAGTCGAAGAAGGTTTGACCGGCAACTTCCACACCCTTGATCTTGCCGGCGCCAGCGTTTTCAGGACGCGAAACTTCAAGAACACCGTAAATCGGGTCATTGGTCCGGGTCGTATAGTTGCTGATGAAGCCGAAGAGGTCGTGGTAGAACACGGCCACGCTCGCCGAGGTATTCGCCTCCGGATAGTATTCCCAGGTGACGTCGTAATTCGTCGACGTCAGCGGCTTCAGGTCCGGATTACCGGCGGAACCATAGGCATCGGCCGGATCAGGATTGTTGCCGCCCGTGCTCGGATCGAACTGCGTAATACTATACGCCGGGTTGAGCTGACTGAAATCCGGACGCGTGCGGGTCTTAGTCACCCCCAAACGAATCTGCATTTCGCTGTTCGGCTTCAGGCGCATGCTGAAATTAGGCAGAACATCGATGTAGTTCTGATCAATGGTTTTCGGAACGCCGGTTTCGACATTGTTCCACTTCACGCGCGAATATCCGCTGTATTTGCCGACCGTATTGACCACACGCACACCAATCACACCGTCAACATCCGAGTTGAAGAAGTGGGTTTGATAGTGCTCCTGGGCATAAGCTGTACGGGTCGCTTCCTTGGCGGTGAAACCACGGAATGGATCATAGCCCATGAGGATCGGGGTGTACTGCGCCACGCCACCAGTATTCCCCATTTGGGCAAGCGCCGCGCGGGTCTCGTTCACCAGCAGCGTCGTGTTGTCTACAATGCCGGCACGCGAAGGCTGCAGGTAGTTCCGGAAGCCCTGATCACTGCCCCTGAAAGTATCTTGCGTGAGAGACAGTTCGCCAACACCGATCGAGTCGAACGGAATGGCGAGCGGCAACACCCAACCATAACGATCATTGGCTTCGTAGAAGGCGTTACGATCCGAGTAACGCAGGCCGGCTTTCAACTGTTTGAAGATACCCCAATCGGTATCATAGACCGCATCGCCACGCCATTGGATACCGTTGCCGCCAACCTTGTAGATGCTTTCATAATAGCCGCGCCAGACATAATTGCTGGCATCCGAGACATCCAGACCTTCGGCCGACCAGGCAGCGCCACCGTCAGTGACATAGCTGACATTAATCGGATAGGATTGCTTGAGCGCCGAGTCGAGGCTCCATGACGAGTTCGAATAGAGGCTGTTGGTATAGGCCAGATCAGTGGAGAGCTTCAGCTTGCCGCTGGTCCAACTGCCGCCCACAGCGATCTGCTGCGTGTCGGTGCGGTCAAATCCTGTCGAGCGGTAGAACTGGATCGGATCACCGCCCGTGTTGGTCATACTGGCGATCTGATTGGTGCCTTCCTGCATCACGACATTGGTCTTTGTACCGCTCCACAACGGTGCCATGGCCCAGTCATTCCAGTGTTCGGCGCGATAGGCCTGCCACAGGAAGTCGGCGTAAAGTTCGGTTTGATCGTTCGGGCGCCATTGCAGCGTGGCATTGGCCGAAGGTCGCCAGCGGTGGCCGGTATCCATATAAACGCCAACCTGGTCCGGATACCTGGGCAATGAAGGATCCGCAGTGGAATTGGCTATATAACCAGTTGCCCAGCGCACGGCATTGCGGAAATCCTGCTCGGTGTAGGAGAGGTTCAGCAGGGCGCCCATTTCACCGGCGCCGGTCATCCAGCGATCGGTAACCAGCACGTTGCCGTTGGTATTGAACTTGCCGTTCTGGTCGTTATAGGTCTCGCGGACGGCACCATCGATTTCAAAGCCCTTGAAATCGAACGGGCGGCGGGTGCGGACATTGATCAGGCCGGCCAGGCCCGGCTCCAGCAGGTCAGCCGTGCCGGATTTGTAGACCTCCATGCCGGCCAGGGCGCCGGACGGGAAATCCTGCATCTGAACGCGGCGCAGTTCGGCGGTTGAAATATCGCGGCCATTGACGGTCGTGGCCACATCTGGCAGGCCACGCACCAGCACGCCGCTGCCTTCATCGCTGCCATGCGTAATCTGAACGCCCGGCAGGCGCGCCAGCGATTCGGCCGCGTTCACGTCGGGTAGCTTGCCAATATCTTCGGCCACGACGGCGTCGATGATCAGATCAGACCGGCGCTTGATTTGTTGGGCAGAGCGCAGACTGGCGCGATAGCCCTTGACCACGATGACGGTCAGATCGTCCTTGTCCTTGGCTTTTTCGGTAGCCGTCTGGTCGGCGCTGGTCGCAGCCGTCCCTTGGGGCGCCTCTTGGGCCGCCTCCTGGGCGAACGCGGCGCCGCCAGCCATCATCAGCACGACGGACGCAGATGCAAGTAATCTCATTTTGGACTTCATAAAGTTCCCTCCTGTTTCTTCTGTCGGCGTCACGGCGCCGGTTGAGAGTATTTGTACGACAATATGATTTTATTTTCAAATCGGATTTATATAGAATGACTAATGGGGCGGCGTCGTAACAATTATGCAACAACCGCACACCAGCCCCCAAATGCAAAAGGGTTTCACCGCACCGCAAAAATAACAAAATATATTGATTGCATTGAGATATTTTAAAAATTACCACCGTTAACCCGCCTAAAATGAGCAAGGGGGCAAACCACACCTCGCAGCGAGGCTGAATTTAATCATACCATTTTGAAAACAATCGACTCTTTAAAGCCGATTATTTTCAATTCCTGTCGCCGCAATGGAAGTCAGTATCCAAAAATGCGGCATTAAACCCGGAGGCCGTTACGCTTTCACCAGTCCCGGCAAATCCCAGATTTCATTTGGCCCGCCGGCCAGGGTGCGCTCGCCCGCCTCATGCAGATCGAGCACGACCACTTCATTGACGCCCGGCTTCAGCCAGGGCCCCGGTACGAACATGGCGCGTTGCGGACCGACCGACCAGTAACGGCCGAGATTACGCCCGTTGACGAACACATAGCCTTTGCCCCAGCCGCGCATATCCAGGAAGGTGAAGCCCGGCACGGCGCCATCCGCCGTTACAGTGAAAGTGCCGCGATAGAAGGCCGGCCCGGCAACAGGCTTCGCGGCAAACGTCAGTCCTGAAATATCATCAAACGTGACCCCCGCCTGCTCCCATCCGGTAAGCGGCGCGCCATTCAGCATGGCCTGGCCGATCAGGCCCTTCTGGTCGCGGCCGATGTTCTTGCCGTAATTGCAATGACCGTGGGTATCGACCCAGATTTCCAGCACCGCCCCTTTGGCGACATCGATTGCGACGGAGGTTTCTTTCAGGCGGCGATCGAGCGTTGCCACCGTGATCCCATTTACCCGCACCAGGGCATAGTCGCGCACATCATCGAATTTCAGCACGCCCGACAAGGGCTTTTCCGCGCGGTGACGGTAGACCATCAGGCCGTGCATCTGGCCCAGCGCATCCAGCGATTTCGGTGACGACTGGCGCATCGGCTTGTCTAGAAGCGCCTCCAGAGGCGCCGCTTCCGTCAGGCGGAAACGCGGCACCGTCACCGGCGCCTCGGCAGGCGGCAGGGGGCGCAAAGGCTTCCGCCGGGAGATAGTTCTGGAACAGGGCCTTTACCGCCGCATATTTGGGCGTCGGCCGACCGGCCTCGTCCAGGATGGCGTCGTAATCATAGCTGGAGATATCGGCGCTGTAGCCCTTGGAATCCCAGTTGGCGCCCGCATACCAACCGAATGACGTGCCGCCGTGCAGCATATAGAAACTGATCGACATCTTGCGGTCGAGCATCCATTTCAGGCTGTCAATGAGAGGCGGAATCTCCATGGTCGTGTGCAGATCGCCGAAGGCGTCATACCAGCCACCCCAGAGCTCCGAATTGAAGAAGGGCCCATCGCTGCGCACCTTGGCACGCGCTGCGAACTCTTCTTCCGCCTTGTAGTTGGTGCCGAAATTGATACCGGCAACGATACCCGGCAAAGACCCGTTGGCGACAAACTGTGATGGATCGGCCGTGTAAAGCAGGCCCGTGAACCCGGCATCACGCTCGGCCTCCATGACCTGGCGCATGTAGTCATGATCGGTACCGAAAGCGCCGTATTCGTTTTCGATCTGGGTCAGAATGATCGGCCCGCCATTATCGATCAGCAGCGGCACCAGTTCCTGGCCCAGACGCTTGAACCACGCCTTCATTGGTCCGACAAATTTGGGGTCGCTGGTGCGGGCGATGCCGGTTTCTTCCGGGAACAACCAGGCCGGCAGGCCGCCACTGTCCCATTCGGCACAGACATAAGGGCCAGGCCGCAGGTTCACCCACAGCCCTTCTTCCTGCGCCAGCCTGATATAGGCCGCAACATCGAGATTGCCGCTGAAATCAAAGACGCCTGGTGACGTCTCGTGGGCATTCCAGAAGACATAGGTGGTCAGGGTATTGAGCCCCAAGGATTTGAGCTTGCGCAGGCGATCGCGCCAGTATTCGCGCGGAATGCGGGGATAGTGCATTTCGCCCGCCAGGATCTGAAACGGCCTGCCATCGAGCACGAACTGGTCATTCGTCACAGTAAAACGCGACGCGGTCTTTGCGCCGGCCACACCGGACAAGGCGATCACCGCGCCGCCGCCGACCACCGACGCCAGGAAATTCCGGCGTGTTTGTTTTATCTGACTCATTCGTTCCTCCTGGGTCAGGCTGCGCAAACACAGGCACACCCAACGCTCACATTTAGTGCGATTAATTTATTCGCCACTTGGAAGGAATTTTCAGAAATGCAGCCTGCCGAACCAAAAAATACAGAATTTTCGTATGCAGCAGGCCATCCTATAAGCGGCCACGCCTATGAATTATCACACAATAAGAATACAGCAATTATAAAATGTGATTTATTGCCGAATTATCGCGCTTCGCCTTCAACCTCGCGCCGCTTTTGCGACCGGCGGGTGTCTTCCAGCGCCAGGCGCACCAGGGTCTCCATCGACCAGCGCGCCGCCCGGCCGTCTCCTGCCTCGATGGCCTCAAAGACGCGCGCATGATCCTGCCAACTGCTGCGCAGATCCTTGGGGTCCGTCGATTTCAGACGGGTCGACCAGGCAATGGCCGCCGCGATCGAACTGTTGAGAGAGATCAAAACCTCGTTGCGCGTCGCGATCAGCAAAGTCTTGTGAAAATCGATATCCGCCAGCCGGCCGGTCTCGGTGGCCAGGGTCTCCACGCGCATCACCTCCAGCGCGTGACGCATACGCTCGACCTCTTCCGCCGTGCGGCGTTCGGCAGCCAGTTCCGCCGCGGCCGGCTCATTGATCAGGCGCAACTCGAACAGGCCGTGGATAAAGTCCTCCGTCGGCGTGGTCTCGAACATCCAGCCCATGACTTCCGGATCGAGCAGATTCCAGTTCGTGCGTTCGCGTACGCGCGTACCGCGCTTGGGCCGGCTATCGACAAATCCCTTGGCGGCCAGAATTTTCAAGGCTTCGCGGTAAGGCGTGCGGGAAATATTCAGCGCCTCGCTGGAATCGAGTTGGAAGGGCAATGTATCACCCGGCCTGTAGACACCATTCAGGATATCGACGGCCAGCCGATGCGCCAGGGTACCATGCAGCCGCCCATGGGAGACCGCTTCCTCATAGGTCGAATCGCCAAATCCCTGCAGGTCGGGACCATTTCCGTTCTCAGTCATGCCTCATACCGCTCCCAATGCCTTTGCTTTATGAGCGAGGCCGCCTTCCGGCGCAAGGCGGTAGTCACGACCGCGCCGTCACAATAAAGGTGGTCACCGATAATGGCGGCACCACCAGCCCCTGCCCAAGAGGTTCGGCCTCGCCGGCCGTTACCGCCCGATGCGTCTGGTCCGTTACAATCCGGGTGACGCGATAACCCGTTTTCATACCGGGAAAGTCAATATTCAGGCGGCGCTCATAAAGCCCAGGATTGACATGGACGACCACGAACGACTGGCCATCCGGCCGGACCGCCACGACCGTATCCATATCATCCACCGGCAGGAAGCGATCGCCCGGCCGGATATAGCGGGAGAAATTGGCCATGGCGCCGTATTTCGAGGTGATATTGATCTTCGGGTCTGTCGGATTGGCGTAATCCATCTTGATCAGCCCCCAGTTCGACCCCCAGTTCGCCCCCTCGCCCGATTCCATCGTCTCGCGCTCAACCGCCTGCCACAGCACCCATGCCACTGGCTGCATACGGTTGATGTCGCTGACGATTTGCTCGCCCAAGGCAATAGCCGGACGCATATCGCCGAAATCCTGCGTCACATTGGGCGGCGACAGATCCACCTCGGACATCCACAGGCGCTTACCGGTAACCCGCGCGATATCGCGCACTGCCGTCTTGCCAGTCGTATCGTAGCTGTGTGCATTGATCTGATCGATCGCGGCCCTGGCCGCATCGTCCAGCCCTGCCCAGTCCTGAACAAAGGTTTGCGCATTGGTCTCGTCAATGCCGGAAATCTGGGTGTCCGATTTCTGCGCGCGCAAGGCTTTGCGGACCGCCTTCAAGATCAGCGACTGCCGGGCCGGCGACCAGTGCGCGCCCTCCTGCGTGTTGGCGGCATACCAGTAAGGCGTGCCCGGCTCGTTGACCGGCGACAGGGTGCGGAAATGGATATGGTGCCGCTTTTCCAGCTCCAGAGTCACTCTGACCAGATAATCCGCGAATTTATCTTCGTAACCGGGCCGCAGATTGTCATCCAGGCCGCCGGCATTGCCCGAAACCCGCCCACTCACCGTCATAAAGTAAGGCGGCGAGTTGGAAAACGCTTCAAAAATCTGTTCCCGCACCGGCACCCGCGTCCGGATGGCATCCAGCCACCAGCGCTGCCCCGCATCCGCCGACCAGTCCCACTGCGACGGCTCGTCGGGATGCCACCAGTCCATACCGTCAGCACCGGCCGGCCGGCGCCAGAAGCCGGGGATATCAGCCCCCAGCCGCAGATAGGTTTCCGTTTCGGGCGCATTGCCGCCGCCAATATTATAACGGGATATATTGAATTTCAGGCCATCGGCGCCATAGAGCAAATCCGCCAGATGCTCTCGCTGCGCCGGCGGCAGTTTCCCCGTCACATTGGCAAACCAGGCCAGGGCCGTGCCCCATCCCTCGAAAGGCTTGCCGGGTTCGGCCCAACGCGGGGCGATTCTGACCGTCACGACCTGGCTGGTTACTGAAGGCGCGGCCGCAACGGCTTGCGACGCGCAAGGTCCCATTGCAGCAAGCAGGCTGGCCAGTCCACAGGCCCAGCCCTTTACTTCGCTCCTGATCCCGCGAGGCATACGCCCTCCTTCCATGGCACGGTCGGATACTTTAGTGAGGAAAAAAGCCGTGTACAGCCTCGCTTAGCCAACAAGGGGTGGTCGGTCAGGCAAGGCTATGCACGGTAATGACCCAGGCGACAGCTGTCGAGTTAAGAAGGGACCAGGGAGAGCGAACCTTTCCGGAACCTTAGGCGGAAACCGGCACCAAACGCGCACCAACCACATAACCAGCCTAAAGTTCACCGCAATTAAATCATACTTATTTCTCAACGCAAGCAAAATTGTACGATCATTAAAAGGCGCATCTCGCCCCTGCATATTGATCACATAACAACAAAATTCGGATCCAAACGCCAAAGCCTTGCAAGGCATGAAACTGAGCCCTGTTGACATCCGGATTACCACGCACATTAATGCGATTAAATGTCGCAACATTTCGTCGCCACCATTGTCTCCGCCCAAAAGATAGAAGTGTATATGGACCTGCCGCAGGCAATGAATTACGAACGGAGTCCGGGCACGCCGAAGCGTATCAAAGACCCGTTCGGCACAGGCGGGATGCGATGACTTCAAATTTTCTATCTCCCCTCGATATCGCCATCACCCTCATCTATGCGCTTGCCATTTTCAGCCTGGCGCAATTTGTCTCAAATCGCAGCGCCAATGTCCGGGCCAGCCCGAAGGGCTACTTCTTTGCCGGCAACCAGTTGCCCTGGTGGGCCATAGGCGCCTCCCTGATTGCCGCCAACATCTCGGCCGAGCAGATCATCGGCATGTCCGGTTCGGGTTTTCGCATCGGCCTGGCGGTCGCCTCCTATGAATGGATGTCGGCCGCCACCCTGCTGCTGGTCGGCAAGTTCGTGCTGCCCGTGTTCTTCAGCACCGGCAGTCTCACCATGCCGGGCTTCCTCGCCCGGCGCTTCGGGCCCAGCGTTCGTTACCTGATGGCCATATTCTGGCTGGGCCAATACATACTGATCAATCTCACGGCCATCCTGTGGCTGGGGGGAACGGCGGTCACCACGGTCACCGGCATGGACCCGATGCTGGCCCTGATCCTGCTCGGGTGTTTTGCCCTGGCCTATCAGTTTTCCGGCGGTCTGAAAGCCGTCGCCCTGACCGATGTGGTCCAGGTGTCGCTCCTGACCCTGGGCGGCCTGATCATTCTGGCGGTCACGCTGAGCCAGATCGGCGGCCGGGCGTCACTGCCCGGCATTGCCAACGGCTTTCATGTCCTGATGACGCGCTTTCCCGACCACTTCCATATGATCCTGCCCAAAACCAGTCCGCACTATAAGGATCTGCCGGGCATCGCCGTCCTGGTCGGCGGCATGTGGATCATGAACCTGTCCTACTGGGGGTTCAACCAGTACATCATCCAGCGCGCCCTGGCCGGAAAATCCCTGCCGGAAGCGCAAAAAGGCATCGCCTTCGCCGCCTATCTCAAACTGCTGATGCCGGTCATCGTTGTCCTGCCCGGCATGGCCGCCCTCGTCCTGGCCCCTGATATCACCCGTTCCGATCAGGCTTATCCGACCATGATGACCCTGCTGCCACCCGGCTGCCTGGGCCTTGTCTTCGCGGCCCTCGCCGCCGCCATCGTCGCCTCTTCGGCCTCAAAAATCAATTCGATCGCCACCATCTTCACCATGGATATCGTCAAGCCGGCCCTCCCCGCTCTTTCCGACCAGACACTGGTGTCCATCGGGCGGATCGCCTCGGTCGGCGCTCTTGCGATTGCCATCCTGGTCGCCAAACCCTTGCTCGGCAATTTTGATCAGGTATTCCAGTTTGGTCAGAGCCTGACGGGATTTTTCGCGCCAGGCATAGTGGTGATCTTCGCGCTCGGCATGTGCTGGAAACGCTGCACGACCGCTGGTGCCTTTTCGGCGATCGCCACAGGTTTTGTCATGTCATGTGCCTTTTACGGCGCCGCCCACCTCCATCAGCACCCGGAAATTGACGGCGCCTTCCCCGCATGGATCATCGCACACATACCCGACATGCCGTTTCTTAATCGGGTCGGCTGGGTATTCTGGATCTCATTACTCACCTGTATCGGCGTCTCGCTGATGACGAGCGAGCCGTCTTCAGAGGCGGTTGTAGATTTGACCCGTATAGACTTTCGGACCACGCGGGTCTTCAATATTGCCGGTGTCGGCGTTCTGGTCGTGCTGACGATCATCTATGTCGTTCTGTGGTGACAGATAGTCGGGCGGGCAATGACGCCCCTTAAATCATATTAATTTATGTTAGGATATGAGATTAAAAACAATTTTCTTGAATTTTCGGATAAAATCGCGTCTTTCTAAGTTTATAAAATCATACTTAAAAATGACCACATCCAGTTGAGCGGATATACATTTCAATGGGCACAACCCAGGATACGGGTATAAAGGCTGCGATCGGTTCGACCGGTATGGCGCAGTCTCCGCTCCAGGCCGGAACCATGCTCAGGCAAGCCATTTTTTATGGACTTCTGTGCGCAGGCACCGGGGCGAGCCTGCCATTCCTACCTTCCTGGCTACGACAGAATGAGATGTCAGCCACGCAGATTGGCTGGATTCTGGCGGTTCCCCTGATCGCCCGTGCGATCACTGGCCCCCTGTCCGGATTATGGGCGGATCGGTTCGTCAAGTATCGGACTCCTCTTCTATGTCTGGCCTTGTCAGCCACCGCGGCCTACGCCCTGATGGGGATTATTTCGGTTCCCGTCACCGAACGCTTCTATTGGTTCATCGGCCTGTTCAGCATAGGCTTTACCGCCATCGCCAGCATTACACCGCTGCTGGATGCCATGACCATGCAACTGGGACGCAGCGGCGGCTTCAGTTTTTCCTGGGTGAGGGCCAGCGGATCGGCCGCGTTCATATTCGCCAATATTTCCCTGGGCTATCTGCTCCAGATGGTGGGGGTGGACGCGGTCCTGGCCTGGATGGTCGCCTCGGCGCTACTGGTAAGCCTGGCGGCGAGGTTTCTGCTTCCGCCTAGTGCGCGAATCGATCCGTTATTGCTGCCGCGCCGGGACACTCCCAGCCTGACGCGCCTGGCAACTCTGCTGAAAAACAAGCGCTTCGTGCTTTTGATCATCGCGTTAGGCTGCATGCAGGCGGCACACAGCTACTATTATGCCTTTTCGACGCTGCTATGGGAAAAGGACGGCCTGTCACCCACCCTTTGCGGCTACCTGTGGGCCTTCGCGGTTGTGAGCGAACTTGTCTTCCTGGGCCTGGGTGGACGGTTTCGCCACCGCCTCGGCCCCTGGCGGCTGCTCATGCTTGGCGCGGCCGCCGGCGTTCTGCGCTGGGGCCTCATGTCGGTCACGTCCGACATCTGGCTTCTGTGGCCCATGCAGGCCCTGCATGGCTTCACCTTCGTCGCCATATATCTCGCCGGCCTCGAACTGGTCTTCCTGCTGGTGCCTCAAGGTTATGAGGGCCTCGGACAGGCGATTAATTCGGCCTATGCCAGCGGCACACTGACCGGATTTGGCATGGTGTTCTCCGGCACCATATATGAAGCCTTCGGCGCCCGCGGCTATGGCTTCATGGCCGCCCTGTGCCTCTTGGGCCTGGGCATAGCCTTATGGCTCTACATGACCCGAAACGACATGAAGGCTGCGTGATGGACCGGGCTTTCAGATGCACAAAAGCCGCCTGACATTTCTGCCTTACGGATTTGGTTGTGGGCGGGGCACCCCTACCGATTATCAATATGCCCTTCTGAAAATGGCTTAGTCGCATCATCGGTAAGCAGATGTTGCAGCACCCGTTTTTCCAGCACCAGCAGCGCGCCGGCGCCGTTGGTGCGCATGACGAGGCCCAGGCTGAGCGCCCTCGCCGCGTCATGTACCGCCCCCGCCAGTCGCAGAAATTCCGGCCGCCCCCGCCCATCCGTGCCATGCAGGGCGCAGAGCTGACGCCAGTCTTGCACGAAACTCTCCAGCAAATGGCCAAACCGCGCGGCATCGGCGTTCCCATTTATGGCTATCAGCTCGGCGCGCAGGTCGTCGATCAGCCACTGCACCTCGGCGGCGGGCATGACAGGCGCGCGCTGATTGGTCTCGGTCAGCAATTGCGAATTGGCCAAAGGATTAAAGGCCAGTGTGCGCCACTGGTTACGTGGCGGTATTTGACCGGTCGCAAATTGCCAGAAAGCCGCTGTTCCGGTGGTATCGGCAACCAGATGAATGCGCGCCTCGCTGGATCCGTTTTCTACATGATGCCGGCGCCAGTTGTCGAATATCCAGGCTTCCCCGGCCGCCATATGCACCGCTTGCCCATCACAGTGGAAACGTACGGCTTCGTTCGTAAAAACAGGAATATGCACCCGCACCCGCGTGTGCCAGTGATAATTGGTGTCTGCGTGCTCGGGCACACCCGCGCCTGGGGCCAGGCGCATCAGGCGTGATCGGCTCCATACCACGCCGAAGCCGGCCAGGACTTGACGTACATAGGGCATCGCCTTCAGCCATGGCGTAGGCAACATCGGGCCGTGAACAGAATCCGTCTCGGCTCCTTTGGCGCTGATCAGGCGTGCCGCGCTGTTTCCGGGCACCCCGTCGGGATGCGAGACCCAGGCCTCGGTTGGCAAGGCGGCGACCTCGGCCTGCAGGCGCGTCACGTCGAAAAGCACTGGAAGCTGGAAGAAGGGTTGCGACAGCTTCATATCAGCGCCTGTAATCCGCCAGAGCATCACCCAGCGCATGGCTTAGATCATCGAGCCACGGCGCGAAGTTTTGCCATTGATCGAGTCCCTCACGGTTGATTGGCCGGCGCACCTGCTCGGAACTGGGGGTGCGCACGCTGCGCCGTGTCTCGTGGAAGGCCAGGCAAGCCGGTTCGAAAGGCAGGCCGCAATGCCTCAGCATTCGCTGCACGCTGCCTTCGATATCACCAACCACATCCTCATAATGCACGCGTAACACCCGGCCCGGCAGCACCTTGTCCCAATGGCGCATCAGGTCGAGATAGGCGCGATAGTGGCGGCCCATATGGACAGGATCGTAGGAGAATTCCTGGTTTATGGTTCCGAACAATTGCTTGAGGTTGCTGAAACCGCAGGCCATGGGTTCGCGCCGGATATCGATGATGGTGGCGCGCGGCAGGATCAGATGGATCAGGCCGATGTGCCAGAAATTGTTGGGCATCTTGTCGATGAAGAACGGCTTGCCCAATCGCCGGAAGGTGCGGGTCTCGGCGAGGAAACGCTTGCCCAGCGCGCGCGCCGCGTCCGGGGACAGGCGCCGCAGGGCCTCGACATCCAGCGGCAAGCCGCATTCCGGGTCCTGGCCGCACAGCTCGGCGGCATAGCGTCCGATCAGGGTCAGTTCCTGCGTGCCTTCGACTTCCGAATGGGAGGCGGGGATCTGTTCGATCAGGGTAGAGCCCGAACGCGGCAGCCCAAGGACGAAGATGGGCGCCGGATCTGCCAGACCCCAGCCGGATCGTTCGGCAAAAAAATCGGCGGTAAAGACGGATTTAAGCCGGGCGAGAGCGGCCTCCGCCACTTCCGGGCGATAGCGGGCAGTTTCACGACGCACCGCATTGCCCTTGGTGTAATATGCCCACGATCCCTCATATTCGGCCCGATCCTCCAGCGCCTTGCCCAGGGCGAAGCAGAGATAGATACGATCCATGTCCTGAAGACCCGACGCGGATTCCGCCGCCCTCATGCGCACGATGTCGTCGTCGCTGAAGCGCCAGGTTTTCAGATTGGCCAGCCCAAACCAGGCGACGCCCTGATCTGGCAGGGCCTCCAGCGCGGCGCGATAGTCGGCGATGGCTTCCGTCTGGTTGCCGGTGATCTTCAGCGCGGCCGCCCGCCACAGCCGCAAATCGGCGATTTCGGCGGCGGATTGCCCCTCCCCGGCCAGCAGCCGTTCATAGATGGCGATTAAAGGTTCATAGTCACCGAGGCCGATGCAGGCGGCGGCATATTGCTTGAGATAATCGCGGTTGTCCGGATCGCAGGCGAGCAGGTGCCCGGCTTGTTGCCGCGCAGGCAGGTGCTTCTGTTGCTGCAACAGCACCATGGCGTAATCCAGCCGCGCCTCATGATAATCCGGCGCACTAGCGAGCACCGCTTCCAGCAGGGCCTCGGCCTCTTCCGTCGCGCCGCTTTCCTGGCGGATTCGCGCCAGAAGACGCAGTGCACCGACATTGCCACCTTCCCGGCGCAGGTAATCACGGATGATCTGTTCCGCCGGGTCAAGGTCGCCATCGGCCAGCAGGCTGTTGGCCATCACCACTTCCCTGGGCAACTGCTTCAGAGTGCAGAGATGTCGTGCCGCCATGGTCGCCTGGGCGGTATCGCCTGCACGTCTGCTGAGCTGTTCCAGCATGTCCCAACTCGCTGGCAGGGTCGGATTCAGGCCTACCGCCGCGTGCAGCGCGGCCATGGCCGCAGGCGCATCGCCTAGCCCGATATGGCAATGGGCACGCTCCTGGTAGAGGCGACTGAAGCGGGGATATGCCGCCTCCAGCCGCACCAGGACGGCCAGGGCCTCCGGAATACGCTGGCGGCTGCGCAAATCCCGGGCCTTCTGCAACAAGGCGTCGCGGTCTTTTAAATCGGCGTCGATATCCGTAATGGTCATCGCGCCACTCCCGCCGAAGAACAGGACAGCAGGTATGGCTCCAGCCAATCCGGCTCCGGCTGGTCGGCGTCGTAATATTCGAAGATCAGGTGAATGCGGTCGGTAGCGCCATCATTGCGCACCCAGTGCGGGCCGAGATTGCCGACCTCCACCGCCTCGCCCGCCGGTAACCTGCGTTCGGCGCCGCCGAAAAAGGACACCACGCCGGGGTTTGTCGTCAGGGGAACGTGTATCTTGTGCGGCCACTTTGCCGCCGGACCGGCGTCGATATGCGGATGGATTATTCCACCAACCGGCATCCGGGCCAGCATTACCCGCGGAAATACGCCACGCGCATAGCCATAGTCACTGACGGCCTGTGCAAGCACTGGCTCCAACAGGTTGCGCCACTGCGCCCAGGCCGGTCGGTCGTGGGATCCGCGCCAGTCACGGGTGTCATCGATAAAACGAAAGACGATATGACGTGTCGTATCCAGAACGTCGAACCGATTCGGCTTGCCGGCATTTTCCGCCTCCCAGACATCTTCCGGAATGGCCAGTACGGTCGCTTTCAGGGCGGAAATATCGACGGGACCGAGGGGGCGGACGCCCGTGGTCTTGCGCGGATTGGCAGCGGGCTTGGCGGTCATTGCAAGCCCTCGAAACTGTAGCCGAACAGGTCGATATCCTGGGCATAGCGCGCGGCCACGCCGTCAATCAGGGCCTGGTCGTAATAGCGGCGATAATCATCGCGCTTTGTGCCGTTGACGCGGTCCAGCGGGCGCGACGGAATGCCGATCCGCGCGCAGATGGAGTCGTACGAGCCCTGCATGTCCTCCACTCGACCGACCATATCCGTCAATAAGGTCCTGCCGTCCTGAGCCACCAGTAGTGACCCCTGCGGCTGGAACAGGATGTGCCTTTCCGGAGGATCGCGGAACAGAAAATGATGCATGGCCTCGCGCGGCCATTTCTGGAAATCGTCACCACCGCGCAGCATGAAGGCGCAATACGAGACGAAGCGGTCGAAGGGATTGCGCACGAAGGCGAATTTGAAATAGCCCGTGAAGGCGTCTTCGCAAAGATATGGCCGCACCTGCCGCAGGGACAGATGGCCATGCTGGATCGCCGCCAGCTCTTGCCATGGGAAGCGCTTGTCCACGAACAGCCCCACCTGCTCGACATCCTCGTCACCAAGCTGTTCACGCAGGGCCTGGCGCACGGCATGGGTGCCGGTCTTGGGCACGGCGGTGAAGATGAAACGGTGACGATGGGAAATGATCATGTTTTTTACGGGAAAAGCGCTCCTACCGAAAAGCCGGCAGGAGCGCGCAATCTTTAAAGTCAGATTATCAGAATTTATAGCTCAGCCCGACCATGTAGGTCGTGCCGCTCTGATTCTGATTGTAGAGATACTCGTTCTGCCCCCAGAACTGCGTATCCTTCTGGTTGGTCAGATTAACCGCATCCAGGGTGAGTTGCAGGTTCGTGTTGACGTTCCAGAAGGCCGCGGCATCTATGTAGGTCGAGTCCTGGAAGCCGCGCGTGTCGGCGCTCATCACGGAGGGGTTGCGTCCGCTGAACCACTTGCTGCGGTGGCTCATGGATGCGCGCGCCCCCAGGTCTTGGTTTCATAGTAGAGCGTGGCGTTATAGCTGGTCTGCGATATGCCGGTGATCTCAGGCGGCGTATCGACATAGGTGTAGTTTGCCACCACGCCGAAGTTGTCGAACGGTGCCGGCAGGAAGGATAACTGGCTTTGCGCCGCCAGTTCCACACCGGTTATCTTCTTGGTGCCGGATACGTTGATCGGCATCGAAAATTCATCAATGAGGGTGTCGGCCGTTGCGCCCGGCACCGTACCTGCCGGGATACCTGCCTGCGCGAAGGTGAGCGCATTGCCATCTTCGACCGTATAGTCAGCCGAACTGATGAAATTGGTGATGTCTTTCTGGAATACGCCCGCCGACAGCAACCCCACCTTGCCGAAATAATATTCCACCGCCAGGTCGAGGGTGTTGTCCTTATAGGGCTTGAGGTCGGGATTGCCGCGAGACGCGCTGATCTTACCGCTATCCTCGTCCTTGAAGGCACTGCCCTTGGCGGCCATCGAACCCAGTCCCGGACGATTCAGGTTTTGCGTGGCAGAGAAGCGCAGAAGCACCTCCGGCGTCAGCTCCAGAACCGTATTCAGAGCCGGCAGGATACCGGAATAGCTGCCTTTCACGTCCGTCGTCCCCAGATAGGCGTAACTGTCGCCCTGAATCCAACCGGTGCTATGGGTCTTGGTTTCATAGCTGCGCAAGCCGACATTACCACGGAAGCGTTTGCCCATAAGCTCGCTGTCCCAGTCCGTCTGCACGTAGCCGGAAACGGTTTCTTCCGAGGTTTCATAGACGTTCTCGATGTCCTGAATGACCCCACCCGTACCATCGGGCTTAGCTTCCAGGCGATGATATTCGTCGTACTTCTTGAACGCCTTATCATAGTCGCCGATCAGCCACGAACCGAATTCATTGGTGAATACCGAGGTGATGTCGGCAACGGAATCACCACGCATCTCCCCGGTAGTGCCGTTAACACCGCCGTCATAGAAATAGTCTGCGCCGCCCTGTGTGAACTTGTGGTAAGCCACACCGCCCCGCAGGGTCCAGACGTCATTCAGCTTGTAACGCGCGTTCAGCACGCCTTCTTTCAGCTCCGACTGATTGTGGAAGGCGCGGTAGTAGAAGTTATCCATCGCGTAATTGGCAGGATCGGTCGCATCAAAGCCCGGATAAGAGAAAGATGCCGATTTGCCGTCGATCCCATAATCGGCGATCAGATTGCCCTTGGCGCGCATATACAGCTTGTCATCATAGGGCGTTTCGTAGGTCGACTTCTCGTAACCGATGTGGCCGTCAATCAACAGGCGATCGGAAACGTCCCACTTCAGGGTCAGGGCTGCCTGATTGAAGCGGTTTTCGTTCAGTTCGCGGCGGTGTTCGCTGCCGAAGGTGACATTGCTGACATCGGTCATGGTGACATAGCCGCTGTTATCGACCCTGAAATCGTTCAGCACCGAGCCATTCTGGAATTGCGCGGGCCAGGGCGCCCCCTTCGCACCGTCAAGCGTGGTAGAACCGAAGCCGTTCAGCGGTCGCGTGGCGAGGTGCAGTTCATCACGATGGGTCGTGACCTCGCCATGCAGCATGTCAAGCGTCAGCTCCATATTGTCGGTCGGCTTCCACTGGAAGGCCGCCGTCACGCCCAGACGCTCCAGTTTGGCGTCCCAGGAGGAAATGCGGTTGCCATCGGCGAAATAGAGGTCGCCCGCCAGGAAACGGGTCTGCTGCGCGGCGCTTAGATGGGAGATGTCCAGACCTTTGGCAACCAGATTATAGGCATCACCTTGAGGGTTGCCATTCTCATCCAGGGTTGTCGCCCCCAGATGGCTGTAATTATAGGTATTGTGGCCCTGCTCCGTGGTCTCGCGCTTGGTATAGGCGACCGAGATCAAGGCACCGAACTTGTTGTCCCAGTTATAGCTGAACAGACCGGCGACGCGCGGTTGCGTGTCCTTGGTATACTGGTTGGTGCCCAGCTTGGCCACAATCGCTGCCTTGGGGCCTGGGCCATAATCGAACGGCTTGCCGGTGAACAGGCCGACCGTGCCGGCCATGCCGCCTTCGTTCTGGGCTGCCTGGTAGGTCTTCTCGACTTCCACTTTCGAGAACAGTTCCGAGGCGAAAATGTTGAAATCGAAAGCGCGATCGCGGGTACGCTGGCCACGGCTGTCCTGGGCGGAGTCGACATTGCCCAGCACTTCCATGCCGTTGAGCTGCACGCGGCTGAAATCAGGCCCGAGGCCGCGCAAGGATACGCGGCGGCCTTCGCCGGCTTCGCGAGTGATCTGCACGCCCGGCAGACGCTGCAGGGATTCGGCCAGGTTCAGTTCCGGGAATTTCGCCATGTCTTCGGCGACAATCACGTCCTTCTGGATATCCGATTTCTTCTTTATATCTCGTGCGGCGCCCAGCGACTTGCGAAAACCGGTGACGACCACCTCCGTTGTGTCATCGGCGGACGTGGTCGCAGCCGCTGTGTCCTGAGCGGCGGCCAGGGCAGGAATAAGGGCGCAAAGGGAGCCCAGGGCGGCGCTCATCAGAATGCGGTGGCGGAAATTGACGGTGTGCCTGGCCGGCAGCGAGAGGGGGGGAAGGCATGAAAGTCTCCGATCGTGTCCAATAGCCTGGCATGCGATGCTTCGTTTCGCATTGGCGCGACGGGATCGTCCTCGTCACGACACTGCCTGAATTGAAGCCCTTCGGCAGGACGAAAGGCGCAGGAGGTCGCGCCTTCCGACACCTGTCGAAAGCTCATCAGGCAAGTTTTTCACCAAGCCATGATTGTTAATATGAAGCCATTACTGAATGTATTAAAATAAATCTGGAGTAAACCAGTTTCGTTAGACTAAAGAAATATTATTTAAACTTAGAAATATTTACATAAAATTGTCACATATTCGTGGTTCATTATCAAGTTACGGTCGATCATGCCGGCCCGGCCGGTGGTAAATCCATATATAAGACCGGGTGTATGCGCTGTCAGCGGCCGCGAATATCGACACAGACCTTCAGGGCGTCATGACGCCAGTGTTCGATATCGTATTCCACCACACGCCCGAGCGCGTCATAGCAGATGCGCCGAAGCCGCAGGCCCGGCAGGCCCGTCTTGATGCGCAGGGCGCTGGCCTCATCGCCGGTCAGGGCGCAGGGCTGCATCTCCACCCAGTTGCGCTCCAGGCTGATATTGTAATTGTCCCGCAGCAAGCTGGTCAAAGACTGATCGAGATTGTGCTGGATCACGCCAGGCGCCACCTCAGGCAGAACATAGATGCGTTCAAGCAGCACGGCCCGTCCATCAATGTAGCGGCGACGGCGGATTTCATAGATCGGCGTATCGGGCGCAATCGACAGTATCTCGGCAACAGCCGGCGGCGCGGATATTTCATGGGCTGAGAGGGTCTCGGTCAGTGGCACCCGCCCCTGCGCACTGACATAGGACATAAAACCTTCCAGGCGCGTTGGATCATATACCACGGGCGGCGGCGCCACATACCAGCCCGAACGATCCTTGCGGTAGATCAGGCCTTCGGCTTCAAGCTGAATCAGGGCCGCGCGCACCGTGCCGCGCGCCGCCCCCGTGCCGATCTGCAACTGACGCTCGGACGGCAGGCAGGCGCCCTGTGCTAGGTCGCCACTTTCGATACGGGCGGCAATGCTGTCCCGCACACCGAGATAATGCCTTAGGTTGCCGGCTTCCGCTCCCGGTTCGGCCATGTCCATCCACCAGTCGGGCCGGGCGAGCGAGCGTTTGGTGGTCATGCGGACAAACTTTCAGGCAAGGTAGCGGACAGCGATCTAACGCCCATAGATCAGTTCGCGGGCTTTTGCTACCGCGATGCCGCAAGGCCTGCAATCATCGGCAGATAGGTGTCGAAGCCGGCCATCTCCAGGCCGACCACCTTGCCCAGCTCGTCATAGGCCCGCAGCTTCAGCGCATCCATATGATAGGGCTCGGCAAGGAAGGCCTCGACCTCCTCCGCGCTCATGACGCCCCCCTGCAGGGTGAAGCTTTGCAGCGAGGCGCCGCTTAAGGATTCGAGATAGGCCGGATTGGTGGTGGCCAGGTAGCGCTTGGCGCGGACATGCAGGGCGATCGGCTCGGTAACGCCCTTCGGCAGATGACGGGCCAGGAAGCCGGACCCAATGCGCTCATGCCTTGTATCTATGCCGCGATCCGCCGCGTCCTCGCCGAACTTGTGCAGCAGATGACCAATATCATGCAGCAGGGCAGCGACGATCAGTTCATCGCTGGCGCCCTCAGCGCGGGCATGATGGGCGCACTGCTCGGCGTGCTCGCGCTGGCTGATGTCCTCGCCATAATGGTCATTCCCCCGACTGGCATAGGTCTCCCGCACATGATCGATAAAATCCTGGGCATTATCAGCAGGCGGGGACACGCAATCAGCAGGCAGGGTCATCAAGGTCTCGATTCATAAGAACAATTATCTGGTCTATACCAACGTGCACGCCCTGCCACAAATGAATTTCGCCCCCGTGATGTGAAACTTACGCGACAAAATTGTCATGAAAAATTCAAGCACCGCGAAAATTGCCTGGTCTATACCAGCGGCCAACAGATTTCCGCAGGGCCTGCTTCATGACCACACCTTCCGCCAACCGTCGCCAGCTTCTGCAAATGACCGCTGCAGGCTTAGGGACTGCCGCCCTTGCTTCCCTGCAAAAAGCGATGGCGACGCCCGCTAATAATAAGACCGGCACGATCATGGATGTCGAGCACGTCGTCATTTTCATGCAGGAAAACCGCGCCTTCGACCACTATTTCGGCACCTTTCCCGGTGTACGCGGCCAGGGCGATCCGCGTCCGCTTCGCCTGCGCAATGGCCACAGCGTCTGGCGTCAACCCAGCGACCAGCATCCGGACGGCTATGTCATGCCCTACTGGGCCGATTCGAAGACCGCCAATGCCTATGTCGTCGATGGCGCCGACCAGGGCCACGATGCTGCGACGATTATCGTCAATGGCGGCCACTATGATCAGTGGGGCGTCTCCAAGCAATTGCACAACCGCATGACGCACTACAAGGCATCGGACCTGCCTTTCTACCATGCGCTGGCCGCCAACTTCACCATCTGCGACGCCTACCACTGCTCGACCCTGACCCAGACCTATCCGAATCGCCTGCACCTGTGGACCGGCAGCAATGGCGCCGGAAAGGTGGGGGGCGAGCCGGTGCTGTCCAACTACGGCGAGGACGAGACCCCTTCGGCGGACATGGCCGAGGACCGGCCGATCGACGCCTATACCTGGACCACCTATGCCGAGCGGCTGGAAAAAGCCGGCATCGAATGGAAGGTCTATCAGGAATACGACAATTTCGGCGACAATATCCTGTCGGTCTTCAAGCCCTTCCGTCCGTGCGACAAAAATTCGACCCTCTACAAACGTGGTCGGTCGTGGGTTTCTGAACACAAGACCGGCGCGGACCGCACGCGTTCCGACGGCCAGCAACTGGTCGAGGCCTTCCGCGCCGATATCGCCGCAGGCAGGCTGCCACAGGTGTCATGGATCGTCACCGCTGCGGCGCTTTCCGAACATCCAAGCTGGACACCCGCCGATGGCGAAAATGTCTGCGCCAAGCTGATCGAGGCCCTGACCGACCATCCGGAAGTCTTCGCCAAGACGGTCTTCATTATCAATTATGACGAGGCCGGCGGCCTCTACGATCACATGCTGCCCCCCTCGCCGCCCGCCGATGAAACCCAGGGCTGGAGCGGAGTCAGCGTCGCCGGCGAATTCAAGGACTATGGCAACGAGCCCGGCAACCCGAACAAAGGCCTGCAACCGCTGGGCCTCGGCATCCGCGTCCCGGCCATGGTTGTCTCGCCTTGGAGCCGTGGAGGCTATGTCTGCTCCGAGGTTTTCGACCACGTTTCGACCCTCAAGTTCCTCGAAAAGCGTTTCGGCGTCATGGAACCGAACATCAGCGACTGGCGCCGCGCCATCAGCGGCGACCTGACATCGGCTTTTGATTTCAAGACCCCGAACGCCGACCTGTCGCAGTTGAACCTGCCTTCGACCGACGATTACAAGGCCCGCCTTGCCCATGCCGCCACGCAGCCCTCGCTGAAGATCCCCGATGTGCAGACCGCCGGTGGCCAGCCGGCCGAACAACGCCCGGCGCGGCCCCTGCCCTATGACCTGGGCGCCAATGTCCGCCAGAGCGGCAAGGATGTGCTGATCGACCTTGGCAATACCGGCACCAAGGCAGCGGTCTTCACCATCCACGACTACGCGCCCTATAATGTCACTGGGCCGTGGCGCTATACGCTTGATGCCGGCCAGTCCTATCAGGCCGGCCACTGGAACCATCGCGGTCGCGAAGTCTATGATCTGGCCGTGCACGGTCCGAACGGCTTTTATCGTCACTTCAAAGGCCGCCAGCGTGACGACGACAAGCTTGTGCCCGATCCGGTCATGGTCGTGGTCAGTGAAAGCGCGAAAACGGGCGAACTGACCCTGGCCCTGCAAAACACCAGCGGCGCGGCGGTCGAGATCAGCCTTAACAGTGATCCGCGCTACAGCCAGTCCGCGCGCACCATCCGCCTGGCCACCAATGCCGTCGAGACCGTCCGCCTTGATCTGGCCGCCTCCGACCACTGGTACGACCTGACCCTGAAGATCACCGGCAATGACCAGTGGCTTCGCCGCTATGCCGGCCACATCGAAACCGGCCGCGCCAGCCGCACCGATCCCGGCATCGGCGCGATGGTCGTCTGATGACGGCCACCTATGATGTGGCCATAGTGGGTGGCGGAATCCTCGGTCTGGCCCACGCCCGGACCGCCGTGAAGGCCGGCCTGAAAGTCGCGCTGTTCGAGCGCCATGCCCGCGCCACCGGCGCCTCGATCCGCAATTTCGGCTTTATTACTGTCACCGGCCAGCAGCGCGGCGATTTTCACGGCCTCGCCATGCGGACGCGCGACCTGTGGCTGGAAGCGGCCGCCGAGGCTGGCATCGAAATCGTCCAGCGCGGCCTCTATGTCAGCGCCCGCTACGCCGAATCCCAGGCGGTTCTGCGCGCCTTTCTCGATACCGAGATGGGCGAAGGCTGCCGCCTGCTGACACCAGCGGAGGCGCCCTTTCTGGCCGATGGCCAGCGCGCCATCCTGCATTCACCGCATGATATTCGCGTCGAATCGCGCACCGCCATTCCGAAACTGACTGCATGGCTCGGAGGACGCGCCGACCTGCACTACGGCGTCACAGTCACCGGCGTCGAAAGCGGCCGTCTGCATACCTCGATGGGAGAGATCAATGCCGGGCGCATCATCGTCTGTCCCGGCGATGACCTGACCGGCCTGTTCGCCGATCGTATCAGGGCCCATAACATCTCACGCTGCCGGTTGCAGATGTTGCGTCTGGCTGATCCCGGTTTCCGCCTGCCTGGCGCGATTATGTCCGATCTCAGCCTGATCCGCTATCTTGGCTATGCCGACCTGCCCGAAGCCGTCGCGCTGAAAACCCGCCTGGAAGCCGAACACGCCGAACATTTGGCCAATGGCGTTCACCTGATCGTGGTGCAAAACGCCGATGGCTCGCTAGTGGTTGGCGACAGCCACCACTATGGCGACGCGCCGGCCCCCTTCACCGCCGAAGCGGTTGATCAACTCATCCTCGACGAATACCGCGCCGTTCTCGGCGCCCCACCGCCCGTCATCGAACGCTGGAGCGGCACCTACGCCACCTCGCCTGATCAGCTTTTCCTGATCGACCAGCCCCTGCCCGATGTCCGGCTGGTGGTCGTCACCTGCGGCGCGGGCGCCTCCACATCCTTCGGCATCGCCGAACGCACTTTCCAAAGCTTCTGAGGTTTCCATGACGTCTCCAATCAAGGCATTCATCTTCGACTGGGCTGGCACCATGGTTGATTTCGGCAGCCTGGCGCCGGTGCGTGCCCTGCAATCGGTCTTCGCGCTCGAAGGCATTGACCTGACCATGTCCGAGGCCCGCGCCGACATGGGCATGGCCAAGCGCGCCCATATCACCGCCATCCTCAGCCGCGAGCCGATGCGGTTGCAATGGCGCGCCATTAAGGGCCACGACGCCGGACCCGCCGACATCGACCACCTGTTCAACGCCATCGGCCCGCTGATGGAACGCGTCGCCACCGAATGCGCCGTGCTGATCCCCGGCGCCGCTGACCTAGTCAAACTGCTGCGTTCCAAAGGCGTCCGCATTGGTTCCGGCACCGGCTACAGCCGCGAAATGATGGCCGGCATCCTGCCGGCCGCCGCCGCGCAGGGCTACAGTCCCGATCTCGTGGTCTGCGCCGGCGAAACCGCCGAGGGCCGCCCCTCACCGCTGATGACCTGGAAAGCCATGGTCGATCTCGGCGTCTGGCCGGCGCGCGCCTGCGTCAAGGTCGATGACGCCACGGTCGGCATCGAGGAAGGCCGCGAGGCCGGAGTCTGGACCATCGGCGTGGCGGCCAGCGGCAACGGTACCGGCCTCGACCTCGCCGAGTTCACCGCCCTGTCATCAGAGGATCGCAAAATCCGTGTAGCGGCTTCTGCGGAAGCCCTGCGCGAGGCCGGCGCGGATTTCGTGGTGAACAGCGTCGCCGACATCGCCGACCTGCTGCCCGAACTCGAAGCCCGCATCACCGCTGGCGTCTATCCCGGCGTCCTGCCGACCGAAATCCGTATCTGAGGCCCGCCATGAGCACGATTGACGCCCCCATGCCCACTGCCAGACTGTCCGGCTTCACCGCCTGGCTGGCCAAGGCCCCGCCTGTCGTCTTCGCCCTTTATGGCGGCCTGATGGCGTTCGGCGCCTATTTCGCCATGTATGCCTATCGCAAGCCCTTTTCAGTGGCGAGTTTCACCGATGTGGCCGGCTTCGTGGTTGACTACAAGATCGCGCTCGTCATCTCGCAGGTCTTCGGCTACGCCCTCTCCAAGGTCATTGGCGTCAAGGTGATCTCCGAACTGCCAGGCCGCTACCGCGCCATCGCAATCCTGCTCCTGATCGGCTTTGCCGAGGCCATGCTGGTGGCCTTCGCCGCAGTGCCCGCGCCGTACAATATTGCGTGCCTGTTTTTCAACGGCCTGTCGCTCGGCCTGATCTGGGGGCTGGTGTTCGGCTTCCTCGAAGGTCGTCGCGTCTCGGAAATCCTCGGCTCGATCCTGTGCGCCAGCTTCATCGTTTCGTCGGGCGTGGTCAAATCGGTCGGCAAATGGGTGATGCTGGAGCACTATGCCACCGAATTCTGGATGCCAGCCGTCACCGGCCTGATCTTCGCCCCGCTGCTGCTGATCTGCGTACTGGGCCTGTCGCAACTGCCGCCGCCCTCACCGCAAGACGAGGCCGCCCGCGTGGTGCGCGCACCGATGAACAAGGCCGCCCGCAAGGCGACCTTCGCCGCCTACGCCCCCGGCCTGATCGCCCTGATCATCATCTATATTGGCCTGACCGCCCTGCGCGACTTCCGCGACAACTTCGCCGCCGAAATCTGGACCGACCTCGGCTTCAAGGACAATGCCGAGATCTTCACTGCCTCCGAACTGCCGATCGGCATTGTCGTGCTGGCGGCCATGTGCCTGCTGGCCCTGTTCAGGAACAACCGCCTGGCCTTTATGGCCAACCTGGTCATGGTCGGCATCGGGCTGGTGCTGGCCGCCGCCTCGACCTTCGCTTTCCAGGCCCACATACTGGGTCCGGTATGGTGGATGATCCTGCTCGGCGGCGGGCTTTATCTGGCCTATACGCCGTTCAATGCCCTGCTGTTCGATCGCTTCATCGCCGCCAGCGGCCTGTTGGGCACGGCCGGCTTCCTGATCTATGTCGCCGATGCCAGCGGCTATCTCGGATCGGTCGCCCTGCTTTTGTTCAAGAACTTCAGCGACATGACCCTGCCGTGGGCGCAGTTCCTGATGGCCTCGGCCTATGGCACAGCGGCTGTGGGGCTTGTGCTGCTGGGCTACAGCGTCGCCTATTTCACTCGACGTTTACATGCCAAATGAAACCGAGAAATACCAAGATCGGTAAAGTCAATGCTCCCGCAGGACGAAGTTGATCGTCCCCGCCCCGACAAGTGCGCGGCGTCCAGGTAAAAGCACTATGCGAACACGACGTTTTAACGGGTAAAGCAAACGGGGGAGGCATAGGAGGTGGGTCAATGGCTCGCCCAATCAAGTTTGTAAATGGTTGAAAGATTTCCACCGTCGTTTGGCCCTTGACCGTGGCTTAGCAAGGCAGCCCAACATAGTTTTCAGTGATCGATTTCTGAGATGCGGCGCTGGTACGAATATAGCTGAGGTCGGCCTTCCAGACGCGGCTGAGCGCGCGATCGGTATATGCTTTGAGGCCCCGCTCCTCGCCGCGCTTGTGATAGGCAATCAGCGCATCGGCCAGATAGCTGAAAGCCCCCGATATGGTGGCTTTTTTAGTAGGTTTGCGGGGGGCGCTGCCAACGAGGCTTGCACATACTAACCCTCGTCGAGCTAATCCCGGATCGGTGCCGCAAGATTTTCACTTTGCGACTAAATGAATTCCGCTTTGAGGCCCAAAAGGAAGCGCCATCTTTTTTTATTTCGGACTGAGGCCATGAGATTCCGAAAATCGATCTGATCGTCACGAAGTGGCGTCAGGAGCAAAGTGTCTGGAGCCCCTACATCGACTTCATTTCGTCATGACGCTAACCTTATTTGTCGTCCCGATAATCGGCATGCCTATCGGGGCTTTATAAATATTGTGCAGCGAGCCTCATTTCGCCCCCGATCTTTCCACTGAAAATTTTGACGGCTCGGGATTTACCACAGAGCAGAAACAACCCCCCCCCTTTTAATTATAAGATAAATAGGATAACAAATATAGAAATACGCAATTGTAAGATAATAAGAGGAACACATGACAGGGCGAAACTGGATTATGGCCAGTACGACCGCGCTGGTAGCCGGCGCGTTTGCGACAAGCGGGCACTGCGCCGAAGCCAAACGTGCCGAATTCGGCAAGCTTAAGGACGGCAAGGTCGTTGAAGCCATCACTCTCAGCAATCACAAGGGCACCTCGGCCACCATCATTACCTACGGCGCCAGCCTTCAGGCCCTGGTGACCCCGGACCGCAGCGGCAAGCCCGCCGATATCGCGCTCGGCTATGCCGACCTCGATCACTATGTCTCCAATCCCCAATATTTTGGCGCCACGGTCGGGCGATTCGCCAATCGCATCGCCAGGGGGAAGTACAAGGTCGATGGCAAGGCCTACCAGGCGCCGGTCAATAATGGCGTCAATTCCCTGCACGGTGGCACCAAGGGCTTCGACAAGGTCAACTGGACCGTGATGAAGGTGGCGGACGGCGACAACGCCTCAGTCGAGCTGGAATATGTCAGCCCCGATGGCGACATGGGCTATCCCGGCCAGATGACGGTTCACGCCACCTATTTATTAAATGAAAACAATGAGTTGACGATCAAATATACGGCGACCACGACCAAGACGACCATCGTCAATATCACCAACCACGCCTACTGGAACCTCAACGGCGAAGGCTCGGTCCATAGCGTCAATGACTCGAAATTGACCTTACTGGCCGACAGCTACCTGCCAACCGATTCCGGCGCCATCCCGACCGGCGAAGTGCGTAAAGTCGAGGGTACGGCCTTCGATTTCCGCACCCCAACAGCCATCGGCGCGCGCGTCCGTGACGCTTCCGATCAACAACTGGTCTACGGCCGCGGCTATGACCACAACTGGGTGGCCAGCCGCGAAAAAACAGCCGCGCCGCGCCTGATGGCCGTGGTCGAGGACGACGCTTCGGGGCGCAAGCTCGAACTGCTGTCCGACCAGCCCGGCATCCAGTTCTATTCCGGGAACTTCCTTGACGGCACCTCGTCTGGCAAGTCGGGCGGTATCTACCGCGAAGGCGATGCCTTTGTGCTGGAGCCACAGATCTTCCCCGACACGCCTAACCAGCCGGCCTTCGGTTCGGCCCTGCTGCATCCGGGCGAAACCTATTCCAATACGCTGATCTACCGCTTCAGCACGCAATAAGATCTGGAGAGAATTTCCGAATGAAAATGACATCTGCAATGAAGGCATTTGTAGTGGCGAGTACCCTGACCTTATCGACCCAGGGGCTTTATGCCACCGTTCATGCCGAGACGGCCCGCTGGTCAGCGGCGGCGGCCAATCAGTGGTACGCGAAGCAGCGTTGGCTGGTCGGCTCCAATTTCCTGCCGACCGATGCTATCAACCAGTTCGAGATGTGGCAGGCCGAAACCTTCAATCCGACCGAGATCGACAAGGAATTCGGTTACGCCGAAGGCATCGGCATGAACACCATGCGTATCTTCCTGCAGGACCAGCTATGGGCGCAGGACCCGGAAGGGTTCAAGAAGCGCATCAATATCGTGCTCGACCTGGCCGCCAAGCATCATATCAAGCCGATGCTCGTCCTGTTCGATTCCTGCTGGGATCCGAACCCGAAACTGGGGCCGCAGCACCCGCCGATCCCCGGCGTGCACAATTCCGGCTGGGTGCAGTCGCCCGGTACGGCGGGCCTGATGGATGAGGCCGGCTGGGGCAGGTACGAGGCTTACGTCAAGGGCATTGTCGGCGCCTTTGCGAAGGATGATCGTATCCTGGCCTGGGATGTGTGGAACGAGCCCGACAATCAGGGGGGCGGCAACTATCAGCAGCTAGATGAGGCCACCAAGACGGCTCAGGTGGCCAAGCTGCTGCCGCAGGTCTTTGCCTGGGCGCGGACGCAAGACCCGATCCAGCCCCTGACTTCAGGCGTATGGCACAATGAAGACTGGTCGCCGAACGGCAAGCTGAATGCAGTCGAGCGCGTGCAGATCGATCAGTCCGATGTGATAAGCTTCCACAGCTATGATTGGCCGGAACGCCTGGAAGAACGCATCAAGTCGCTGCAACCCTATGGCCGTCCGCTGATCATGACCGAGTACATGGCGCGCGGCAACGGCTCGACCTTCGACACGGCCCTGCCTATGGCGCGCAAGTATAATGTGGGGGCCATCAACTGGGGCTTTGTGCTGGGCAAGAGCCAGACCAACATGCCGTGGGATTCATGGGAAAAACCCTACACGAAAAGCCCGCCGACCCTTTGGTTCCATGATATCTTCTATGCCGATGGCAAGCCTTACCGGCCGGCCGAAACGGCGCAGATCAGGGCGATGACGGCCGAAGCCGAAAAAACGTTCAGGAAGAAATAGGGAAAAGCCGGGAAATATCTCCCGGCTTTTATACTGGCTGAGTGGCCATGCCGGCGGTTCGGATATAGTCCCTGTGGGAGGGCAATCCTTCGGCAGCATTTTCGATCAGGCTGCGGAAGCGGGTAAGCCAGGCCATGCCGTCCGTCTTCCGGTAGGCGGCCAGCGGATCGTTTCGTTCGGGGAAATGGAGCTGCCCGATATGCACGGCCAGCCAGGAGTGCATACCGAACAGGTCGAGTTCCTTGCTGGGAATCTTTCCGTATCGCCGGAAAAGATCGATGGAATTCTTCAGGGAGTCCGGAATATCCATATGGGCGCAGTACCGCCACAGCGGGGAATCATCGCGCCCGGTCAGCTTGTAATGCAGGATGATGAAATCGCGGATGCGCTCGAATTCTGTCAAGGTCAGGCGGTTGAATTCATCCTGCAAGACAGGATCGAAGTCACGGTCAGGAAACAGGGTCAGGAGCTTGGCGATACTCGACTGGATCAGGTAGAGGCTCGTCGATTCCAGCGGCTCCATGAACCCGCTCGCCAGACCGATCGCGATGACGTTCCTGTTCCAGAACCGGCGGCGGCGCCCGGTCGTAAAGGCGAGCGGGCGTGGCGTCGCCAGCGGCTCGCCATCGAGATTATCGAGCAGGAGGCGGGCGGCTTCTTCATCGCTGATGAATTGCGACGCATAGACATGGCCATTGCCGGTGCGGTACTGCAGAGGAATGCGCCACTGCCAGCCAGCATGGTGCGCCGTCGAGCGAGTATAGGGCGTCAACTCAGCGGAAGACGCACAGGGCACGGCCAGAGCGCGATCGCAAGGCAGCCAGTGAGACCAGTTTTCATATCCCGTTTTCAGGGCGCCTTCGATGAGCAGGCCACGGAACCCGGAGCAATCGATAAACAGGTCGCCCGCAACGACCCGGCCATCCGTCAGCGTGACTGATCTGACGTGGCCGGACTCTGGATCGAGCGTGACATCGACAATCCTGCCTTCCTGCCGGCTGACATTCTTGCCCTCCGCATAGGCGCGCAGCATGGCGGCATAGAGGCCGGCATCGAAATGGTAGGCATATTCATAGGTCGACAGCACATGGCGCGGATCGTGCGAAGGCGGTGCAAACCGATTCCGCTTCGCCGCCGACCAGGCCATGCAGTAGTCATCGAGCGAGGTGACCTGGCCGCCTTCATATGCTTTCAGCCAGTAGTGGTGCAGGTTGACCAGGTCGAACGGCCGCCCGAAGGTGCCGAACGGATGGAAATAGGAATGCCCCTGCCTGCCCCAGTTGACGAACTGGATGCCCAGCTTGAACGAGGCCTGGGTGGCCCGCACAAAATCGGTTTCATTTATACCGAGCGTCTGGTTGAAACGAAGAATCGGCGGGATCGTCGCCTCTCCCACTCCGACCGTGCCGATATCTTCCGACTCGATCAGGGTGATGGCACAGCCGTACTGCAAGGCCTTGCCAAGGGCAGAGGCGGTCATCCAGCCGGCCGATCCGCCACCCACAATGACAATATTCCGAATCTGGCGGTCCATTTTTCTCCGGCGAGCGCTTATGTCTGCGCCGTCGGGGGAAGGTCTGCCCTGCGTCCGGCAAGTTGTTGGTTCGTTGCGCTATATGCCGGCGTAACACCGGAATAGGGCAATGACAATAAATTTGTACGATAATAACGACAAATGAATTAGCCAGAAGCACGACCAGGGAAACCAAGGGTAAAATGTGCGCAACGGGCGTTTGGGATCACCACACTAAACCAGACACGCCACCTAATGAAAATAAAAAGTATTATAATTGTTAAGGGCTTGCGCTAAACCCATCTCAATCCCGGCGCCCTTTTCCGCTCGAGCGGTCCTTTCGGAGCCCTACATGACTGAAATAACTGGGCAATTTAAATTGTAGCATAATTGCATCATTTCGCCCGCGCCTTTCGCTGAACGAAAGAAATCAATTGCATCAATAATCATATAAATCATATACCAAGTCCAACACGCTTGGCCACGAAGCGTCAATCTGAACTAAAAGCAGGAACAGGGAATGAAACTCAAAGCTTATATCCTCGCCACAGCCTCGACCATGTCTATCCTGTCATGGGGCGGTGTCGCCATGGCGCAAGACAGCCAGCCGGCCGCCACCACTCAGACCTCGGAAGCGACCGGCGACACCAATGACGCCGGCACAACGGTCGTCGTAACCGGCATGCGTCGCAGCGCCGCCTCGTCGCGCGCTCTCAAGCGAAATTCCGATCAGATCGTCGACGCCGTTGTGTCGGCCGAAATCGGCAAGCTGCCGGATACCACCGTGTCGGACTCGCTGGCCCGCGTGACCGGCATCACCGTCGGCCGTAATGGCGGCGAAGCCGACAGCGTCCTGGTGCGCGGGCTTCCAAACATCGCCACCAGCTACAATGGCCGCGATATCTTTACCGCCGAAGGCCGTTTCGTCGCCTCGCAGGATTTCGCCGCCGGTAACGTCGCCGCCCTGGAAGTCTACAAGTCAACGACCGCCGACCAGGTTGAAGGCGGCATAGCCGGCCTGATCAACGTCCGCGGCCGCCGCCCGTTCGATTTCAGCGGCCGCGAAATCTCCGGCATGGTCAACTATCTGTATGCCAACCAATCCAAGAAGTATTCGCCCAACGGCAACTTTCTGATCAGCGATCGCTGGATGACCGGCATGGGTGAAGTCGGCGCGCTGCTGAACGTCTCCTACAACCGCTTCCAGTATCTCGACTCGACCCGTACCCTGGGCGGATTCATCAGTGCCAATGTCGACGGTCACCGCTTTGGTGACGACCCCGGCATCAACTACTCCCAGCATGACCGCGAACGTCCGTCGGCCAACGCCGCCCTGCAATGGCGCCCGAGCCAGGAGTTGGATCTGTACGCCGACTTCCTCTACCAGGGCTATAATTCCAAGACCTCCGACCGTAATCTGGAAGTGCCGCTGTGGGGTGGTTCGAACTACAGCGATGTCGAGCTGAGTGACGACGGCAAACAGGTCGAAAGCATGACCGTCACCAACCCGTTCCGTATGCAGGGTTGGCAGGCGGCAACCACCGACCACACCGACACCTGGCAGATGGCCGTGGGCGGCAAATGGAACTCCGGTGACTGGACTCTGAGCGCCGACCTGGCCTCGACTCAGTCGAAATACGTCCTGTCGGTCTACAGCTGGGACTTTGCGGCTGTCCAGAGCGTCAACGGCCAGGCGGTTGTCCAGCCGACTGTCCATATCGACTATAATGCCGATGGCGGCACGAACGTCACGCTCGATAATTTCAACATGACCGATCCCAACAACTGGATCTTCCGCGGCTTCTACGATCGCCAGTTGGCGGCGCGCGGCCGTGATATCCAGTTCCGTACCGATGCTGAATACCGCACCCAACTGTCGTGGCTGCCGAAAGTACGCTTCGGTGTCCGCGCCGTGGAAAGAAAGGCCGGCTTCGACAACGGCGACCGCTACCAGAACGTCGAAGGGATGAACATCACCTTCCCCAATACCGGCCTCGACATCATCACGAGCCAGCCGGGTTTTGTGGGTGATGATTATCCGACGATACGCAGTTGGGCGACGCCGACCTACGCCTCCATTCGTGACAATGTCGCGGCCCTGCGTACCCTGGTCGGTTTCCCACAGGGCGTTCCGCTGTACAATCCGGCCGCGCACTTCACGGCCGACGAAAAGTCCCTGGCTGGGTATCTGGAAGGCAACTACGCCTTCAATCTGGGCAATGTGCCCGTCGATGGCGTCGTGGGCGTGCGCGTCGTCAACAGCAAGGAAAGCGTGACCAGCACGGAACGCACCTCGGACAGCGACTATACGGACACCCTGCCGTCCGCCAGCATGCGCCTGCACCTGACGGACAAGACGCAAATCCGTCTGGCGGCCAACAAGACCCGGACGCGTCCGAACTTCTCTGATCTCAATCCGAACTATGTCGTGAACTCAAGCTATGTCATTCAGTATGACAGCACCAGCCAGCAGTTTTTCCGTGATGGCGGCGGCTCGGGCAATATCGACCTGAAGCCGTACACCTCCAGCAACTTCGATGTGACCTACGAGCATTATTTTGGCACGACCGGCATGTTCGCGGCGGACCTGTTCAACCGCGAGGTTGATGGCTTCATCAACTATACGACCAAGTGGATCACGGACACGACCTTCACCAATAATCCGGCACAGGACCCGAACCGTCCCGATCCGGTTCCCAACACGGACCCGGCGATCTACTATCCGACCGACACGCAGAACGTCCGCCTGACCGTGCCGTACAATGCCGCCCATGTTGGCTTCAAGGGCGCGGAAGTACAGTTCAGCACCTTCTTCGACTTTGACTTCCTGCCGACCTGGGCCAGTAATTTCGGCATCCAGGCCAACGCGACCTATATGGACAGCCATGTAAAGAACACACCGGAAGCCATCGCCAACGGCAGTGCCAAGCAGGACCAGAACCAGGCGGGTGTTTCGCGCCTGACCGGCAACCTGACCGGTATGTACGAAAATGGCTCGTGGTCGGCCCGCCTGACCTATAATGCCCGCAGCCGCTGGCTCAGCTACTGCGACACCAGCGCCAACTGGGGTGGCAATGAGGGCTGCGTCTATGTGAAGGGCACCCAGCGCGTCGACTTCTCCGGCAGTTACAAGGTTTCGGATAATGTCTCGCTGAGCGTCGACCTCAATAACCTGTTCGCCAAGCCGATGCAGACCTATCGCGTCGCGACCAATGCGGTTGGCGGCATCCAGGGCGGCCAGTACACCCTCGGTGTCCGTACCGAAGAAACCGTCTACTCGGTCGGTGTCCACTTCCACTACTAGATTGCGCGCGGCGCCTGCGGCTATTTCCCGGCCGCGGGCGTCCGGCTTCTCCCTCCAGCTTGTTCCCTAAATTCGCTGGCACTCAAGCCTCCCGGCCTCGTTCACCCCGAGGCGGGGAGGCTTTTTTTCTGCTTTTCCGCCGGCAATATTCTTGCGCAAAATTACGAAAATTCTGTTGTCTATCAATGATATCTTGTTTATGGTCGGATAAATAATATAATTAAGGGAGTGGAAAATGATTTGCAGGATTTCCATCTGTCTGCCGGCGCTGGCTACCGCCCTCATGGCCATGGCGCCGCTGGGGGCCAAGGCCGAAGCCCCATCCGCCAATACCTATACCAATCCACTCCTGCCTTCGGGGCCCGACCCCTGGGTGACGCGCGATGGCGGCACCTATTATTACATGCACACCCTGGGCAACAAAATCACCATCTGGAAGACCAACGACCTTACGCGGCTTGAGAAGGCCAAGCGCAAGAGCTGGATTCCGCCGCGCGACGCCGCCAATTCCATCTCCATCTGGGCGCCGGAACTGCACAAGATCGACGGCAAATGGTATCTCTACTACACCGCCGCCGAAGCCGGTCATGACGACGATGCGCACCGTGGCGTGTTCGTGCTGGAAAATGCGAATGCCGATCCCACGGATGGCAACTGGATCGACAAGGGCCAGGTCAATACCGCCCTGCACGGTATTGACGGCACCACCTTCGAATATGGTGGCAAGCGCTATTTCATCTATTCGGCCTATGCCGGCAAGGACAGCGTGCTGAGTATCTCGCTTATGTCTAATCCGTGGACGCTGACGGGGGGCGAGACCATCATCGCCATCCCCGACCAGCCGTGGGAGCGCCAGGGCGGCCGCCAGATCGTCGAAGGTCCGGAATTCCTGCCGGGACCGGATGGTCAGCTATTCATCACCTATTCCGCCAGCGCCTGCTGGTCGGATGACTATGCGCTGGGCTTTCTGAGTGCGCCCAGGGGCAGCGACCCAACCGATCCGAAAGCCTGGACGAAATCACCGCAGCCGGTCCTGTCCAAATCGGTTGCCAATGGCGTCTATGCCACGGGCCACAACGGCTTCTTCACCTCGCCCGACGGCAAGACCAATTGGATCATCTACCACGCCAATTCCGGCCCCGGCATGGGTTGTTCCCCGAAGCGCGCCCCGCATATCCAGCCATTCACCTGGACGCCAACGGACGCCCGGCATTCGGCGAACCAGTGAAAGAAGGCGTACCGCTGGAAGCCCCCAGATAGGAACCGCAAACCTGCGCTGCCTTTCCCGCCTTTGCGGGATGGGCTATGGGTGAACCCCGGCGTTGCCCCGACGCCATCCCAATCCAGATGTATTGACGCATGCCTCCGATTTCAGAAGGTCTTGAATTCCGTAATGTCGCCAAGGCTTTCGGCGACACGAAGCTGTTCAGGGACATTTCATTCCATATCAATCGGGGCGAGTTCTTCGTCATCCTCGGCCCCTCGGGCTGCGGCAAGACGACCCTTCTGCGCCTGATCGCCGGGCTCGATTCCATTGATGGTGGCGAGGTCCGACTGAACGGGCGTCCAGTCCAGGCCCTGCCGGCCGCAGAGCGCGGCATCGCCATGGTCTTCCAGGATTTCGCCCTCTATCCGCACATGAGTGTGCGCGACAACCTGTCCTTTGGCCTGCAGAACCTCAAGCTGCCCCCGGCCGAAATTGCCCAGCGCATCTCACGAACCGCTGACATGCTGAGCCTGAGCGATATGCTCGATCGCCGGCCAGCCACCCTTTCCGGCGGCCAGAAGCAGCGCGTTGCCCTGGCCCGCGCCCTGGTCAAGAAACCTGACCTCTTGCTGATGGACGAACCCCTCTCCAGCCTCGATCCGGCGCTTAGGTTGAAGACCCGGCGCGAACTGGCCCGGCTCAGCCAGACCCTGGCGGCGACCGTCGTGATGGTAACGCACGACCAGGTCGAGGCCATGACCCTGGCGCACCGCATCATGGTGTTGCACGATCACGAAATCCAGCAAATCGGTACGCCACAGGAAATCTTCACCCGCCCGGCCAATCTCTTCGTCGCCCGTTTCATCGGCGCCACACCGATGAACCTGCTGGAAGGCGATGTCCGGCGCGGCAAGGCCGATCTTGCCGAATTCATCGTCGCTACCGGCGTCGTCATCCCCACACGCATTCCCTTCGATGCCCTGCCGGTTCACCAGAGCTGGCGCCTCGGCCTGCGAGCGGAACACGTAACCGTATCGGCGCCGCGCAAACCGGCCTTTCTGGCGCATATCGATTTCATCGAACGCCTGGGAGAGCATTCATTCGTGCATTCCCGTCTGGAAAACGGCCGTGAGATCGTGGCTGAAGCACCCGGCCTGAGCCCGCTCCAGCCAGGAGATGCGATCGGCCTGAAACTGGACGGCGCCCACGCGCACCTGTTCGACAAGGACGGCGTGGCCTACCACCCGTCCGTAGTGGTCGCGTCGTCATGAGGATCGCGCGCCGACATTTCACGCCATGGAACAATTTCCTGTTCGCCGTGCCCTTTCTCGTCATCTATGTCTGGCTGCTGGTCTATCCGCTGCTGGCCGGAATGCGCCTCAGCCTGTTCCGCGCCAACCTGTTCGGTGGCGAACACTTCATCGGCCTGGAAAACTACACGCGCCTCCTGCGCGACCCCACCTTCCTGCAGGCCATGGGCAACAGCGTTCTGTTCGTACTTTTGTGCGTTCCACCACTCGTCGGCATAGCCCTGGCCCTGGCATTGGCCCTGAATCGCGCCGGCCGTTTCGTCGCCTTCGTGCGCAGCGTCGTCTTCGCCTCGTCGGTCCTGTCGGTGACCGTCCTGACCATTGTCTGGCGCCAGGTTCTGACGCCGGATGGCGGCCTGATCAGCCATGTCAGCGCCATGCTTGGCCTGCCGGCGATTGCCTTCTTCAGCGACCCGCATCTGGTACTGGTCAGCATGGCCTTCATTACCATCTGGTGGGGACTGGGCCTGCCGATGATCCTCTTTCTGTCTGCGCTCCAGCAATTGCCACCTAGCGTCTATGAAGCCGCGTCCATGGACTATGCCTCGCCGTGGACCGTGTTTCGCCGCATAACCCTGCCTCTGCTGACACCGACCCTGGTGATTGTGGCCGCCTATGAATGCGCCCTGCAGTTTCAGCTGTTCGGGCAGCCGCAACTGCTGACCGAAGGCGGCCCGAATGGCGCCTCGCGGCCGATGGTGCTGTATATCTACGAGACCGGCTTCAATCACTGGGATGTCGGCTATGCCGCCGCCGCCTCGCAGATCCTGTTCGCCCTGATCGTCGGCGTGGCCCTGGTGCCGCAGCTCGGCCAACGACTATGGGGGCGCGCATGAAGGTGTTAGCCAGCCTGTCAGCCTCGCGCCGGGTGTGGAATGATATCCGACGGGTGTTCTGCGGCCTGGTCCTCGTGGCCATGCTGCTGCCGCTCGTCTGGGCGGTCTTCCTGTCGTTGCGAACCAATACGGATCTGGCGCGCCATGTGTCGTTCAATCCGCTTGGCCCCTACACGCTGAACAATTACCGCGAACTGACCGGCAACCTCGCGCTCATGCGCTGGTTCCTCAATTCGCTGCTGGTCTCCGCTCTCGGCGTCGTTGGCGTCCTGTCCCTGTCTTCACTGGCGGGCTATGCCTTCGGCCGCCTGCCCTTCCCCGGCCGCAACTGGATCTATGGCTTTGTGCTGCTGGGCCTCGCCATTCCGGACCAGTCGGTCATCCTGACGCGCCACCACATCTTCAGTACGCTGCATTGGCACAACTCCTATGCGGCGCTCGTCCTGCCGGGACTTTCAGCGCCTTTCGGCGTCTTCCTGATGACTGAGACCTTTCGCGCCCTGCCCAAGGGCCTTGAGGACGCTGCCCGCCTCGACCACGCATCGACCTTCCGCATTTTCTGGCGCATCCTGCTGCCGCAAACCATACCGGCACAGGCCAGCCTGGGCATCTATACCTTCCTGCTGTCATGGAACGACTACTGGTGGCCGCTGATCTCGGCCACACGGTCGGACATGTATACCCTGACCGAAGGCATGGCCGCGGCGCAGACCAACTATGTCGAAATCACCGGTTTGGGCGTGCTGATGGCCGAGGCCGTTATGGCGGGCCTGCCGGTGCTGATCATCTACTGCCTCTTCCAGCACCATATCGTGCGCGCGGTGACCGGCGTGGTGAAGCTATGAACCGGCGCGGACTACTGGCCCTGATGGGCGCCTCCGCCCTGGCCGGATGCCAAAAGCCGGACGCACGCACGCCGCTGACGGTCCAGCGTATCTTTGGCGACTGCCGCGCCCACGTACCGAAATTCGGCGCGCCCCTCAGCAATCCCAATGGCGAATGCGAACTGGTCACAGGCCTGCTCGATCGCTTCGAGCTGGAAAACCCCGATATCCGCCTGACGGTCAATGCCGTGGCATGGCCGGGCTATAATCAGTTATCTGCCCAGATTGCGGCGGACGACGCGCCGGACGTCGTCACCATGCACATGGCCGTCATCCCCGACTACCAGACGCACAAGCTCCTGATGCCGCTGACGGTCGGCCTGAAACGCGTGGGCATTACGCCGGATCAGTTCACGCCGGTGGCGCGCCGTGCGGTGACTATGGATGGTGATATCTACGGCCTGCCGTTCGATGCCTGGACGCAACTGTTCCATATCAACCTCAACCTGTTCCGCAAGGCAGGACTGCTGACGAAGGACGATCGCCCGATCCTGCCTTCGAGCCCGCAGGAATTGCTGGATCAGGCCCGGCAATTCCGTGCCGCCACCGGCAAGCCCTATTTCGTGCAGTCCATGGTCAACGAGAAGGCGGCCTATGCCCGCAATCTCTATACCTACCTGCTGGCCCAGAACCAGGTCATCTTCCCGGACCCGCAACACATCCGCCTGAATACGCCGCAGGCCCGCCAGATCGTCGACCTGTTCCGGCAGATCTACACCGAGAACATGACCACTAAGGACCAGGAATATGCCGCTGCCACGGCCACCTTCATCAATGGCGGCGGCGGGGTCTATATCGTCGGCACCTGGATGATCGGCGCGTTCGATGACGAGGCCGCCCAGCCCGGGCGGCCACTCTACAAGGGCTACAGCGTCATGCCCTATCCGGAACTGTTCGGCGGCGGCCCGTCGGCCTTCGTCGATGGCCATGCCTGGGTCATGCCGGTGAAGCGGCGGTCCACCGCCCAGACCGAGGCCGCCTTCCGCCTGCTCAAATACCTGGCCCAGCACGAAATCCAGTGGACGCAATCCGGACACCTGACCTCCATGGAGGCGGTTGCGCTCAATCCAGCCTATCGCAACCAGCCGCACCGCGCCGACCTGGTCGCCATCACCTCCTATGGCCGCGGTCTGCCGATCGATGTGCAGCGCCAGTTCGCCATCCAGGAAGTGCTGAGCGACGAGCTGGCTTCGGCCATAGCCGGCCTGAAACCCACGGACCAGGCGCTGGGCGACGCCGAGCGCCGTATCAATGACATGCTGACCAACCTGTCCTGAAAGAGATTTGCCATGCTTCGATTAATGCTTCTCGCGGCCGCTGCCTTGGCCCTCGTCTCCGGTCCCGCCCGCGCGGCCACCCCGGTTTTGGACATCGATTTTCCCGACCCGCTGGTCCTGCCGGTCGATGGCGGCCTGGTCGCCTATTCGACCAATGGCAAGCACGACGGCAAGCGGCTGAACGTGCCGTTTTCGCGCTCAGCCGATGGCAGGAACTGGAGCGCGCCGACCGATGCCATGCCGGAGCTGCCGCGCTGGGTGCGATCGGGCGGACCCGACATCTGGGCGCCGGAAGTCATGAAAATCGGCGACAAGTACGTCATGTATTTCACGGGCCGGCACAAGACGCGGATGCGCCCGGACGGCCTGACCCTGTGCGTCGGCGTGGCAGTTTCCGACACACCCGAAGGCCCCTTCAAGCCGCAATCGGCGCCCCTGACCTGCGGCGGCGAGCTTGGCGTGATAGACCCAAGCCCTTTCCGCGACGGCGATGACCTGTGGCTCTACGTCAAGACCGACGGCAACTGCTGCGGCGTGCCGATCGGTATTATCGCCCAGCGCCTGACTGCTGATGGCCAGCACCTGGAGGGACAGCCGGCCCTGGTTACCGGCGTGACCAACGACCAGTCGTGGGAGGGCGGTGTGGTCGAAGGCGAGCAGATGATCAAGCACGGCGACAAATACTACATGATCTATGCCGCCAATGATTATGGCAGCGACAAGTACGCCACCGGCTATGCCGTCTGCAATGGCCCGGTCGGTCCCTGCCATGACGCACCGGAAAACCCGATCCTGAAGAGCCAGCCGGACCTGGTGGGGCCGGGTCATCAGAGTGTCTTCGACTTTCAGGGGCGGACCTGGATCGCCTACCATGCCTGGCGCAACAGCGATGACGCTCGCCACCGCTACAGGGCCATGTATGTCTCGCCGCTGGACTGGGTCGATGACAAGCCGGTGATCACGCCCTGAGACCTGGGCCCTGAGACTTATGCCTTCAGCTTGTTCAGGGCTTCCTGTTCGTAGATGACCACCAGCACGTCATTGACGATCAGGTGCATGGCGTCATAGGCGCGGCGGGCATCGCGGTCGAAGATCGCCTTCATGATGTTCTCATGGGCCTCGATGTTCGGCGTTACGCCATTGACCCGCGTGGTGAAGGAGATCGACGTCATCAGCGCTGTGCGGATCAGTTCCTGGAACTGGTAATAGAACGGATTGCCGGACGCGTAGAGGATCGAGACATGGAAATCGATGTCGGCCTCAGTGGGATCGCCCTCTCCGCCATCGGCCAGCACCATCCGGTCGAAAGCCTTCTTGATGCGCTGGAGATCATCATAACCGGCGCTGCCTGACGCCAGTTCGGCGGCCTTGGGCTCGATGGAGACGCGCAGCTCGGTAAATTGCCGCAGCAGTTGCAGGGAGAACTTGCGTTCCAGCAGCCAGCGCAGGACGTCCTTGTCGAGCAGATTCCAGTTCCGTGTGGCCTGGATGATCGTGCCCTGTCGTGGGCGGGCGGCGAGCAGACCCTTGGCTGTCAGCATCTTGACGGCTTCGCGCGTGACCGAGCGGCTGACCTTGTACTGGTCGGCCAGTTGGGCCTCCGTCGGGAAGCTCTTGTTGTCGTAGAAACCAGTGACAATAGCCTTGCCCACATGATCCAGCAGGCCCACCGTCAGATTACGCCCCAAAAGGGAATTAGGGTCGCTGTCTTTTTCAACAAACATTCAGTGATCTACCTGCCGGATAACATCTTCTGCAACTGTAAGCACAAAACATTTAAATAGAAAGTTCAGATCACATTTATCTGCTAAATTAGAGGAGGCGATTAATTTCGCAGGCGCGAATGTCTTGAAGCATTTAATTTACGTCGCCCGCCGCAATATTTTCATCGGAAACGCGTAGAGACTTTGTAAAGACCGGCGTCGGCAGAGTGTCGTTGCAGCCCGCAGCGATAAAACTGTTCATCGCCGATGGCATTGGAATTTCATCTGGATGTTACTGGCAGCGATCTCTGACACCTGCCCCTCTTGCGAAGAACGCGGAATCTTACATTTATAAATGTCCGCATTGGGTCAAAAATGACCGGTCGCCTTCGCCCCAAAGGCGACATACATGTCGATCAGACTAGCCGGATAAATATCAGCGACTTCTGCTATTCATGAGAAACCTCACGTGGAATCGGCAGCCCGTCCATACATAAGGCCATGCTTAGTGGAGCTATCCTTCGAACAAGGGCTTCCTTATTGGATAGAAGACAAACATGGGCGATGCCAGGCAAGGCATTGGTCAATCCATCATAACCTGGAACGCGGCAGTGGCCGGTTTCGGCCTGTTGGGTGCCAAGGTCAATGTCCACGCCTTTGCCGTTCCAATCCCAGAACCAGTTGTTCCAATGCGCGACTGTGCTGGGCGGGTGTCAATTTCGCCATGACTCCCTGATCGTTCAACCCTATGTGTGCGCCGGGATCGCCGTTTTCGCAGAAGACGAAATGATTGAACATCGTCTTCCAGACGGCACGCTGTCGCACCGGCATATCGCGCACCAGCAGCATGGCGTGCAGCAAGGCGCCGTATGGCGCCTGAAGATGAGACGGCGCCTCATTCCACCAGTAGTTCACCAGAACATTCAGCGTGGACAGGCTGCGAACATGATGCCACCAGCCGTAGGGGATATAGATCGCGTCGCCCGGCTCCAGTTCGGCGATATACCCGGCAGCCAGAGCGTCCCGCAGTTTTGGGAATCTCTGAAAGTCTGGCCGCTCAATATCTGCCAGGCTGACAGGTGAGCCGGCCAGGGTCTGCTCGAAAGGTCCGATATAAAGATTGGGCAACTGATCCGGCGGAAGCAGGGTAAAGCGCCTTTTCCCGGCCACGACGACAGCGATATTATCCGACAGGTCGTAATGGGTCTGGACACGCACGGCATTGCCGATCCAGATGCGCGGCCGGGTTAAGGCGGGGAGCAATGGGTTGAGGTTCTGTTCCGGAAACCCCGGCAGGATCGCATCGACCGGCGTGGACTGGCTATAAAGCGCCGGCGGCGGGGCTTGCGTTTCCGCCAGCAGGCGATTCAGAACCTCAGCCAGCGACGCCTGTCCCTTCCGGAAGTTGCGCGTACGCAGGCTATCGCCGTAAAAGAATTCGCCTTTGACATCAGGCGCGGCAGACAAATATTCAACCGCCGCGCCACTGTCAAAATGGCGCATGTAATCAACCATGGCCTGGTCCGATCGTCCCCCGGCCGTGACCGACGGCCAATCCCCGCACAGCCCGCGCAAGACGACCGGTTCGTTCGCCGGGACGATATCGTTCCAGAACGTCTCGTGCGTGACGCCGGTCAGACTCTTGCAGGGCTGCATGGCTATTTTTGTAACCGAGCCAGGCCCCAAGTGACGACGACCGGCTGTTCATTGGCCGCGCTGTCATCCGTCGCCAGCAGTTCGATGATCTTGTGACCGGCAATATCGGCGGAGATATCGCGGGCCGCGTCGCCGAATTTAAGCGGCGGCGTTTTAGCGACCAGCTTGCCGTCAGCATATACGGCGAAGGTCACGGCGCGATCGCGGTTCGACGTGGAATCATCGACGCCGACCGTAGCGCGGAAAGTGCTGTAACCGTCATTTTTCACCTGCATCAGCGAATTGCCAAGTACGCCGATGCCGCTGTCATAGGTATGGTCGCCAATCTGCAAGGCTTGCGCATAGGGCGTCATATCTGCCTGCGCGCCGCCCCAGCCGGCATATTGCGGGCGTGAACCGCCCGAGCGCGTGCCGGCCCACGGATCGATCATCCGGTGCACGGTCGGATCAAGCTGAGGCTCACGCACGCCATCGTCGGCCACATTGATGGCGCCGGGGATTTCCGACAGGTAGACGCCATCCGTCAGTTCGCGCGCGCCCTGAACCGAGAAGACGCGGGTTTCATGCGGCGCCAGTTCGACTTCGGTCTCACCGGTGAAGGCGATGCCGGCTTTCGACCACAGGTCGGTGAGCTGAACCGGCGCTTCACCCTTCAGTTTCAGGTGGCTGGCCAGCAGGTTCACCTTGGTGGGCGAGGCCGTGCGATTGAACAAGGCCACGACCTTGTGCCCGTCAGCCATGGTCTTGACGAGAATCTGCGCGTCGTCGGAATCGTAGGCGACAATCGCCTGGTTGCCGGCGGGGTCCTGATTGACGGCGATCAGGTCACTATTGCCCCAGATGTCGAGCAGCGATTGCGGCGCCTGGCGCAGGTCGTAACTGATCAGCAGTGGCGCATTTATCATGGCCCACAGCGTGAAGTGCGTGCGTGCCTCGGTCAGGTGATCGGCATCGAAATCGCCGGCGCCGATGAACAGGATGTCCGGATCGTTCCAGTGGCCAGGCCCGGCATAGAGCGCGCGCTTCACCGCGCTGTCGTAATTGTGCAGCATGCTCGACCAGTTCGGCGTGATGTCGCTGGAGGTCCGCCACGAACTGCCGACATCCTTGCCCCATTCGCGGACATTGGCCATGCCCCAGTTGCACATCGAGAAGACGTAGTCATTATCCGGATTGGCCTGCTTCAGGGCGGCGGCCACTGCGGCATAGCGCTGCTCCACTCTGGCGCTGTCTGTGCGATTGAGCGAAGCGCGGTCGATTTCCGGCGTCAGGCCGATATAGCCGTTGTCCTTCACCAGCTTCGAATCCGGTGCGAAATCTGCCAGGCCGCAGGCATCGACCTTTAGGTAATCAAAGCCCCATTCCTTGAAATAGAGATTGATGTCCTGCGACACATGGCCATCGAGGCCGACCTGGCGCTCCTCGACCGTGCCTTCCGGCAGGTTGGGCGAATGCAGATCATAGGCTTGCGAACAGGCATTATGGCCGACATCGGTATAGAGTCCGGCCTTCAGGCCCATACTATGCAAACGGTCGGTAAAGCCGCGGAAGCTGGTGGTGCCGTCGGGTGTCTTCGCCGAAGGAAATATCTGCGTGCGGATGATCATTCGCCCGTCGGTGAGGCGGCGCTTCAGCCACCAGCCATCATCGAGATTGACATAGGTGTAGCCCTTCTTCGCCAGGCCGTCATCGACGAGAGCCTGCGCCGCGCCCATCACCTTGGCCTCATCGACCTCGGTGCGGAAAGCGTTCCAGCTGTTCCAACCCATGGGCGGCGTCTTCGCGGCGCCGTCCGTATTGCCCAGCCACACGCCCTTTGCCACAGGCTGAGCCAGAGCCGAAAATGGCATTGCCAGGGCCATCACGGCACCGGCGATCAGGAGTTTGGTTTTGAGTGTCATGAGAATGTCCCTGTTTATTTATTGTTGCCGGTCAGTGCCCTGATCTCGGCGTTCCAGTAGGATGGCAGATCGCCATAGGTATCGAAGCCCGCCTGCCAGTCGCCACTGACATCTATCACGTAGAGATAGTCCGGCGCATAGACGTCGGAAGCACGCAAGACGGCCTCCAATTCCTTACCGGTCGGAATGTTGTTGATGATATGCCAGACCTCGGTGCCATTGGTTTTTGCCTGATCGGTGGCCGCCTTGATCTGCTTGTAATCATTGACATAGTGCCGGCCGTCATTCTCGAACAGCACGATCATCTCGCCTGGCGCAGTGGCGGCAACGGCACAGATGTCAGGCATCCCGACATTGAATATGATCTTTCCACCGGGTCGGTACTTGGCAACGAGTGCCCGCAGCTTTTCGTATTCGGCACTGAACAGGGCGCAGTCATAATCGGCCGGTGCGGTTTCATCAAAAAAGATGCCCTGAAGGTCCGGCATTTTCTCGAAATAGATCTTCACCTGCGACTCGATCCGTTCCCAGGTCTGGCACTTGCCGTCCGAATTGCAGTCGTGACTGAAATAGCCAGTCGGCACATAGCCATAGAGGCGAATATCGTGCTTTTTGGCTCGGCGGAAGACATCCTTATAGACGCCGATATTGTCAACCGGCGTAGCGACAGAGTCCTCCACCAGTATACCGCTGGAAGGGTTGATCAGGGCCACCGTATGATCGGGGATGTGGTCGAAATTCTCGACTCGCTGACCCCAGTAGCTGACCACGGCCAGTTTTGGCGTTGCCGCCGCCACGGCGGGCGTCAGCCATATCAGGAGAAGCAAAAGACAGGTCTTCATTGGCGGCCTTTCAGATGAGAAATGTACTGACTATGTGTGGGCAGGGCCGAGGCGCGCTGGCCAATCATCTTGCGCAACTGCCCCATCCGGTTCAGGAACTCCTCCCGCGGCATGGCGTCGGCCAGGGGGTGATAGGTTTTCGGACGCAGCCCCTGCCCCATCAGCACGGAAAACCAGCTCGACTCCTTGAAAAGATCCTGGGGAAATTCGAGCAGCACCCCGTCGCTTTTAAAAGCCTCCAGCCGCATTTGCAGCCGGTCGGGGATATCCATGTCGCGGCACATGCGCCAGAACGGCGTGTCGTCACGTTCCGTCAGCTTGTAATGGGCAATCAGGAAATCGCGGACGCATTCATATTCGGCGTTCATGTCGTCATTGAACTTCGACCGAACACCGGCATTTACCGGCCCGCGCGGGAACAACGCCATCAGGCGCGCCAGGGCACTCTGGACCAGATAGATCGAAGTCGATTCCAGGGCTCCAGGAACCCGGACGCCAGGCCGAGCGAAACGACATTCTTTTCCCACATGCGGGTGCGGTGGCCGGCCGTGAACCGGAGCACGCGCGGTTCGGCCTGAGCCTTGCCTTCCAACCGACTGAGCAAGCTTTGGGTGGCTTCGTCTTCGGCGGCAAAACCATCGCAAAAGACATATCCATTGCCTGTCCGGTGCTGGAGCGGAATCCGCCACTGCCAGCCGGCCTCATAGGCCGTGACGCGGGTAAAGGGCGAAGGCGCGCCCGCCGTTTCGCACGGCGCAACAACCGCACGATTGCACGGCAGCCACTGGCTCCAGTCCTGAAAATGAACACCCAGTGTCTTGCCGATCAGCAGGGCGGCGAAACCGGAGCAATCGATAAACAGATCGCCTTCAATCGTCCGGTCGTCTTCGAGTATCAGGCTCGTGATATCGCCTGTCTCAGGGTTGCGATGCACGTCGTTTACCCGCCCCTCGACCCGCCTGACGCCACGCGCCTCGCTGTAACGCCTGAGAAAGGCGGCATAGAGGGTGGCGTCGAACTGATACGCCTTGTTGAGCTTGATCTGCGGCAGGTCGGTCTGGGTCGGACCACATCGTCCCGAGCGGATCGCCAGGGTTTCCATATTGAACTGGCCGTAGTCCTTAGCGCCCTCGTGGACCGCCAGTCGCAGCCAGTAGTGATGAAAGCCAATACCCTCCATGTTCACGCCATAGGCACCAAACGGATGCAGATAGCTGTGACCTTTCCGGGTCCAGTCGACAAACTCGATACCCAGCTTGAAAGTGGCCTCTGTCTCACGAACGAGATCGGCTTCATCGATACCAAGAATGGCATTGAACAGGTTGATCATCGGGATGGTCGATTCTCCGACGCCGACCGTGCCGATTTCGGCGGATTCAACCAGCGTGACGGAGAGGCTTGCGCCATAGACCTTGGCCAGGCAGGCCGCCGCCATCCAGCCGGCTGTCCCTCCGCCCAGAATGACGACTTTTTGGAGTTTGGCGTCCGTCATGTCTTATCTGCTCTTAAAATGAAAAAAGTGGCGCGCAGCCGATCGGCTGCGCGCCCGGAGTACAACCATGCCACCGGGGAACGGCGGGAGAAAGCATGGGTCCGGTCCAGACCAACGCCCGGACCACTCCAGAGTTTTAGTACTTGAACCGCACGCTCAACTGAACACGGCGATCGAAGGCGAAAGTCCCTGCCGGCAGGAACAGCGGTGCCTGGTCGGGATTGGCCGCCGTTGGCCCCTGAACCTCCTGGTAGATCTTGGGCCGGGTATCGAGCAGATTGGTGCCCTGGAGATCGATTTCCGTATGGGAATTGATCGCATAACGCAGCGAGCCGTCAAGGAATCCTTCAGCGTCGTTCCACACCGGGAAGCCGATGCAGCAGTCGTTGACTGAGTTGACGTACTTGGAACGCCAGTTATAGGCCAGACGCGCCCCGAACGGCCCCTTGTCGTACATCACGATCAGGTTGTAGGAATCATCCGACAACTGCTCCAGACGGCCCGGATTGATCATGCCGTCCTGGGCCGAACGCGTAATGGTCGAGCCATCCGATGTATCGAGCGTCAGGTTGCTGTTCTTCACGCCTTCATTATGCAGATGCGTGTAGTTGGCCTGGAGGCCGAAGCCATCGAACGGTGCGGGCAGGAAGGTGAAGTAGCGCTGATAAGCCAATTCAAAGCCCTTGACGCTGGCGCCGTCACCATTCACCGGGCCATTCACGACGACATCGCGGGTGACGCTATTGTGGGTCATCGGCACGACAAAGGTGCCGTTTTGGATGTAGTCGTGGAACTTCTTCGAGAAGATATCGAAGCTGAACGAACCGACCTCGGCAAAATAATGCTCGACCGACAGGTCGAACTGGTCCGCCGTGATAGCCTTCAGACGCGCATTGCCCGTACTGCCGGAATAACCGTAGATATAGCTACTTGGATTACCGGCACTATCCAGCACGATGCTCGGATTACCAACGGTGATCGCCGATTGCGGCACATAGCTGCGTTGCAGTGTCGTGTAGTTCTTCAGCAGTCCGATATCCGGCATGTACATGCCGCGCGAAGCGGCGATGCGCACGATCCAGTTATCCGGCAGCGAGAACTTCAGGTTCAGGCTGGGCAGGGTATAGGTATGCTTGGTCTTGACGGTCGAGCTTGAATAGCCGCCATCTGAGAAAGCCTGATCGTCCAGCGAGTTTTGGCCCAGGCATCCCGGCGAAATCGCATACTGGTTGGGCCCCAGGGCGGCAATCTGTTCCGGCGTCAGCGGCAGGCAGTTGGTTTCATCAAACGTGAAAGGCACGGCGAAATTGGTCGCGCCGATGCTGGTCAGGTTGGTCTGGACCACCCGCACACCGACATTGCCCGACAGGGTGATACCGCCGCCAAAGACTGTGGCGTCCGGACCACCGAACTTCAGCATGGCATAGGCCGAATCCTGCTTCAGGTTGACATTGAGGATTTCACCCGGCTGGAAGCAACTGCCGGCAATATTGGCGGCACGCATGCAGATCGGGTCCCAGTTCGACGATGGCGTCTTCGTGCCGCCAGCCGATTGGGCCGTCATGCCGAAGGTCTGCTCCATCAAATTGATATCCTTGAGATAGTCAGGATTGATGGTGACGAACTGGCTCTGTCCGATCAGGCCGTCCAGCAACCCGGTATCGCCGAAGGTCCGCGTCTGCCAGTAAGTGCCCGGATAGCCTGCGAAATTGGCCGTGGCCGGCGCATCGAGGTGGAAGGAATCAGCGGGATTGGCACCCCAGTTGCTCGAAATCGACTGCCAGTTATAGGCCGACCACTGATTGAGCTGGTCCCGTTCCGACATCCGGACACCGGCACGGATTTCACTGAGCCACGGGCCGTCGAAGGCATAGGCGCCATCGATGCGGACCGCGTTCATGGTGGCCTTGGAATCTTCCAGGTGATCCATGATCGATTCATTGAAGTAGTTGCGGTAGTCGGACATCGGATCGGTGCCGACAACATTGTAGCCGGACGGCAGCTCGAAATTCAGCTTCGGCAGGTCACCTGTCAGGTCAACGGCCAGATTGGCGTAGGTGCCGTTGCGGTAGGTAATATCGTAGTGCGTATTGACGGACAGGACATGCTGCGCATCAAAGGTCAGCTTGAGCCGGTCGGTCGGCGTCCAGATGAAATTGAGCGCCGTATCCTCGACTGTCCGGCTTTCCGTTGAGTAACGTGTCGCTAGATTAACCGAAGGGCCCAGCCGGCAGGGCTGGCCCGCGTGGGTGACATTTGACGCCAGGCACGGCTGATAAATCGGCAGGTCATTTCCGTTCGCATCCTTGATGCCATACTGGCCATAGGTGCCATACTGATCCGTCGAACCCGCCGCATATTCTCCGGTAGACCAGTCAGCGATACTACCATAGCCCCAGCCGCCGGCCGAGGCCGTTATAACGCCGGTCTGGAACATGCCATTGCTGCCGAAGGTGAACGGCGTGCCGCCGCCGGCTTCATTGATACCCAAGCCTGGCGCATCTGGCGGTGCGATCAGGGAACCGTCGGTCCAGACCGTCGATTCGTTGGTTGTGGCCGGATCGACCCAGGCCCAGTAGCTGAGCAACTGGTCTTCGTTCCAGGTGTTTTCATAGGTCGACTTGTTATACTGAAGCGTCGCCTTGAAATGGTTGTCGGTGCTGGCCCACTGGCCCGCCAGGGAAATGCCCTTGCGGGTGCGGTCATAGACGGTGTTGTTATAGCTGATGCCCGAGGGGATGTAGTTCATCTGGTCGGTATAGGTGCCGGCGGCAAAGGGCATCATGCGTGGCAGGATGGCGCCCTGGCTGGTGGTCTCAATATCCGAATAGGCAATATCACCCAGGAAGCCGAAATCACCCAGTTCAGTGCGCCAGCGGTTGGAATAAAGCGCCGAACCCGAGGGCGTCCACTTCTCGCTGATGTCGCCGTAATCGCCCTCGATCGTGGCGGAGATGAGTTGGCCTTTCTGGTCAAATGGCAGACGGGTACGCAGATTGACCGTGCCGGCAATGCCGCCTTCGAGCATTTCCGCCGTGAGGTTCTTGTAGGTATCGACACCGGCCAGCATTTCCGGCGATACGTCTTCCCAGCTCAGGCCCGAGGCCGAACCGGCGCTGAAGATATCCCGGCCGTTGAACTCAGCCTTGACCTGCTGGAGCCCGCGGATGATGACCCCTGTCGGTTCCGCTGGAAAGTGCATGACATCGCCACCCGCCACCGAGCGCATGACGGTCACGCCCGGCACGCGCTGCAGGGCTTCGGCGACTGACTTGTCAGGGAAGGCGCCGATATCCGTGGCTGTGATGGAATCGACAACCGTATCGGCCGTTTTCTTGAGATCCTGTGCCGTCTTGAGCGCCTTTCGGGAGCCAACGACCACTACGGACGTAGTGTCATCGGGGCTGGCGCCTTGCGCCTCGGCCGGTGCATCCTGCGCGGCCATAGCCTGCCCCGTTATGCCAGCCAACCCGCAAAACAGGGCCATGGTTAACGCTGTGCGCGATACACTGCATTTGTTCTTCCAGATACTCATCCTCTTATCATCCCTTTTTTATCTGTTCCCAGCTACACGAGCTACATGGATGATGCTACATTCGCTACAAATGTCAAACTCCGTTACACATTCCCTGAAATTATATGACAATTAAAAGTCCATCTGTTGCAATTCCGCAATACTGAGACCAGAGGCAAATCACGCAACAAGCAGGAATTTTCTTTCATTTTCCAATATTTTCACCTCTAGCGGCCTGGTTACAGCCACCACCAATACATGCAGCCTCAAGGCGTCAATTTCGAAATTGACTTATTCGAAAATTGTAGCCCATATAATGTAGCGAAGCTACAAAAAAGGAAAACTGATGTCGCCTATCAAAGCCTGTGTCTCGCTTCTGGCGCTCCTGAGCCTGCCCGGACCACATTCGGCAGCCTTTGCCGGTGACCAACAGTCCTTCGGCAACCAGAACGCCGCCCTGACCTGGACGGCAGATGGGGGACAGGTGGCGGATTTCCGGTTTTCCGACAAGCTTAACGACCGCACCCTGATCGTCACTGCACCTTTCACGGTCTCGCTGAACACAGGCCAGACCCTGACCCTGGCCGATCTGACCCTTGACGCCCCCTTGCGCGTCGTAACCCTGCCCGGTGACGCAAAGGCTTCCCGCCATTCCGAAATGCAAGTGCGGCAGGAAATCCAAGGCACTTTTATCGACAAAGAGAACCGGCTGCGCATTGACTGGCGGCTGATTCAGCCCGAAGGGGCCAAATATGTGCGTGAAGTCGTCACCATCACGGCGCTGAAGCAGGATGAGATGATCCCCCAGGTTCGCCTGATGGGTCTGAATGCACCTGGGGCGGAAATTTGCGGCAAGGTCAACGGCTCACCGGTCATTGCCGGCAATGATTATGTGATGTTTGAAAATCCGCTCGCCTACAGTCATGCCATTGTGGAATCAGACGAGGCATGGACGCAGATCGACAATGCCCTGCCTCTGCGCAAAGGCCAGAGCCTGAGCTACTCCGCAGTCATCGGCGTCACCGCGCCGGGCCAGTTGCGGCGCGACTTCCTGAGCTATATCGAGGCGGAGCGCGCCCATCCCTACCGCACCTTCCTGCATTATAATTCCTGGTACGACATCGGATACGACACCACCTATACCGAAGCCGACGCACTGGACCGCATCCATGCTTTTGGTGAGGCACTGGCCGTCAAACGCGGCGTCAAGATCGATTCCTTCCTGCTGGATGATGGCTGGGACGATCTCAGCGGCCAATGGGCGTTCAGCAAGGCCTTTCCGAACGGCTTCATCCCGCTGCGCGACGCCGCCGCCCAATATGGTGCGGCGCCAGGCGCCTGGCTGTCGCCATGGGGCGGCTACAACAAGAACAAGGCGGCGCGCATCGCCAATGTGCCGAACACCGGCTATGAGATTATTGATGGCGGCTTCGCCCTCTCCGGCCCAAAGTATTACGATAATTTCCGTAAGGTCACGCTCGACCTGGTCACCACTCAGGGCGTCAACCAGTTCAAACTCGATGGCACAGGTAATGCCGCCAAGGTCTTTCCCGGCAGCCGGTTCAACAGTGATTTCGACGCTGCCATCCATCTGATCGATGACCTGCGCAAAGCCCGTCCAGACCTGTTCATCAATGTCACTACAGGCACCTACCCCTCGCCCGCCTGGCTGATGTACGCCGATTCCATCTGGCACGGCGGCCAGGACCATGCCTTCACAGGTGTAGGCTCCCCCCGACAGCGATGGATGACCTATCGCGATCGCGAAACCTACCAGAATATCGTTATCGGCGGGCCGCTGTTCCCTCTCAACTCGCTCATGGTGCATGGTCTGATCTATGCTCAGCACGCGATTGGTCTGGACAGCGACCCGAAACAGGAGTTCGCCGACGAAATTCACTCCTATTTCGGCAGTGGCACGGCCCTTCAGGAAATGTATATCACGCCGTCCCTGCTGAAACCCGCGGACTGGGATAATCTCGCCGAGGCGGCAGACTGGTCGCGCGCCAATGCCGATGTGCTGAAGGATACGCACTGGATCGGCGGCGATCCCGGCCGGCTGGATGTCTATGGCTGGGCGGCCTGGGCACCGCGGAAGGGCATCATCACCCTCCGCAATCCGTCCGACAAGGCGCAGGACTTCGCGGTGGATATCGGCATCGCGCTCGAATTGCCAATGGATGCCGCCACGATCTACACAGCCCGCAGTCCCCGGAAAGGCGCCAAGACACCAACTATGACGCTGACAGCCGGCAAGCCCGTCACCCTGCATCTGAAACCTTTCGAGGTACTGACGCTGGATATGACGCCCGTTAATCGCCCGTAGGCAGGTAATGCTGTTGCGGCGAAACGGCGGAGGACACCCGGCGCAGAGTTTCCATCGCCGGCCGGCCCAGGATCAGAGCCACACGATCGGCGATGCAGTCGAGCACAAACAGTTGGGCGAAACGCACCGGATTGGGTTGATGATAGGGTACATCCGTCGCCAACTCGATCGGGATCAGGATATCCGAGGCTTTGGCCAAAGGGCTTTTCAGCGGCGCCATGGCGATGCAGGTCGCCCCGTAGCTGCGGGCGATGCGGGCGCTTTCGGCATGGGTTTCGGGCTGGCCGGTGGCTGAGATAATCAGGACGGTATCGCCCTTTTTCAGTGTGGCGGCCGTCATCCGCTGCATATAGCTATCGACGTGGGCGACAACGCGCAAGCCTAAGCGAAACAGACGGTTCTGCGCCTCCATGGCCAGGGTTGCGGACGAACCACCCAGGCCGAAAACGGCGATCATGGGAGACGCCATCAGCGTCTTCGCCGCCGCGTCGATCTGCTCGAAATGTTCGGTTTCGCTGACTGAGCGCAGAGCGATGGCAACGCTGGTGGTGAGGCGGTCGAAGCGTTCGTCGCCGGTCTGGCTGCTGCCCTCCTCACCGCCGACCGAGGTGGGGGCCTTGGCGAATTTCTGTTCCAGTACCAGGGACTGCGCAAGGTGCTTCTTGAACTCCTTAAAGCCATCGCAGCCGATCGACCGGCAATAACGTATCACCGACGGTTCGCTGACCCCGATACGGCTGGCGAAGCTCTTGATGCTGACATCGACCACCATGGCCGGGTCACGCAGGATTTCCTCGCCGATTTTCAGATTAACGCCCTCTTCATGCGGGGCACGTTCGCGGATGGTGGTCAGGATGTCATTCAATACAGTCATGCCTGCCTTGTAGCAAAACTACACCATATATCAACACGACCTTATTTTGCTTTACGTCCCGCCAGCACGCCAAACAGGAGGATATAGGCATAACAGGGGACCATGAGGCAGAGGAAGACGAGCTGGAAGCCGTACTGGTCTTTGAGGTGGGCAAAAAGCTGCGGGATGGCCGCGCCGCCGATAATGCCCATGACCAGGAAGGCGGCGCCGAACTCGGTCAGCTTGCCCAGGCCGCGGATGCCGAGCGGGAAGATGGCCGGCCACATCATGGCGTTGGCAAAGCCGAGCGCGAAGACGAAGGCGACGGAGACATAGTCTTTTGTCAGGAAGGCACCGATGCTGAAGAGGATACCGAGCACGGCCGAGAAAACGAGGTAGCGTTCCTGGCTTATGAAGCGCGGAATGGCGATCAGGCCGCAGATATAGCCGATCAACATGCCGACCATGGTGTAGCTGGTGAAGAAGATGGTCTTGTCGACCGGCAGGTGGAAGCCGTTGCCATAGGTGCCGACGGCATCGCCAGCCATGACCTCGACGCCGACATAGAAGAAGATGGCCAGGAAGCCGAAGACCATCTGCGGCAGGGCGGCCCAGAAGCCCTTGCCGGTGCCGGGATTGGCGTCATCGCTGATATTGGGCAGGGGCGACTTGTAGACCAGGAAAGCGATCAAGGCGAGGAAGGCGCCCATGACCAGATAGGGCATGTGGATGCGGGCCGCGAAGGCATTAAGCAGCAGGTCTCGCGCGGCGGTGGTGGGGGCGGCGTCGACCTGGGCCTGCATCTGGCCGATGCCATTTAGGATCAGGGTGCCGATGACGAAGGGGGCGGCGGCGCCGGCCAGCTTGTTGAAGATACCGAGCAAGGCGATGCGCTGCGCGCCCGATTCGATGGGCCCCAGCACGGAAATATAGGGGTTGGACGCCGTTTGCAGCAGGGAGAGACCGGCGCCGATAATGAACAGCGATACCAGCGTCGGCGGGAACATTCGCATGGAGGCGAACTGGCCGAAGCCGGCGGCGCCCACGGCCATCATCAGAAGCCCCAGCGCCATGCCGGCCTTCATGCCGGTCTTGCGCAGGATAAAGGCCGAGGGCAGGGCCAGGAAGAAATAGGAGAGATAGAAGACCGACGGCACCAGGAAGGCTTCGACATCGCTCAAGGAAAAGGCCAGCTTGGAGAAGGTGATCAGCGGGCCGTTCAGCCAGGTGACGAAGCCGAAGATGGCGAACAGGCCGCAGAACATCAGCACCGCCCCCCAGGGGTCTTCTCAGGTGCATTCGCGGCGGATGAAAGGCCAGGTGTCGGCATCAGTGTTTCCCCCTGTAACGGTTATTCGCCAGCTATGGCGGTTGCGGCTGCGATTGTCTTGTGTGACAGGAAGCCGCCGGCGCGCGCCAGCCCCTGCCCGTGCGACCAGCTATGGACGCCGTTGACGAAAACCTCTTCGATGCCGGCCGAAATCTGCACCGGTTTCTCAAAAGTGGCGCGGTCAGCCACGGTATCGGCGTCAAAGACGGTGATATCCGCCGCCATGCCAATGGTGATCCGGCCGCGATCATGGAAGCCAAAGCGCTTGGCCGGCAACCCGGTCATTTTGGCAATCGCCTCGGCCAGCGGGAACAGCTTCTCTTCACGGGCATAATGCCCCAGCACGCGCGGGAAGGTGCCCCACAGGCGCGGATGCGGGTTCTTGTCATTTGGCAGGCCGTCGGAACCAACCATGCACAGCGGATGCGCCAAAATCCGGCGCATATCGTCTTCGTGAATCTGGAAGTAGCAGGCATAGCCCGGCAGCAGCCGAACGGCAGCGTCGCGTTCGCTAATGCCCCATTCACCGGCGATATCATGGAGATAACGCCCGGCCTGGTCCGGATGGGTTTCCGACGAATTGATCAGCACCTTGATCTCACCGTCGCACAGGTCGGGATTCAGCACCGATGATCCGGCCGTATAGGGATAGCAATCCATGGCGACCGGCTGGGCTTTCGCCGCCTTGTCTATCAGGCCCAGCGTCTCGACCGAGCGCCCCCAGTTGCGCACCCCCGCGCACTTGTGGTGCGAAATAATCAGCGGTGTCTGGGTCGGGCTGGCGGTCGTGAATGCCTCTTCCAAGGCTTCGAGAATGCCGTCATATTCGCTGCGAATATGCGTGGCATAGACGCCGCCGTGAGCGCTTACCGTCTCCGCCAGGGCGGTCAGTTCATCGAGATCGGCGGCGGCGGCCGGCGGATAATAGACGCCGGAACTCATACCTGCGGCACCTGCCTCCAGTGCCTCGGCCAACAAAGCCTGCATCTGCTTGCGTTCGACCGGGGAGGCGGCCTTTTTGAGGTCTGGCAAACAAATCTGGCGCAAGGTGGTATGGCCCACCATCGCCGCCACATTGACCGCCGGCCGCGCCTGATCGATCGCCGTCGCGTAGTCGGCAAAGCTGGAATAGGCAAAGGCCCTTGAGTCACCCAGCAGGTTGAAGGGTTCTTCCGGTTCGTTCGGGAAACGCAGCGGCGCAATCGAGAGGCCGCAATTGCCGACCACGACCGTCGTCACGCCCTGGCTGATCTTGGCCGTCATTTCCGGCTGACGGATGCACGCGTAATCATCGTGCGAATGAACGTCGATAAAACCGGGCGCCACAGCCTTTCCCGCGAGGTCGAAGCATTTACGCGCCGAAAGGTGGGGCAGGTCGCCGATCGCGATGACCAGTCCGTCGCGGATGGCGATATCCGCCCGGAAAGGTGCGTCACCACTGCCATCGAAGACAAGGCCATCGCGCAGGAGAATATCGGCAGGTACAGGTGACATAGGCGGGTACTCTTAGAAAAACGTCTTCAGCGCGCCGATGACTGAATAAGCGTCATCGACTTCGAGAATGACCGGCCAGCGGTCAAAGGTGGTGCAGGGATGCGAGATGCCAAGGCCGACATAGTCGCCGATGTTGACCTGAGCGCCGTGCGGCAGACGGATATAGCCATGCTGGTCGTTCATGCGGAAAAATGACCAGCCCTTAACGGCCTGCGCCTTGGCGCCCTCGCCCGGCACGGCATGGTATTCGACCTTGGGCAGGGCAGAATCGTCTGACAGGTCGCGGCGGCCGGCATTGACGATGATCAGGTCGGGCTCCGGATGGGAAACGATCTGAGCCCAGACCTCAAGCGCGGGTTGAAGCGCCGGTGCCGGACCAAGCACCTCACGCTCACCGACATGGGCCAACAGCTTGTTGTAGAAACCGGTATCATGGGTCAGGTAACAGCCGCTGCGCAGCAAGGGCGTAATGCCCTCGGTTTTCAGGCCGCGCGCCACCAGGTCGAAATAGGCCGAACCGCCGGCGCTGATGACAGGCTCGCCGGTAAACAGCCCTTCGGCATGGCAGGTATCGAACAGGCCCAGCAGGTCATCGAGGAAGGCATTGACGCGGGTGGCATCCGCCTTGGCATCGTCAGTGACGATCAGGCCTTCATAGCCTTCGACACCGCGCAAGGTGAGTTTAGGCGATCGCGCCACACAGCGGGCAATTTCCAGCGCCAGGTCACGCGTACGCGCCCCCGTCCGCCCACCGGAAAGACCGAGTTCGACCATCATCTGGAAAGGTCTTTTGGCGCCAGCGCTTGTCAGGATCGCTTCCAGCCGTTCTACGCCCGCCAGGCTGTCGACTAGGCTGAGGATCAATGTATCGGGTGCCGCGTCCTGGCGGGCCGACAAGGCGCGAATCTCAGCCTCCCCGACCAGTTCATTGGCGATCAGCAGGTTTTGGACCCCGAAATCCAGCGCCGTATTCGCCTGGGAAACCGTCGCCACCGTCATACCCCAGGCACCGGCTTCCAACTGGCGGTCGAAGAGTTGCGGGCACATGCTGGTCTTGCCGTGCGGCGCCAGTTTCGCGCCTGCCTGATCGATATAGGTCTGGAAAGCATTCAGATTTTTCGTCAGCACACTGCTGCGGATCACCGCCGCCGACATTGGGATCGAGCCATCGAGCAGTTTCCAGCCCTGCGCGCCGGCCTCGCGCAGAGGCAAGCCTTCGGCGGACGCAGGCAGCCCCTTGATGCGTGCCGTCAGGGGCAAGTCGAGTATGGGGTCGAGATCGAGCGCCATCAGAATGCTTCCAGGGTCAGTTCCGCGGCCAGTACCGGATTGCCCGCCGTCAGGCCGGCATCGACTGGCAGGACGATGCCGGTGATCATGCGCGACAGATCGCAGGAGAGAAAGGCGACGGCATTGGCGATGTCCTTCGGGTCGGCAAAGTCACGCAGCGGATACCACTTTTTCAGGTCGTCGAAGACCTCAGGCTTCTTCGCCGCGCGTTCGGCCCAGGCCTGGGTCTTGACCGTGCCCGGCGCCACCAGATTGGCACGAATGCCGAGCGGCCCATATTCGATGGCGAGAGAGCGCGTATAGCTGACCAGCCCGGCCTTGGCGGCACTGTAGGCCGGGTGACCAATGGCGAGGCCGGCATTGACCGTGCCGATATTGATAATGACGCCCGATTTACGCGCAAACATCGACGTCTTCACCGCCTCGACGCAGTGGTAGGCGGCGCTCAGATTGATGGCAAGATCGTGCGTCCAGTCTTCCGGCTTAAGCGTCGCCAAAGCCGTGGCTGCGGCCGCTCCGGCATTGTTGACCAGGATATCCACCGGTCCGTGCGCCGTCACCAGGTTATCGATCGCAGCCTTTGTGGCCGCCAGATCGGTAAGATCGACTGCCGCCGTTTTCAGGCGCGTGTCCATTGTGGACAGAGCGCCCGCATCGCGATCCAGCGCGTAAACCGTGGCACCCCAGCCGAGAAAAGCTTCGCACAGCCCCCGGCCGATGCCCCCCGCAGCCCCAGTGATCAGAACCACTTTTCCGCTGAAATCAAACATAAGCCACCTTTTTAGTCAGCGTGTTCCGGAGCCATTCGAGGTTCATCGGGCGCAGCATACCGAAATTGTAAAAAGCAAAATCGCCTATTCCCAGATTGCGCAGCCCCGCCAGCGCCGCGCTCAGGTCGGTCTCCTGACCCATGTCAGGATAACCGGGACGCAGGATAACACTGGTACGGAACGCTGGAACGAGATCAAGCACATAACCACCATCCGCCACCACGTCTTCAGGTGAAGACTGGTAAAGTGGCAGTTCCAGCCCATTGCTGACCGCATCAAGTGCCGTCAGATCATGCCCTTCCAGATAGGCCGTGGCGTGGGGCCGCTGGCAAGTGGCTATAACCTTGACCTTCACTGCCGGGTACACCGCCGCGCGAATATCGGCCACCAGTGAAGTCACGACCTGACAGCGGAAGCGATGAAACGCGGCCAGATCCGCATCTTCGGCGTTCCACTGATCCAGCGACTGATCAGCGCCGCCAGCCAGCCAGGCGTCGACAGCCGCGCATATCCGCGCGGCAAGGCCATCAACATCGATTCCGTCTCCCTTCGCGCCTTCACGGCACCGCTGGCAGAAACACAAACCCAGCATGGCATCGAGCCATGCATTGGGCACCACTTGCGCAAATTCATGATGGAAGCCATGGCCATAGGTCAGGAAGCCCGGCGTCTCCAGCAACAGACTTTTCAGCCGGTAGTTTTCCGCCAGATCAGCACACAAGGTGACGGCATAGGCGCGCACCTCCGGTTGCGATGGGCACAGGCTGTAAGGATAGGCATCGCCAAACGCATTGCGCACCCCCAGGTCCGGATGCTTCATGCCCAGACGCGTATTGTGCAGCAGCACCGTCCAGGCATTGACGGCGACATCATCCCGATTGCACAATTCCGCCAGCACATCTCGTCCGGTCGTCAGGGACGAGACCTGCGGCTGTACGATGCCGTAGGCTTTGCGGGGACGAAAATAAACCTTGCCGTCTTCCGGGAAATAGACCCGCGCCTTCGGATCGCCCGGATGAATGAACTTGCCAGCGTGATAGCTGGCCGCGAGGCTTATTTCATCCACGCCCATGGCCCGGACACGCGCGACATCGGCATCCAGGTCGTGTAGATTCCACGGATAGGCGTAGACGGCCGCCGTCACCCTATTTGGCCTTGTAGGCGATGACGTCGATCTCGACCTTGGCGTCGATCATGATCTGCGAACGCACGCACGAGCGCGCCGGCAACTGGCCATCGAAATAGCTGGCATAGACGCGGTTGAACGCCGCAAAGTCGCGCGTGTCGTCAAGCCAGACATTGGCCTTCACGACATCGGCCAGGGTACAGCCAGCCTTGGCGAGGATGGCGACGATATTATCCATGGTCTGTTTTGTCTCGGCGACGATGCCACCCTGCACAATTTCGCCGCCGGCATCGAAACCGACCTGGCCGGACACGAACACAAACCCGCCGGCTTCCGTTGCCTGCGCAAAAGGCAGCATTTGCCCGCCACTGCCGGAGCGCGGATCGCCGATACGGTTGATGGTCATGGACACCTCTGAATACATATATTTGCTTAAGTAGCTTAGCTACATTTAATAAGCTACATTCACATGGGGTGTCAAACGAGTCCGCAATGGGCAGCGTTTTTTTTCTACGCGTCGATGGATTGAGCTTAAAGCGCCCATTCTGCGTTAGGAGGAAAACGGGGCGTCAAAATCGGCTTTGGGAGGACGCCGAAGCCGAAGCCAAAGCAAAAGCCAAGCCGCGATCAACGCATCTATTGCAATCGACGTAGCTGGCTGGCGCGTCCGCCGGCGCTTCGCAGATTTATTGCCTTCAGGCAAGGCAATAATCCGCCCCTCGGAGATGTGCCGAACAAGCAGGATGATCGCGACCAAACATTCGACTACCATCCGACCTAAGCATAGCCGCAAATTCAACTTGGCCGCCTTTCTGCATATCTGCGAGGGTACGCCTGCCGAAAATTCGTCCGACATCTATGTGACACTCTACGGCGACTACGCCCAAACCCTTTAGTGCCTGGCCGAAGGTTGCCGCCAAGCAAAAAACCCTTGGCTTTCGCCTCGGGGGTCTGTGTTACGACTTCCTGTGAGCTTCAGTCTGTCACACCTGAAGGTGTAATAGGCTTGGTTGCGGGGGCCAGATTTGAACTGACGACCTTCAGGTTATGAGCCTGACGAGCTACCGGGCTGCTCCACCCCGCGTCACCTAGAGATCGGGCTTGTGAGCGCAGCCCGGCATTTTACGTTTTTCGGTTTTGCTTTCACAAAACCTCGGGGCTGCTCCACCCCGCGTCACCAAGTTTCGGGCCTGTGAGCGCAGCCCGGCATTTTACGTTTGTCTGTCTGGCTTATGGCCATCCAGACGGGGCTGCTCCTGCCTACGCCGTCGCATGAGATTAGTGTCTCATGCGGTAAAAGCAAAAAGACCGGCAAGCGGGTTTGCCTGACGGTCTCTTTGATAGGATTGTAATGAAGGGCTTTATATAAAACCGCCTGTATTCTGTAGACCTGGCGACGACCTACTCTCCCGTGACTTAAGACAAAGTACCATCGGCCCAGGAAGGCTTAACGACCGAGTTCGGAATGGGATCGGGTGGGGACCTTCCGGCATAGCCACCAGGTCAACAGAATACAGGGGTTTCGAGAAGACATTGTATGCACTTATGCTTGTTGTTCCATAAATTTTATTGAGGAACGATCAAGCCGATCGGATTATTAGTACCAGTTAGCTTCACACGTCACCGTGCTTCCACACCTGGCCTATCAACGTGGTAGTCTTCCACGATCCTCAGCGAGACCTTGTTTTGAGGTTAGTTTCCCGCTTAGATGCTTTCAGCGGTTATCTATTCCATACTTAGCTACCCTGCTGCGCGGCTGGCGCCACGACAGGTCCACCAGAGGTATGTCCATCCCGGTCCTCTCGTACTAGGGACAGATCCTCTCAAGTCTCGTACACCCACGGCAGATAGGGACCAAACTGTCTCACGACGTTCTGAACCCAGCTCACGTACCACTTTAAATGGCGAACAGCCATACCCTTGGGACCTGCTCCAGCCCCAGGATGTGATGAGCCGACATCGAGGTGCCAAACTTTGCCGTCGATATGGACTCTTGGGCAAAATCAGCCTGTTATCCCTAGAGTACCTTTTATCCGTTGAGCGATGGCCCGTCCACGAAGGACCACCGGATCACTATGGCCGACTTTCGTCTCTGCTCGACTTGTCAGTCTCGCAGTCAGGCGGGCTTATGCCATTGCACTCGTCGAACGATTTCCGACCGTTCTGAGCCCACCATCGCGCGCCTCCGTTACACTTTGGGAGGCGACCGCCCCAGTCAAACTACCCACCACGCCATGTCCCGGACCCGGATAACGGGTCTCGGTTAGACGTCAACAACAATAAGGGTGGTATTTCAAGGATGGCTCCACAAGGACTGGCGCCCCTGCTTCATAGCCTCCCACCTATCCTACACATGTTGTTGCTAACGCCAAGGCGAAGCTATAGTAAAGGTTCATAGGGTCTTTCCGTCTGACCGCGGGAACCCCGCATCTTCACGGGGAATTCAATTTCGCTGAGCCTATGCTGGAGACAGTGGGGAAGTCGTTACGCCATTCGTGCAGGTCGGAACTTACCCGACAAGGAATTTCGCTACCTTAGGACCGTTATAGTTACGGCCGCCGTTTACCGGGGCTTCAATTCGCAGCTTGCACCACTCCTTTTAACCTTCCGGCACCGGGCAGGCGTCAGACCCTATACGTCGCTTTACAGCTTCGCAGAGCCCTGTGTTTTTGATAAACAGTCGCTACCCCCTAGCCTGTGCCACTTCATACTGGTTGCCCAATGTGAAGTCACGCTTATCCCGAAGTTACGCGTGTAATTTGCCGAGTTCCTTCAGCATAGTTCTCTCAAGCGCCTTGGTATACTCTACCTGACCACCTGTGTCGGTTTCGGGTACAGTCTCTGTATGAGTTATTTCCAGGGGACACGTTCCCTGCAAGGACAATCCAATAAGCCCTCACAAGTTACCGCATCCGTCACTTCATACTGGCCCAGGAATATTTACCTGGTTCCCATCGACTACGCCTTTCGGCCTCGCCTTAGGGGCTGGCTAACCCTACGCAGATTAGCTTTACGTAGGAACCCTTGGTCTTTCGGCGAGAGTGTCTCTCACACTCTTTATCGCTACTCATGTCAGCATTCTCACTTCCGATACCTCCAGCCAACCTCACGATTGACCTTCACAGGCTTACGGAACGCTCCGCTACCGCTTGCTATGCAAGCCCTGATCTTCGGCACATGGCTTTAGCCCCGTTACATTTTCCGCGCAGGATCGCTTGATCAGTGAGCTGTTACGCTATCTTTAAAGGATGGCTGCTTCTAAGCCAACCTCCTGATTGTCAAAGCAATCCCACATCGTTTCCCACTTAGCCATAATTTGGGGGCCTTAGATGCAGGTTAGGGTTGTTTCCCTTTTCACCATGGACGTTAGCACCCACAGTGTGTCTGCCGAACAGTTCTCTTGGGTATTCGGAGTTTGGTTGAAATTGGTACCGCTCGCGCAGCCCGCATCCATCCAGTGCTCTACCCCCAAGGAATACATTCGACGCTCTACCTAAATAGATTTCGCGGAGAACCAGCTATGTCTAGGTTTGATTGGCCTTTCACCCCTATCCACAAGTCATCCGAATCTTTTTCAACAGATATCGGTTCGGACCTCCAGTACATGTTACTGTACCTTCATCCTGCTCATGGATAGATCACCTAGTTTCGGGTCGTCATGCGACGAACTTAACGCTCTATTCAAACTCGCTTTCGCTACGCCTACACCTAACGGCTTAAGCTTGCTCGGCACATGAAGTCGCTGACCCATTATACAAAAGGTACGCCGTCACCCCGCTTGGGGGCTCCGACTGCTTGTAGGCTTCCGATTTCAGGATCTGTTTCACTCCCCTTGTCGGGGGTGCTTTTCACCTTTCCCTCACGGTACTTGTTCACTATCGGTCGTAGAGGAGTACTTAGGCTTGGAGGGTGGTCCCCCCATGTTCAGACAGGATTTCACGTGTCCCGCCCTACTCGAGTCTCTTGCTGTTTGATGGCTACGGGACTGTCACCCGCTATGGTCGCCCTTTCCAGAGCGTTCGCCTTTATTTCACAAGAGCACTGGCCTGGTTCCCGTTCGCTCGCCACTACTAGGGAAGTCTCGGTTGATGTCCTTTCCTCCGGTTACTGAGATGTTTCAGTTCACCGGGTTTGCTTAATAAGCCTATGTATTCAGCTTATTATACCTTTCAACAGCCAACTCATCTAACCAAACCCGAAGATT